>JAXMBP010000018.1:0-98258 GCA_046349795.1 Pirellulales bacterium | reverse complement strand
GGCGAAACAGATCTGTTGATCCAAGGCTTCCGAGATCTAGCCAAAGAGTTTCAGCCTCAGAGTAAACTCACCGTTGCCGCAAAACCTTTGCCAATCGTTGGAAAAACAAAGCTTCAGGACTCGATCAAGAATAACCCTGAAGTTGTTGCTGCATCCCAGATTTCCGTCGGACAAGCAACAGAAAGTAATGTAAGGTTAGCGACATTCTTTAACTCAATTGCCGCTTACATTGAACAGAATCCGACTACAACGTTATCGCAACTGCAGAGCTACTTAGATGCAAACATTGATGGCCTGCAGTTAGTGTCGATATCCGAAAACGAAGATGAAATTCAGTTCAAAATTGATTATCAGCCAACGATTCCAAATAAAACGCGAGGTTTAGAACTTGGTACTCATGCGGCTGAACGCGGTGTTTCAATCGACTCCAAGCAGACTGTAAATGTGCCTCTTGAGTCGTCGCTTCGTTTGCAGTCGACGATTGGCCTAAATAGGCAGGATAAGGAGTTTTTCCTTGACTCGACCCATTTGAAGTTGGCAAGCCAAGTACAGATCGACAATGCCGATAACTTCGACTTTCAGCTCCACTACGGTATTGCTGATGTAGCGGTCAACAACGCAACTCTGGATATGAGTGCGTCACTCGACCTAACGCGAAATGCAAGGATGTCGATGGGCAACCTGCAGTCGCAGTCCTTTGATCAGCTCTTTTCCACGGTCAATGCGAGTCACGTCGACTTCGACATTCCAACAGCGACATCGATTCTGGGAATCCAGGTCACCAATATGTCGTTGAATTCCACAGATGTTTTCGCAGGTGACCCGGATATCGTCTTTGATCAAAATAATGGCTGTTCGGCAGTGTGGACTCATTACTCAGCTAATGAGATCAACGCAATGGTACAGACAGTGGGTGAGTATCTGGATCGAGCTTCCAAGGCTCTGACCTTCAAAACAGATATTGACCCAATCGATGACGTTGTCAGTAAGGCTCTGCGTTTTAAGGATACATGGCAGACGATTGCCGGAGCTTTACAGGGCTTGGGTGGAGCAACTGCTTTTCAGACCATTCAAGATTTTGTGGCTAAAGTCAATGCGGCGCTACCCGCTGGAAACCTCCGACTCAACACCTCTAACTGCACGTTGATGTTTGACGTAGTTAAGGCGGCTTCCTGGAAGCCAGTTGAGACCACTGGAACCTATGCAATCGACGTCGGACATATCTCGGGATTCACGCCTAACGGTCCGAGTACGATCAAGGTACAGACGGACGCTGAGTTGGCATTCTCGATCGGACTGGACCTAAACCCTCTTGGCTACAGCAACCCGATCAATCTAGGAACCCTGGCCAAAGACCTTAATGGTGGTGTCAATCCACTGAATGAAAACGTCGATGCTCAAGTGGATATGAAGATCAATTTGAGCAATGGGGCGAGTTTCAATATCAACTTTGATTCTCTGAGTGCCAACTCAGCAACGGTAGGAAACATCCTGGGTGTCATCCACGCCCAGACGAATAACTTGGTCGATGCTCAGATAGTTGATGGGCGGATAATTTTGACCGATTTATCCGTTGGAACCATTCAGCCGTTTCAGGTCGAATCGGCTAACGATTCGATGATTGCTCGCGCGTTGGGAATCTGGAAAAGCGTTACAGAGTTTCAACCGAATGGCCAACGGGTTATCAAAGGTGATCCAATTCATGGAGATTCTCTGGATAAGCATGTTTTCATCCCAACGACAGGCTTGGGTGCGCCGCACGTCTCCGCCAAGCTTGATATTGACGGCACGAATCTGAATGCGCTGGCAAACTTCGGATTTGTTCAGGTTGGAATCGCTAGTGGTACGGTTGATGCAAATTTGAAAGTGATTGCTTCACTGCAAGATCCCGGAGTTGGGCTGCAGCAAGACGGTCGCATCACGATGACGGAACTTTTAGCCGGAGCACTAGAATCGCCCGGAAGTTCCAAATCGGTGTTTACTGGGGTTGATTTGTCTGGCTCTGCAAAGGTTCGGCTACCGCTTGAAGCAAGCCTAAATGGACAGTCTCTAGTCGGATTTGATGGAACGCAGCCACCTGCATATCGCGTTGAGATAGATGATGTGAATCATCCAACCAATGTGAGACATGGCTTCGAAGGCAATTTGACCGGGCTAACCAAGTATGCCTTCATGCAAGTTGGTCTACTTATCAAATGGTTGGAGGGCTTGGAGAACGCTGCCAACAAGTTTGACAAGGAAGGGATTATGAAGGAACGTCTTGTCAGTGGTGGCAAGACGCTGGGCGAACTAGTTCCAATCGGCGACGTTGTCGGCTCCATCATTAATCGGTTCAAGAATGCCGCTGCGACGAACCTTCAAAACGTTCTCGGTACTCTGAACCAAATCGCGGCTGACGTATTCAAGGAATATCAATTCCCGTCAGGCGGGTCCGGCGAAGGCGAGGACTATTTCAGCTTCAGTATTCAGGGCGATGTTCTCAAGCTGCACACGAATCTTCCATTTCAGTTTGCTGAGGCCTTTAAGCTACAGTTAGATCTATCGAAAGCAGGAATTGAAGGTTTGACCAACCTTGTTCCAATGTCAGGGAACTCAATTGTAAGTCTGAGTGGTGGGCTCACATTTAACGCAGATCTTGGTCTAGATTTCGCAAACTCAGCCAACCCGAAACTCTTCGTTTTTGACACGACCAAGGCAGTCATCGGCATTCAGGCCTCAGCAGAGAATGTGAACTTCGAGGCCGGCGTTGGTGCATTAGGGGCAAAGATCTCTGGTGGCTACGTTCGACTGGATGCAGATGGCGCTGGCGTTTCGACTGCGCCTGTCACACTTACCGTAGGCTTGGCTAACAACAATGGTGATGGACGGCACTACTTCGACGAGCCGCTGGCAACCGATTTGACATTGACTGGCCAAGGAAAGCTGGCGGTAAGGCTTCCCCTGAACAACGCCCAGACAGGCCAGCCAATTGATCCGGCTACACCAGCTATTCTGTTCACGATCGATGACTTCGCTAACATCGCGGGTAGTACAACTCTGGTTATGCCCAATGTTCTCAGCGCGCTGAGTTCCATCGATCTTGCCGGCGACCTATTGGCGATGACTAGTAGCATCGATGGCATCTTTACGATTCTGGATACAGCCGTTGACGCAATTGCTTTTGGAGCGAAGTTGCCATTGATTGGCGATCAATTGAAGGACGCCTCACGTTTCTTGACCGACATCAGAGACAAGGTTAAGGATAACTTTAGTCAAGCCGGTAAGAAGACTCTTGGATTTGTTCAACAGAAACTGTTCGAGGCCTTAGGGCCTGACGGCCTCAAGCTTTTGGGGGCCAATGCGAATCTGCAGAGCATCCATATCTTGGTGGATGGGATCGCCTTTGATCCTCAAACGCAGACGTTGAACCACATCCCAAATGAAGTTCTGTTCGAATTTGATCTTCAGAGCATTGTCGAAGCTTCTGCCGATGTGGGTTTTGATATTGGTATACCCGGACTTGGACTCACATTGGATGGCAGCGTTCACATTCAACTGGGAGCGTCCCTGCACGTCGGTTTGGGAATCAGCCGCAGTCTCGGGGTTTATCTGGATTCTGGGCGACAGAATGAACTTCAATTCCAAGTCTTGGCAACAGTGCCCAACTTGCACGCGAAGGGTTCGCTTGGATTAGTAGAGATCGATGCGTCAGACGTGGCTTCGAATGATCCGACTAAGCGAACTCAAGTTCAGGGTGCGTTTTCGGTGGATATTAAGGGAGGGAGCGACAATAAGTTAACTCTTCAGGAGATCACCAGCAGCAAGCCGAGCGAAATTTTAGCCGCTACATTCACTGGAAATGCAAGAGTAAATCTAGACTTCAGAACTTCCGTTGCTGGAAGCCGTGCACTGCCTAACATAGCGGCAAACTTCTATATGAATTGGGATTTTGCCAACGCATCGACGACTTCAGGTTCGGCCAGCTTCGGCAATGCACCAACGATCGAGATTCGAAACATTCGCGTTGACCTTGGCGATGCGATCAACAACATCATCCGTCCAATCCTGCAGGAGTTCGATCAGGTTATCGAGCCGCTAGACACGGTGTTCGACGTATTAACCGCTCCGATTCCAGTGCTGTCCGAATTTTTGGGCAACGACTTTAACTTGATGAGGATCGTGCGACTAGTCGCGGAAGTTTTTGTCGGCAAAGACACGTTAAAGGGAGCTGAGGGAGTCATGCTTTCCGTCGCCAAGATCATCGACATCTTGGACATCTTGAAGGAAGGCAGCCTGCCATTGCCAGTTGAGGATATCGTGATCGGTGATGTGCGAGGGCAAAGCTCACTAAAGAATCTTGAGCCAACCAGCAGAAGCGGTAATCCGCTGAGCTTTGGCAACAGCAAGATCAACGACTTACTGAACAATGTTAAAGATGTTCTAGGCAATGTTCTTGCCGGCGGTCCGTCTTTGCCAAAGCCTAAGTTTCCGATCGTCGAAAACCCCGCTTCAGCAATCAATTTGTTGTTCGGAAAAGATATTCCGTTGGTTACTTGGGAATTGGTTTATCCAACCTCTCGTAAACCTCTTTTTGACTTCGATACTCCGATCTACATGCCAAGCGGACTTTTTGCGCTCAAGGGCAACATCAAGTCAACTGTTCGATTGGCAGTTGGATTTGACACTAGAGGCTTTAGGCAGTTCATTAAGTCAGGCGACGCCGAGGATATCTTCAACGGATTCTACATTTCCGACAATCACGAAAACGGAGTTGACTTGCCGGAAGCTTCCATTGATCTAGATCTCGTGGGAGCTGTCGGAATAATGTCACCGCCTGCATCTGTCGCGGCAAAACTAATTGGCTTGGATTACACCTTTGATGTTGGCATCGGTGGAGGATTAACGGCAAAAGGTACTTTTGATCTCAAGGACGGATCAGACAATGATGGATTAGTGCATTGGGACGAACTTTATCACAACATGCAAGCCGGTGCGGGTTGTGCTTTTGATATTCAAGGCAAGATTAGCGGTGGCTTGAAGTCTTTTGCAAAGATAAAGGCTTCTGTGCCTATTTTGGGCGATATCACGATCCTTGATTCAGAGGTCAACTATGGAAGTTTTGAGGAGAATTGGGGAACGGTTTGCCGTTCAATAGTACCTGAGTCCGACATATCGAAGCCCGCATCGTTACAGAATGGAAGATTAGTGCTTTCGTCGACGGAGCAGGCAGATACGTTTACCGTTTCAAAGCTCGCCAATGGTCTAATTCACGTCACAAGAACAACCAGTAACCAAACGATCTCCTTCGACTATGAAAATGTCACGTCAATCTTAGGTGATGGAAAGGCTGGTAACGATAGCATCACGATCGACGCTTCGATCGACTTTACGGTCGAGTTGCACGGAGGCCCGGGCGACGACATGTTGCAAGGCGGAAGCGGTCCTTAATGTACTGTTTGGCGACTTAGGTCGGGACACTCTTCGCGGTCGAGATAGCGCGACGATGCTCAGCGGTGGCTTGGATGATGACTTCTTTGGGGAAATGGCGGTAACGATAAGCTAATGGGGCGAATATCGAGCCGACGAAATCTTGCGGTGGTCAAGGGAAACGATACATTCAAGGACCCTGGTAACGACAAGATTTGGGGCGAGACGAAAACATAATGATCTAATCGATGCAGGAGCTAGTAACGATACCGTATGGGGTGGTTCGGGTAATGATACGATTCGCGGTGGTTTGGGATCCGGACGATCTGTTTGGTGAATCGGACGATGACATGATTTTGCCGCAGACAATGAACGAGGAACTCGAGCTGATGTAACTCATAAAATTGTAGGTGGTGATGGTAACGACGTGATCTTACGGAGATTTGGGACCTGATTTGATCTACGGTGATAACGAAGATGGTTCGGGAACGGGGCAGATTCCATAACAAGGCGCTAGATGGAAATAACACTGTTGCGCTGGTGCTGGCGATGACCGAGTTTATACCGGAACCGGCTTGGATGTGGATTTGGCTTGGCCTTGGGCACGATAATGCCAGCAGCGGCGATGGTGATGATGAGATCCATGGAGAAGCTGATAACGACACCATATTCTCGGGCAAAGGTAACGACCGAGTTTGGGGCGACGCTGGTAACGACTCGATCTACGCAGGTTTGGCAGCGACAGATGTCTTTATTAGGGGCTGACAACGATGTGATTCAGGCCGGCGAATAACTTCGCGAATTCGTCGAGTGGAGAAGCTGCAGCGACGAACATAATCGATGCGGGCAGCGGGGATAACTTCGTTTATGGTGACCTTGGAAACGATACTGTAATTGCTGGGACTGGCAAGGATACGATCTACACCTTCGCAGGTAATGATACGATTCGGATCCGCGCTGGCGACGATTACATTGAATCCGCTGCCGGTTCGGACTTTATCGTGGCTGGACTTAAAAACGACATCGTTATAGCAGGAGTCGACAAGAGCGCGCAGGTAGCGTCAATGATCGAAACACCATTTACGGTGATGATGAGGTTGATGACACGGTACTCGCCGGGAGCCCATCGGGAAGCGCAAACTCCGATACGATTTATGGAGATGTTGGTGACGATAACATTTGGACCAATACAGGTGATGATCAGATCTTTGCGAATGGAGGCAACAATACGATCTATGCCGGATGGGGAGCCGACACTGTCTACACTGGCTCAATTAACTCATTCGGCAGCTCCAACGATCGAAACTGAATCTGGGCCGATCCCGACGCAAGTAACAGTCCCGAACGGCCTCAATGAGTCAGCAAACTCAGATCGTGTTTACGCGAGCGTTGGCAATGACGTGATCTGGACTGGGCCAGGTGCCGACACCATCTCTAGCTACTCCGGTGATGACGAGATCCGCTCGGGCAAAGGTGATGATGTTATCGACGCAGGCGATGGCAACAACTACATCGATGCCGATCAAGGAAACGATACTATCCAAAGCGGATCTGGTGTCGACTACATCCTGGCTGGAAGTGGTGATGATCAAATTACTTCCGGCTCAGGTGCCGACGAGATTTATGCAGGCGCTGGAGATGACATCGTCGACGCGGGCAGCGGCGATGACTTTGTAGAGGCTGGCGATGGCAATGATCAGGTGTCCGGCGGTGCTGGGCGTGATGTTATCTGGGGTGGTACCGCGAGTATCTCGCAGCGACTTTCAAACGCGACGACGAACAGTTTTTTGTGAAAGCCTCAAGTTTTCCAGGGGCGATATGGTCTGTTGAGCTGGGTATGGTTCGACACGTACCGAAAGTTCTGAACACCTTATCGGTCTCCGGAACGAGTTCAGATGGTCTAGATCAGTTGCAAGGTGGAGATGACGACGATTGATCTGGGGTGGCGGTCAAGCAGATACGATCGACGGTGGCGCGCAGGCTCCGATTATTTAGATGTGGAGGCGATGCAGATTCACTGGCAAGGTGCCGGTCGAGATACTGTCCGTGGGGGCAATCAGGATGACGTACTTCATGGCGACGATGGCATTGATCAGTTGTTTGGAGATGGTGGTACAGATTATCTGTTCGGAGACGGCGGCGAACCAGTTTCATAGGCAGTTTGACCTGCAATATCAACGACTGGTTCGGCAGGGGATACATCGACTACCTATACGCTCTCTCGTATGCCACATTGGCCAACGAAGTTGTGGCTGAATCGCCTTTGAGATCGGCGACGAACTCCACGGCGGTTCGGGGAACGACTTCATCTATGGAAGTATCCGACGCAATTGGCTATATGGAGACGAAGGTGACGAAACAATCTATGGCGATGCTCTGGCCGGTCCGAATTATGCTCCTTGGCAAAATCAAGCTTACATAGGTGGCGATGATTCAATTTTGGGCGGCAGCGGGTTTGACCGCCTGTTCGGTGGTGGCGGCAATGACAAACTCTACGGCGGCTTCGACTCCGATCTATTAGAAGGCCAGAACGGTATCGATTCCCTGTACGGTGGCCCAGGTATCGATAAGCTTGTTTTCGATACTGACCCGCTATATGCTCAAATACCTTCCAACCAGTTCGAGACTTTCGATGGCCATGGTCCATTCACCGTCATCAACGGCCAAGAGCAAAACGTCGTCGATGATAATGCAACGGACATTTTGATCATTAGTGGAACGGACGTTGACGATACGATTCGAATTGGGCAGGTCGAGGTCACACCGTCTGGCACAACGCTCGTGCAAACGAAGCTTGCAGTCCAGATCAGTCACGATTCCTACAATCGAGTGTTTACGGCTAACTGGCGGCAGTTTAATGATCCACAGGATAGCAATGGCGTACCGCTGATCGAACAATTCCAAGTCACGGGTTTAGGCGGTGATGACCGGGTTGAGTTCGTCAGTACTCCACAGCCCTTTTTTATATCCACTACGCCCATTTTCGATGTAAAGCCACTTGATGTTTCCGACTTGATTTCTCGCAGTGATGATTGGGTTACGGTCGTCAATGCAGGTGACGGCAACGACGTTGTGGTCGGCTCCAACGCCAGAGATCGATTGGACGGTGGTCGAGGTGATGACGTTATCTATGGCTTTGCCGGAGATGATCAACTTTGGGGAGACGGAGGACCCGAACAAGGTGAATCGGATGATCACGATCGTTTGTTTGCTGGTAGTGGAAACGACGATTTGATTGGCGGCCAGGGAACGAACCAACTATTTGCATGGTCATTCGATCCGAATGGCGGACTTGGTGAGTTGCAGTTGACCAACATGCAGCCTGCCGTTTTTGCAAATAACCAATTTACGCTGACTGGTAACTTCCGATTGCCCACTGGTGGAGTCCTCCACGATGACGCGGTGTTCAGCTTGGCGCTCGGATCCGGATTGCCCGTCAAAGTTCGTGTTCCCAGTGACTCAAACAATACAACGCTTGCAGACCTTGTCGCGGACGTCAACACGGCCTTGGCAGCGACGAGCCTTTCTGGCTTGGTGAACGCCACGCTAAGTCAAGGACGATTAGTGCTCACTTCGACACAGTCTATGGTTGTGTCTCCCGCTGAGGATTTTGGAGTTTATGTCAACAGTTCCGGCACTCTGTTCACAGATGGCGGTGACCATATCGGCGCATTCGATGATAGCGGAAATCCAATTGGTGACGGCATTCTGGATGAAGACCAGAACATAACTGGGCCAAAGCGACCAGCTAGAACAATTCAAGACACTGGCTTGAACCGAGTTATGGGAGGACCACGAGCCGATGGATTGTATGGAGGAACAGGGCTAGACTTTTTGTTCGGCAATGGTGCAGTAAGTGGTACCGACGCGATCTTCGATAGACGAGGCAATAGCTTCGAATCATTTGATTCTGGGCTCGCTGGCGACGAATGGAAGCAGTACGCGAAATCAACCAGCAAGGTCTGGTACTACGGTGGAAGCAATCTGGATGATGTGATTACTGTCGACTATGTTACCGAACCAGGTCTGCTGCAACAGCGACATTTGATTACTCGACTTTCAAACAACGGCGGCAACTTTTCATTTGACGCTCGGCTTAATCTGGATTTCGAAGCCCGAGATGCATCTGGAAAGTTGATTTGGAATCCTAACGATAGTTGGTACGGCGAGGCTGTAATTGGGGCACGCAGCCTAAATGTCGCACAAGCCGTATCGCAACCTGTATTGTTCTCGATTTCGCTCGACGGAGCTGCCGCAGCGCCTGTTAGCGTCGATCTGACTAACGCAACGGCAACTCAGACGTCTTGGTTGCAGGCCATTCAAAGAGCTTTGGAGCTAGCTGGTTTGAGCGGCAAAGTGAATGCAAGGCTTAGCGACGGAAAGCTAGCGTTGACTCGTCTGGATGGTGACGGACTACAGCAGGGTAGATCGATGACTGTAGTTACGACCAACGATCTAGCACGCGATCTTTTTGGTCTGTCAGATGGACAACAGTCGACAGTGGGTTTGGTTGGCGAACGAGGTTTGGCGGGACTGTTGCCGCCAGAAGGAGACTTCCAAGCCATCATTGTCGATGCTCTCGATGGTAACGATACAATCAATGTTGGTCCAACTGTAACTAAATCAGTTTGGTCCGATGGGGGGAAAGGTAATGATCGCATTATTCATGCTGCCGGAAGCGCGATTCTCATTGATCACATTGATAGTCTTAAGCGAAACGATAGTCGTGAGACAGCCTTTGATCTGGATTCACAAACTCCAGGCAACGAAGCTGGCGTTCAGCACAATTGGAGGACAAACTTGACAATCACTGGACTGTCCCTGGACAGTCCGACTGATCAGGATTGGTTCAAGTTCCAAGTAGAAGATGCATCTCAATTACCAACGGCGGCAGACTATCTCAAACTAACGTCGCTATCAACAGCCGATGGTATGCAGCTCAAGTTGATCACAGCGAATAATAGCGGACAGTTTGTCGAAATTGCCTCATCGAATGCGTCTGGATTGCTACGCTGGCCTTCAAATGGATTGCAATTGAATAAGGCGTATTGGCTGAAGGTGTTCAGCAATGCTAAGCCGACGCGGTATCAGATTGAAGTGGGGACAACAGATTGGGCAGAGCCGAACAACAGTGCTTCGACAGCCTTTGATTTGACACGTGAAGATTATCGCTTGCAACGCTTCGGTACGATCTCGGGTCTTCGACTTAACACTGCCTCAGACGAAGATTGGTTTGAGTTTGAATTAGACCAAGATATTCCAGGTGACTCCGTCAATGATAGTCTCAATTTGCTGCTGGCTTCGGGCCAAGCTGTCCGCGCTAGCATCTACTCACTGGCGAGTTCTACGGCTTCTGTTAGCAAAGTGGCTGATGCTTCAAAGCCTTATTTGAAGCTCTCTTTAGCTGGGCTGGTTGCTGGCAAGTATAGGCTGAGAGTTCAGTTCGAATCTCCCAATAGTAGCTCGCTAGCTGAATATGAGCTGCAACCAAGAATTGCGTCTAGTATCGGAACATTGACGCTGAATAATCCTGAGACGATGCAAGGCGAATTTCGCTCGAACAATCCACCACGATTGATCGACATGTCGAGCCAAGTCAAAGTCGTACGCCGAGATGTTTTACTGGGCGGTAGTGGCGATGACATCCTGGTAGGGGGGAGCTTTGAAGATTGGATCATCGGAGGTGATGGAAACGACGTTCTGAGTGGAGGGAAAGACAGACAAGCTCAGGATTTGATGTGGGGTGGAGCTGGTGACGATATCTTCCAACTCTATCCAGATCAAATGCCCCTGCTGAAGTCTTCCCGTAGCAATTTGAATCCTAGCATTCAACAAACGCTCGTCACGACTCAGAGTGATAGATTTGATGGAGGTGCAGGCAATGACCAAGTGCTATATCTGGGTGGCGATTTCGATGCTAGTGGTCGAACTGTACCAGACTTTGTAGCAGTCACGTATGATCCTTTAGTGCGACGAAATGCTGCAACTAGTCGAGTTTGGGACACCGCGAATCAACAATGGATACTCGATCCAGTGACCGGTGAACCGCGACAGGACTTCGCTTTCTTTACGACAACGTCAGTTGAACAGTGGGTAATCGATACTCAAGCAGGCAATGACGAAGTTCACGCAGATTCCGAGTACAAGATTCCTGGAGCCTATTCAGGAGGAGTTCTTGAATGGGGAATGAAGGACGGGGCTGCGCAGCAAGGTGCGTTGGTGCCTTTGGTCATTCGTGGAGGAGTGCAGCGCGGACCGGTTGTATGGCGGGCAAGCTGACGACATCATTGATGGTGGTTCCGAAAGCGACGTCATCATGGGTGGTGGAGGCAATGATCGGTTGTCTGGAAATTCAGGCGACGATTGGATTGTAGGCAACTCTATCGAGATTTCACCTGATCGATACGAGTTCACGACCGGCCAAAGCAACAACAGTGTCTCTGGCGCGGGAGAGTTGCTTGAAGAGCGTAAAAAGCTCGCTGGCCCGCTCGCTGAAGACCTTATTGTATCTGGGCTAACCCTTCATCAAGGAGATTCGGCAGATTGGTATATTCTTAAGACTCCGGTCGCAGAAAACAGCTTTGGCCAGGCCAGGCTAGCGGCGGTTGAGCCTCAAATGATCGCAGTCTCACCAGGTTTTAGCGTTAGTTTGTATGCAGCAGTTCAGGATGCTGGTTCTGGGGCAATATTGCCCGTGGATCAGTTCCAAGGCGTTCCGCTCTATTACATGTTGAAGGTTGGAGGAGGAGTTGGCGATTACAGCTTGACTTTCAAGAGCAATCTGTGGGCTCGAACAACCAAGGCGGCGGCGAGTGACACGACAGCACTGGGCGGTGCCGATGTTCTGATACCTAAAAATCAAGCCGTCGATTCTCCTACATTCATTCCACTGGGCGACATTGATAACGATGGTCGCGTAGATTTTGTTTCGGCGATTCAATCGACCTCTGCAGGTCCAATCGCTCGGGTCACATACGGTACAACTCTAGATCAACTATCGACGAGTACATCAGCATTTTCAATTCAGCTTCCGGCAACCAGCTACGAGTTCATCAGCGGAGACTTCAACGGGGATTCGCTTGATGATATTGCTGTACTTACCGGTGAACCGACAGGGCAAAACGCAGGTCTTCGAATTTTGTTGGGACGTCCACGAACTAGCTGGCCAGCCACTATTGCATTAATGGATTCGGCAGATGTGGTAATCAGTGAAGGTGTGAACCTGACTCGCGCGGCCTCGGCGGGAAATGTCAATGGGGACAAAAATGGAGTCAATCCAATCGATGACATCATACTTGGCATCGAGGCGAACAATACTGCCAGAGTAGTTTATGGAACCAGCAGTTGGACTGTACGCAATGATACGACGTTCGGCTCTTTCAACTTTGACACTTCACTCGGCGGATTTACCGCAACCAATAGCTTTGCCTCTGGAGCAGCCACAACGGTCAACTGGCATCAATCGGAATTGGAACCCGGCAGTCAATCGCTTGTTCCCGGTCACTCCTCAGGAGGTGTTGCTGCGTTTCACATCAACCGTTTCGGAGGCTCAGAATTTCCAAACAGGTACAGAAGCGTGCACGCTGCCTTTCTCCGCCGATCAGCCTGAAGTGGTGTTGGAAATCGTCTGTTGAAGCTTTCATTCATCGAATTGTTGCTTCAGACAGAGAATCAAGGAGGGCAAGCATTGAATTGGGATAAAGCGATTGTTCGTGTTTCTGAAGTCTAGTAGCTTTCCGAATGACTTTAACAAATGTCGTTGTTGCAGCGAATGGGACAACCCTGTTTGACTGGCTCCAGTAAATCCAGCCTTACTGAATGACGGTGCGATAAATCAATTCCAAAGAATTTCCGTGGTCCTCAATCGACCGGGTGCATCGAACTGGCTGAACAACTACTCAGGCAACATTTGGATCGATTCGAGTTCATCTGGAACAGCATTGCAACAACTTTCTTGGTTGGTATGTCGATGACGTTAAGGCCCGGCCAAGGAGAAGGCGATTCAGGCACAGCGAATTTGTCCCAACTGCTAGCCGGATCAAAGTTTGGAACAACTGTGGGTTCCTTTTTGGGAGATCGAGACGGGGATGGTAAGAGTGAATTTGCGATTGCCTCGAGCATTGACACTGTACGCATTCTCCGGTGTTCCAGTTCGCTAACCTCCGGTAGCGTGGCAGGAAAGCACCAGCGGCCTTTGTGCTCAATGGGCTATCGAATCTTTCTTCAGGTTTTTCTGGCTTGATGTCGTTCCACTTGGAGACTTGAATCGAAAAGACGGAATAGATTTGCGCTGAGTCGAAGAGATGGCTCAATGCAGATTCCATCGCTAGTCGTGACTCAAACTGGACTGGAAGCATCGAGTTCACCGGAATCATTCACGTCGACAATACTCATCAAGGATCGAAACACGGCTTTGATAAAGGCGCCTTCATATCTGCTGCCGGGCGATGTGGATGGCAATTCGTATGCGGACTTCACTGCAACATCGGTAGAAGACTACACAAGCTTTCTTCCTACTGGCACGGCAATAGCGTTCGACATGTTGTACGTTTGGTTTGGTGGTCAGACCATTTACTGAGCCGGGGCTGTGCTTGAGACAGATAAGCCAGTCTTTGATCGTTTGTACAACATATACGCCGAACTATGTATTAGAGCACTCGGAGATGTAGATCCCGTTCCAGACGGAAAAACAGATATTGCATTTGCCGATACAAGCGGAACCTTACATACAAGTGTCTGTGGCCGCGATCGCATTCCGAGCAACGCTTCCACAAGTATGACGTTACCCGCCATTGCGGCGGTTTTGCCAATTGGCACGCCTCTAATTTCCAGTTCCGTTCCTGGGCTCATGGGACCGACCTAGCCAATTCGACGAGTAAGTCGGTGAGCATGGATCGAATCCCAGCGATGGATGGAGCCAGTCCTATCGTTGTCCATATTCCAGATGACTTGAGGTCGATCGGCGACTTCAACGCGGATGGGTTCGAGGATTTTGTTGCAGATTTTTCAAGCGTTGCGTACGTTTTGCTTTGACCCGTCAAGCTTGATCAAAACAGCCTTATCGCAGATCAGGCGAACATCAAGATTGATCTCACTGCAGGACAACCATATTCACTCACAGAGTTGGCTTCGGCTGGGGCTTCAGGGACCGGTGATGTTAGCGATTTTCTTGGGCAAGGTGGGTTACCTCAACGAAACCACAGATCTTGTCGCTGTTAGCAAGTTCAACAATAACAAGATCACAGTCTATGTCATACCAGGTACTCAAAACGTACAAGCCGAATTACGACTTTACGTCGAGCTGCCGTTCAGTTTGACGCAAGCGGTTCGGCGTGTATGCTGACGGTACGCTTTCGGCGACGCTGCCGATGCCCCGAATGACAAGAAATCAGAAATCGTAGTGTCTGGTTTCGGGACAGTCACAACTCGCGTTGGGCAGTTTTGGGACAGCACGGCCTGGTCGAATTCAACCAGAGTTCTATCGACCTGAATTAGTAATCAACGTGGCACGCTGTTCCAGGCTTCATCGCCGGCGACCGGGCCATTTGGGGCTTGCCCAGAACGAGAAGTTGAAGACAGTTCCTTCCGCAGCAACCCCAATAATCGATCGTTCACACAAACGGTCTCTTTAGCTGGATTCGAGCCATAAGCTGATACCGGGCAGCAAAGATTTCCAGGTTGAATGCTCAAATAAAGAACTTAATCTGGGCAAGGAACTGCACGATCAGCCTACCTGAGCGGCAGGAACGGGAGCCACGCTCGGTAGTAATCAATTCAGTAGCAATGCTGCAATTACCAATGCCTGGGCAGCTTCCGGTTGCGGGATCCGTATCAATACTCCATCGGAACTCGAACCGTAGTTCGAGCTTGCGCGACTTCGGTCAATGTCTATTTCGATTCGATTTCCCTCAAGCCAAACACAGCGCGGTCTCTCTATCAACTCTTTCCAGGATAGAGAAGCGGAGATCGCCTGGTTCTACGCAACGTAGGATTTGAATGGCGATGCTGCGAAAGATGACGTATTGCTATGATCCATACTCAGGACGAGGCCAAGTTACTGGCCGGAGTATTCGATCAACTGCTTCTGACTTCTCTGCAGTTGATTCACAGCATGTTCTTTATAGCGACCGAGATCGATTGAGACGCGACTTTAGATGGCTACACAGATTTTGCAATGGTTGATGCTACCGGGGACTCTCTTCAAAGTGGAACGCATACGCAGAAGATCCGTGACGCTCTGCTAGCTCGAGTGGACCACAACAGTTCGATTTAAATCGATCCGTCGTCTAGGACCTCCAGCGATAGGATTGTCCTTGGAGGTAACAGCAGGCGACTATGATGGGGACGGCACAACCGATTTGACAATTGCCGAGGATAAGTGGATATGGTGACGACGACCCAAGCCAATATCTACGTGTTCCTGAATATCAACTCCACCGATTGGGCAAGCAGTCTGACGCTCGATGATGCCAGCAAGATAATTCAATCTCCAAACTTCTTGCGGACTAGTAGATCGCGTTCTCACTAAAGAAAACTTGGATCTAGATGGGGACCACGTTAGCGATCTAGTGATGATTTCCAGTTCTGCGAGCTCATCGCAAAGCCTAACGCAGGCTGGAAGAATGTTTGTTGGCTATGGCGTTCCCAAATCATCACTCCAATTCCTGACAGTGTCGCTTGCCCAACTGCTTGCCAATGATAAAAATACTGGCGAACATGTAGTTTGAATTTGGGACTCCGACTTCATTTTCGGTCACTGTCGCTGCCGAATCGACGCGTTCGAGTTTTGACGACTAGGTGATGGGCGTCCAGGCAATACTTTCACTCAGTTCAGGCACACCTCAGGGCAATGCAAACACAAGGCTCTGTTGGAACCGCTACACCACTTTCATACCAGTTCAATCTTGATACGTTAGCGTCGAGCTACAGCTCGCCATCGACCAGTATCTCAGACTGCGTCGCTGATCTGCAGCCTTGTTCTTGCTTTCGATTGCTTGCAAAATTCTTGCTCGATTCAACTTCAAAGTTGATTTTACCGGGTTGTCGCTCTCTGCTGTTCTTCGTTTCCAATGGTTTGTCACATACACTGATGTAATATTGACCATGTGCAGAAATTGCTGAAACCATCTTCCAGGAGATAACAAGCTATTAACGAACGGTACCAAACTGGTCTACAGTTCAACGCTTAACACAAGTTCAACATCTTGGATCGTCGATACGCCAGTCTCTACTCCTAGGCAGGCAACCGGTGCTTCAGAACGCTCATTCAGCAGAAGTTGATTGGCAACGACTGGTACATCTTGACAGATCAGATTCCAACAATCGAGTACTTCAAAAAGTTGATTTAGTCACGGGCAATTCTATCCAGCTTGCAACAGGCAATATTACGCAGTTTGACGTCGTTGGACAATCTGTCTATTTCACGCAAATTGGGACTGGAAGCGTTGTATCGCTTAGACGCTTTGACGGATCAAACAATATCCTGATCGCTTCCAGCATGAATTTGATGATTGGCCAAACGAACTGGAATAGTGCGGGCTTAGCTTTCACCTCTGGAGGCACGCTACAGTTCATCGCTAACAGTTCAACCACTCCGGTCGTCGTCAAGAATATTGACGCTAAGATTGCCCAGGCGAAATTGGTTGGGCAGAACGTGTATCTCGTTACCAATAGCGGTGAATGGTGGTTTAGCGATGGAACTGATGCTGGCACGATGCTGAACAGTATTCCATCAAACTTGTCGCCACAAAGCTTACAAATCTGTCAGCGACACTCTATTTTTCACGAGCAATCTAGATTGTATAGCTTGAAGCAGCAGCCAATGGAAGCTTCACCTTGGCTCAACTGCTGTCGCCAATCGACTACGGGATCGCAGCCGTTTGCAAACTACAGTGCGGAATACAATGGGAAGGTCTACTTCGCTAGTAGTTCGAACAGCTTTACCGGACGGACGGTACAGTTGCAGGTACTTAGCAAGTTCAGTCATTGGGTGACGGGACATTGACTGGAATTACAACGTCAAAAGCTTAGCCAGTGCGGGAGGTCTGATCTTACCTAAGCGATGGAACTGGCAGTGGCATGTACACTAGCTATTTGACCCTCGGCCAAGTACAGGTCCAATGGGTACAAAGCGATTCAATTGGCACTGTCAAGCCTATGTTAACGCAGGACGTCCAAAAGGAACAGTTGATTTTCGGCTTGGCAACCTATCAACTACGGCTTCAAGTCAAACAACTGCGATAAGAGCAATGTTAGATCGCGGATGGAGCCAAAGCGTTCTAATGTTGGAGAGAGAGCCAGACAGCCTGTTTACTACGCCTATCGCCGTGTACTCCCAAATTCCAGCTACGATGACGGTAACGCATCCGAGCGGTGTGGATTTTGATTTGTTTGATCAATCGGGAGTGAAGTTAGCATCCAAAGTTCAAGCAGCAGATCTGCGCAATCTAAAGGCTGGCAGATATTTCATTAAAGGGCATAGCGCAGGCGGAACACGGCAAGTCGAATTGATGTTCTCGGCGCCGGAGGCGGGGCAAACTCGAGCTGGTTTCTTGCTGAATGATCGCGATATCATTAACGGAAATGACGGTAATGACGTGATGATTGGCAATGATGATCTGGATCAGTTAACTGGCGGTTTGGGAGTCGACTCGTTTGATGCCGACGAAATAGAGATTCGAGACATCCAGACCGATAACATTATGCTTTTGCCTGTCAGCCAATCGATGGCTACGCCCAACAGTCGACCGCTGGATCCGTTTATCTCGATTTCCGATTTTAGTTTACGAATGGCGGTTGCCTCGGAGTTAGGTATTGCCACAACATGGAGTGGAAAACTGGCCCAGAGCTACGAGCCAGCGACTTGCCTGTTGACCAAGCTCGTGGTTTCAAACATTAATAGTTTGGATGGAATCGAATATGCTACCAATCTAAACGCTAGTAGTAAATAGCTCGCGTCTAGCCCAATTTTTTTGGCTGTGCCGCCAGCCTACCGAGTTGGGTCAACGACGCAGACGGCAGGGATGCTATTGGGAGCACCCAAACTCCGCCATCTAACTTTCTCACAGACTAGTATCAGTGATCTGAGTCCCTTATCAAGTCTGACTTCGCTCGAAACGGTTCAGTTCGACGGCCTAAATCTATATGGGCCAGGAGTCAATAGTCTGTCACCACTCGGCGAACTCAAGAACCTCAAAAACCTGAGTTTGGATCACTCGTTGCAGCAGTTCGTTGACCTGACGCCGCTAGCGCAATTGACAAAGTTGAAATCACTGAACCTGAGTGGCAATCATATCATTGATGTTGCTGCACTTTCCGGTTTGAGTTCCCTGGATCGGCTCTACCTAGCTGATAATCACATTCGCGACATACAATCGCTAACAAATGCAATTGTGCTCGATGACAGTCAACAGTTCAGCAACAATGGACAGAATAATGTTGTCTTGGGCCCGAAATGGACTCCATCCAGCGAAACAACTTCGTTCGCTGGTGGGCAGCATGTTGCCGTTGCCGGTAGTACTCAGAATAACACTGATACTGTGTCCTTTGATTTTCCGAATCTACCCAAGGGAACATATGACGTTCAGGTCACATGGTCGGCTGATGAGAACCTATCGCATCAAGTTGCAGTAACTCGCAATCAACAAACTCCTGCGATCGTGGCCAACGAACTTTTCAAGACGGCGCCAGCTACTATCTCGCCAGTTTTGAGCTCATTCAGTACGGTAATAATTGATACTGACGCTCTGACCGCAGGTACTTTGGTGGCGGGTGATGACAACCTAGCCACCTCGATCTTCGGTACGCCTTTCACCTTCTCTGTTAAGACGGTAACTCTAGATCCGACGACATCAGGCCAAGTGCTTGAATTGGTTGTTCATGGGGACTTAGCTATTGGTGCAGGCAACATTGTGATCAAGGGATCACGGCCGCTTTCTCTAATTGTTGAAAATGACGTGTACATCGCTGATGGAGCAACCATCGATGCTTCAGCAGTGGGTGTCATACCCGGGCCGGGCGGTGGTGCGCCATCAACAGTAGTTGGTCTTGGTGGAACAGGTGGAAGTGGAGGATCAGGGGGCACACCAGGAGGATCAGGCGGCGAGATTTCCTCGCCATTTGGCAAGAAGGGTAACAATGGGGCTGCCGGTCTTCCAGGTTTGATCTCCGAATTTGTTTCGTTTCCGATTCAAGGTGGATTCAATACATACTCTTATTCCGGATTTAGTTTTGGCAACGGGTACAGCTCAAGTGGCGCTGGCGGATTCCACAACGGAAGCGGAGGAGTTCCCGGTGCAGCCAATGAGCCTGGTGGAAAAGGTGCTCCAGGTGGCTTAGGATTGGACGCGCCCGATGTTTACTCAGGCAATATCAATGGATTTGTTAACAGCCCAAGCCCAATCAATTACTCAAAAATTAGTGGTGGAATTGCAGGAGGTCGGCGGCGGTGGTGTTGGTGGTGCTGGAGGCGGTGGCGGTGCAAGCGGGCAAGGTGGAGGACTCGGTGGCAATTTAACAGCGGCATCGGTGGAAATGGTGGAGCAGGTGGAGTTGGGGGTAATGGCGGTAACGGAGGTCAAGGAGAAACGGGCGAGGTGGTGCTGGCGGTGGAGCATTTGAGATTATCGCCAAGGGTCTGGTCACTATCGGAAATGCCGCTAAAGGCAAAAGGTGGAGATGGTCAGGTTGGCTCCGTTGGTACTGCTGGAGCAGCAGGTCAGTTAGGCAGTGCCGTATGGTCAACCACCATCGGTTGACGCGGGCCACATGTTAGAGTGATCGGGTGGTGCTGGTGGTCGAGGTGGCAACGGTTCAGCCGGTGCGAATGGAGGAAATGCGTGGTGCTGGAGGTACTGGAGGAACAGTGCTGGTATCGGGGTCCGTTCTGTCGACTGCTCCCCAAACGGTGTTCGATGTTTCTGGCGGTCTGACACAACTCACTACAAGCTCTACTGGAGTCGACACTTCAGATGAGTCCAAGCGGTCGCGTCATGCTGTCGAGCAATAACTACATTGCCCAAACAAGCGACGTAACAAATGGACCTAGGTGGTAGCAACCCATTCACCAATACTCAATCACCTACCATTCCAGGTTTGGCTGAGGAGCGGCCGTTTACGGTCTTGCCTTCTCCGCTCAAGATGGCTCAGCAACGAAGTCTGGCTGCGGCTGCTCAGCAAGGAGCTTTATTGGCTGTGTTCAGATTGCCGCGAGGGCTGTACAGCCTTCCATGGGAGTTCACCCAATTTGATATGGTGGCAGTTGCAAATGAGTTTCAGCTCAGCGATCTCTCGCCGGGAAGGTTTTGCGACTGGATCAATTGCACCAGCCAACATGCTTCCCACGGGACAATCGCTACAACCGGGGCAAGTTTGGATCACAACGGTTCCGAAGTACACAGCATATGACTTCTTCACCGTATCTGGAACGATAAACGTTCAAGGCGTAGCCACAGTTTTTACTGCGTCGAATGTCTCATTGGAGGTCGGTGTAGGCAGATTTGTACTTAGCAATGCCGTTGGCACAGTCGATCAGAGTCTGCCGCCAACAGGTACAACCTTTGGCGGAACGACCTGGCAGACTGTACGACGAGGAATGCAGACGGATGGGACGCTGGCCTTGTATTTGACGGCTTTGATGCTGAATGTAGCAGCGGATGCTGTTCGGCTGATTCGAGTGGGCAAGATGGACAACCGATCACGGTTTTGCCTTAATCTCAAATCGCTCACGCTCGAGAACAATCCGCTCAACAATACAGTTCAGAACTTTATTGTAGGCAGCTCGGAAATCCAACCTATCAATAACGTGCAAATACCGGAACTGTCGTATACAGTCAACTCCTCGGCTCCTGTTATTCAGCCGATCGGGCCTATCGCGCTCACCAGTGGATCAAACAAGTTCATCCACATTTACAGCGAAGATCCCGACAATCCGAGCAACATCACGATCGCACCAAGCGCGATTGACTCAATACAGTTCGCGAACTCTGCTACAGGATCTCTTTTCCAATCAGTATTTTGATCTCAAGGTGGAGTGGCCTATCGATCCAATGGTGATCTGCTTGTTTCAACGTCTACGGGTGTGATCAACATCTACAGTAAAATGGGCGCGTTCGTTCAGACGGGGCGTTTTAAACAACAGGAGGTGCAGCCGTCAATGAGATGGTCTTTGGGCCCGATGGTCAATTGTACATCGCTGCAAGGAACAATCGCATCTTGCGAATGGTCGATAGTCCTTCTAGTTCAAACACTGCACAAATCTTTGCAAATACTAGCAGCGAGCCAAAATACCTTGCCTTCGATCAAAACGGAACTCTGTATGTAACTCTGGCTGAGAATATTGTTGAACGCTACTCCTCAGGATCTGCTTTGTCCAGGATGAACTTCCTACCAGTAATCAATGGAGATATCGATGTAGGTCCAGACGGACTGCTGACTGCGATCACGGGTGATTCATCAAATGGCTATTCTGTGATGCGCTACAATACCACAGCACAATCACAAAACGTTGTCTTGCCAAACGCAGTCAGCTATTGGGCTTTGAATTCGTCGTCCGTGGATTCCGTTGGTGGCAATAGTGGAACTGGATCCAACTTTTTCTACGATGCGGGCATCTATGGTAACTCCATACACTTCTTTGACTCAACAAACAGCTTCTTGAACCTAGGATCGAATTCATCACTAAATGTTCCGGGGTCGTCAACATGGTCGACATGGTTCAACGTCGATTACTTCGACGTACAGACAAGTTACTTAATTGCAGACGTAGCATCTTCAAATACAACGCTTTCACAAGGATCACTGACACTTAGTACCAGTAATGTGCTGAGCTGGCGTCAGTCAACCAATACGTCATCCTCTGATGGGTCAGTTACTGCCAATGCGGCTGTGAACAACAATCAGTGGTATCACGTTGCCGTTGTACGCGATGATGCAGCAAAAACTGTAAAGATGTACTTGAACGGCACTTTGGTGGGTGCTTCAACCTACACCGGAACAGTGATCTCAGCACCGGCGACTAAGAAACTGGGCTCCGCGGGAACAGGAGTATCTGCATCTGGTTTTGCAGGACGAATGGATGAAACGGTATTCTTCAATCGAGCACTTTCGGTATTGGAAGTCCAAGAGATTGCCAAAGCTTCGGGGTACGTAGCGGCAACTAGTGCAATTCAAGTGAGTCTAAATGCGTCAATTGGAACGCAATTTGCAAGCTTTCCAGTTAACTCTCAGCCAACATCGCTGGGATTTGCGCCCAATGGTCGGTTGTATGTGCGAGTGGATGATCTAACAAATTCGCAGATCAACCGCACGATTGGTTACGATTGGAGTTCAGGCAGTGTTGTGCAAACCGTATCTCAGCCTGACAGTATCTCAGGGCCATCCTATATGTCATTTAGTCCGTCTGTCGAACTATCTGCGGTTGGAGTCAGTGCTTCTAATGCGATTGTCCGAGGCGACTGGCTAGTCTTGAGCAATTCCCTTGCGAACTCTTCACGTGTGACGCTGCAAGCCTCAGATCTTCCGGGGCAGTTTGGAACTTCCAAAACCACGCAGTTGGCCGTGGACTTCAGCAACAATTCGACGTCGACAATTCAGGGAAAGTTGTACACGGATGCCAACCATGATGGAATTATGCAATCCACTGAACAGGGTGTTGAAGGGATCGTCGTTTACGCTGATTCAGATGGAGACAGTCAGTTGGATAGCAACGAGGTCTTCTCGCTCACTGACTCCCAGGGCAATTATCTGTTGACCGGCGTGCCACAATCAATAAATGCTCGAATCATTCGTAGCCAGCTTGCCAGTCCAGGAGCTTGGCAAAGCAATACGGCACCAACAGTCCCTGGGACTCAGTCGGTTGCTTCTGGAGTTAACTTAGGCTTAGTTAGGATGATTCAAATTGGTGCAGATCTTATCACCACCGAAGGGACATCGATTCCGTTTAGCGGCCTGATTCAACCATTGAGCAGCGGGCTGGCGATGGAGTATCGCTGGGAAGTTCGCAAGAACGGCGTCTTGCTTTCGTCAGGTCCTTCCGGAGTTGGTAATGGTCCAATACAAACAAATTTCACCTTCACACCAAGCGACAATGGTATCTTTGAAGTTAGTCTGTACGCAAGTCTGGCTTCGAATCCAGCGACAATACTGTTCCGTGATTCCACTCAAGTCACTGTTGGAAACGTTGCGCCACAGAATCTTCAAATCAGCGGTGCACCTGTGAGTCCATTGGAAGGCCAGTTGATTCAGTTGACTGCGTCGTTTTCAGATCCAGGCACAGGCGATCAGTTCAACTATGCATGGAATGTAACTCGCAATGGGCAAGCAGTTGCGGGATTAGTCTTGAATCAGTCTACGCTTCAATTCACTCCAGACGATCAATCAGTATATGTAGTAAAACTGACAGTGACCGACGATGATGGCGCGTCAAGTATCGCGACACCTATTACGCTAAACGTCGGCAATGTAGCACCGGTCGTTTCCGTTATTGGCGCACCGAGTTCAGCCATCGAAGGCGGGATTATCTCGTTGACCGGAGGCGTAACCGACATAGACTACAACGATCTCTATCCAGATCGTAAAGCTCAGTTCAGCTTCCAATGGACGGTAACGCGAAATGGACTGCCCTACCCTGTCGCAAATGCATTGACAAAGGACTTAGTGTTCTCTCCCAATGACGAGGGAACGTACGTGGTTTCATTTATTGCTACAGACAATAGCAACGCGACCAGTTCGCCGCCAGCCAGCAGACGATATCAGTGCTGAACGCTGCTCCAGTTGCAACGATATTGGGTGCTGTTGGAACAATATCAGAGGGGCAACACTTCTGCTTTCGCCAAGTGTTTCCGACGCGACTTCTTTGACAGCGTAGCATCGTATGCCTGGAACGTTACCAAAAACGGCTTGCCGTTTGCGACTTCGACAACTTCCTCCTACGCCTTTAATCCTACTGACAATGGAACCTATTTAGTTTCGCTTTCGGTAACGGACAACTCTTCAGCAGCCAGTACACCTGTGCAGGCCACGATTGCAGTCACAAATGTCGCGCCGGTGATTACTGGACTTCAAGGGTGGGTCTCGCAAATCTCCGAACGATCGGCTTTACCTCTTACGGTTCAGGTATCAGATCCGGGTGCGGATGATACTTTTATCTATAACTGGATCGTGACTCGCAATGCGTTGCCGTACAGCTCAGTTAGTCAGTCGAGCCCCAACTTCTGGTTCCAGCCTAGCGACGATGGCCTCTACGAAATTCGTGTGGAAGTTCGCGATGATGACATGCCGTCAGGATCCGAGGTTGCCACAACTCGAACCGTAACTGTGAACAATGTGGCTCCCACGGCAACGGTCAGTCTACCGAGTACCGCAATCCTTGAGGGAAGCAGCTTTTCGTTTGGACTTGTAAGCCCGGCAGATTCAACTGCGGATCAATTGGCAGGATTTTCCTATGCATTTGACCTCAACGGAGATGGAGACTTTGAGGTCACTGGAGTAGCTCAATCGACTCAACTTGTAAGTGCTCCATCTAGTGGTCCTCGCAATTTGCAAGTGAAGATTACTGACAAAGACGGATCTGCGTCTGTCTATCCCGTAGTTGTTGATGTGCAGAATGTGCCCACCGCAGTCACATCTCTAAATGTTCCAACTTCTGCATTTCAAGGCGCCCCTGTCAAAATCAGCGGAACTTTCACTGATCCAGGTGCAGAGGTCTTTGTTGGTAATGCGACTATCCAAAGAGTTGGTGATCTGGAAAGTACGACTATTCCAATCACGATTTTCCCGAATAACACCTTTGAATTCACACAGAGTTTTGGGAAAGTTGGGACTTACTCAATAACCGTTGTGGTAAACGATACTGAGCTTGGCCAACCGGTTACGATGACTCGCAGTATTCAGATCGATAACGTTGCTCCTACGTTAGATATTGGAATAGCTCAGTCAAGCGTTAAGGCTGGTCGGCCCTTCTCAAGGTCAGTGGGTTTTGTAGACCCAGGAACTGATACTTGGCAAGTGATCGTTGATTACGACACTTCCGATAATGTTCCAGGTAGTTCGGCAACTTTCGATCCGGTGACACATACTGTCCAACTGCAAAACACCTATCTTGCAGCGGGAAATTACAACGTCGGAATAACCGTCAACGATGGATTGTCCAGCGGCAGCGGAAGTTTGACAGTTAATGTATCGCCCAACGTACTGCCCAATGTTCAACGAACTTTGCCGTCCTTTACGGTCAATCAGGGCTACTCACAAACTAGCACGTTTGCAAATCTTCGCGAGTACTTCGACGATCTGGATGGATCTGCAGAGGAGTTGCTGTTTAGCATTTCGGGCAATTCCAATAATGCTTTGGTTCAACCGCGTTTTCAAGATGCCAATTTAGGATTCTCCTTCGACGCGAGTCTAGCTGGTACGTCTTTGGTGACGGTTCGAGCGACTGACGTGGCCGGAGATTTCGTTGAACAAACGATGTCGGTTGTGGTCCGCTCTCGCGATGTTACAAGTCCCAATAGCACGGTAAATACACTTCCTAGCCGAGCTACGTCGCTCGCGATCCCAATTTCAGTAACAGGAAATGACCCGGCCGGGCCAGCTAATAGTCAGGTTTCAGGTGTTCGCGAGTATGATCTTTACGTTGCGGAGGGTAGCGGAGCGTTTACGAAATTTGCTACAGTTCCAGCCTCCAATCCCAATACGACTTTCCAAGCTCAGAGCAACAAAACTTACTTCTTTCGAAGCGTTGCAAGAGACAACGTTGGCAATGTAGAAAGCAAGCCAGTCGCCTCTGAGGCTCAAATTATCGTTGGTGATTTTGATTCCCCCGTGACGCAAGTCACTTCCGCCGTTGCAAACTCAAGCGGTTTGTACTCCGTACAGATGAGCGGTACCGATTCTGGCGGTGGGGCACTACAGTACTTGGATTTGTATGTGTCGATTGATGATGGTACTGCAGAGTTGGTTGCGACCTCGACAGCCGGTGCACCCAATGCAAGTGGAGTCTATCAAGCTTCTGCCAATTACCAAGCTCGGGTTGATGGTGTCGCACACAAGTATCGGTTCTTTAGCGTTGGACGTGATTCGGCTGGAAATATCGAACAAGCCCCTGGCCTGCTGTCGGATGTAGTTACGACAGCCACTTTCAATTCGTCTGGTCTAGCGGCTACCGGTATCGACGTACAGCTAGGCGCTCAACAACGATCCTATATTCGCTTTGTGGACATTCTGTTCAATAGTGAAACTGGCATCAATGAACTGCTGCTGTTGAACCCAATCAAGGTTGAACGCTTTGCTTTGGATGCTACCAATGTGACACCCGAGACTGGAACTGCCGTGACCGGATTTACGGCGAACAAAGTTGGTGACCATGTTCGGTTGGACTGGGGAGTCAATGGTATTACTGGATCAAGGACAAGTAATGCAGGTGATGGATTCTATCGCGTTTTGATTGATGGAAACGGCGATGGTGATTTCGTCGATGCCGTCGACAAGTTTTTCGAGTTCGGTCGAATCTTGGGTGATGCCAATGGCGATTACAGCGTAACTGTAGCGGATCGAGATATCGTCGATGCTCAACTTGGACGGACTGGATCGAATCTGAATGGTGATGTGGATGGAAGTGGCGCAGTGAATTCGACCGATCGAACGCGAGTAAACAATCAAATTGCCCTCAATCGCGCGATGTCAAATTCACTCAAGTCGTTAGTTGATGATTAGTCTTCTGTTTTTGAATGAAACTTTGGAGTTGCTTTATGAGTTGTTTTTTTAATGCCACGAAGAGGCTGGGAGTTGTTTTGCTATTACTCTCCCTTTCGGCAGTTGTACGAGCGGATTTTGTGGTAGATATCCAAGACTCTACAATCACTAGCGGAGGGAAGGGGTATGTTGATGTGCTAGTTTGGAATACGGGCGCATCGGATTCTTTTTCCCTCTTCAACTACAAGTTTCAGATTACCGAGGTAAATACGGTCAACGGAGGAACTTTGGAATTTCGTTCCAGTTTCTCACTAACGGCGCCAAACGACATCGATCGGCAAAGTAATTCTGAGCAGTTCTTGGCTAACTACATCTTTGCAGGATCTGCAGATGCAATCAACTTCGCTGCAACCAGGCAAGACACGGCGAAGGATCAACTGTCTGGTGGGGATAACCGATCGGCAGGGAATATCAATTTTTCAGCTACTCCATCCTCACCATCGCTACTGGCCAGACTGGAGCTTCAGCATATCACACCAAATCCAGATAGCTCTACAGGAACATTTAGAATTGAGCTAGTTAAGAACTCAGCCTTGACGTACTTTCAGAACTTGGAATTGCTTGATGATGATCCGCTGCAACCTATAATCGCCGAGAGTTCGTATACCAACTATGGCTTCGTTTCGATCATCACGGCAGTACCTGAACCAAGTTCATTCGTTCTACTGTGCATCAGCGGATTGGCTTTGCTTCGAAGGCGAAGGCACATTCAAAACTAACGCATCATGAGTACACCGCCTATGCTTCGGTTTTTTCGTGATTGTTTTAGGCATGAACGTATTGACATTCCACTTCGCGTAGTATCGCTACAGAACATCAGATGGACTACAATTTGGCGAAAGGTAATACCGCCGAAATTGTCGCTGTTCGAATTCTCGAGTGTTTGTAGTGCAATCTGAATTCTCTACTCTGTTAGATCGAATCAAAGCCGGAGACCCTCAAGCGGTACGAGAGTTTGTAGACCGATACGAGAGTTTTCTTCGGCGGACAATTCGCTATCGAATAGATCGAGTCGGCCTGCAAGCTGCCTTTGATTCTAAAGATGTTTGCCAATCAGTTCTGGGGAGTTTCTTCCTGCGATTTCTGGCCGGTGACTTCGTATTGGAAAGCGATGAAGCTGTCCGAAATTTGCTTGTTGCAATGACCAATAAGAAGTTTCTCATGTTTCAGCGACGTGAGTACGCGGACAAACGGGATCGTCGCCGAACTACAAGCATCGGCGAAAATGAACCTCTCGACAACAATCAAATACCCCCTAACGAACAGTTAGGTCATGTCGAGATTATTCAAAGATTCGAAAAATCTCTCAACGATGATGAGAGAAGGTTGTATCAAATGCGTCAAGCGGGAATGCAGTGGGAAGAGATTGGTTTGGAGCTAAACGAAAGTCCGGCCACGCTTCGTCAACGATTGTCTCGTGCTGCTAGGCGAGTTGCTTTAGATTTAGGTTTCGATGATGAGTGATCCAAATCCCTCGATTGACACGAAGAACAGTAGCAATCCGCAGACTTCAAAAGTTGAATGGTGGTTCGCTTCGGCACTTGGTAAGCAAGAGTGGTTTTGGCACAAGGGCTCACCGGTTTCAATTGAATCGATCATTAATTCCGCTCCGAACCCGCTATCGAACGATCAGCAGCTTTCGTTGATTTGTAATGAAGTTTACTTGCGTGAAACGGCTGGACAAAAGCCTACCTTGGAAGAGTATCAGCAGCGATTTACCCATTTAGCCAAGGCTCTGGAAATTCAGTGGCAGATCGACCATATGCTCTGCCCAGTGCAAGGCGAATCCACGGTAGTAGATTCGCAAGTTCACCACAGCCCAACTCACGCAGTTACGGGGCAGCTAATTGCGGATCGTTACGAAGTGGTCAAGCAGATCGGTTCGGGAGGCATGGGAACGGTCTACGAGGCTATCGATACTAGGCTGCGTAGAACTGTGGCGCTTAAGATATTGAATCGAGCGAGTCGCGAAGTTGACTCGATTGCTAGCCGGTTTCGTCGCGAGGCAAAGCTCATTGCCAGCCTCGATAGCCCTCACGTAGTTGCAATATACGATACGGGCGAATCGGACTCTGGACCGTACATCGCGATGCAATATTGCGAAGCGGGTACGTTGTCAGATTTGTTGCGACAGGGAATGTTGTCAACTCGTCTGGCTGCGGATCTAGTCAGGCAGGCGGCGTTGGGAATAGATGCCGCGCACAGCGTGGGCGTGGTGCATCGGGATTTGAAGCCTGGAAATTTGCTATTGGTCAATAATGCCGGTTCAAAAAATCCGGAAGGACAGCTCGAGGTTCGAGTTGCTGATTTTGGCTTAGCTCGACAAATTGAAGACGACTGCACACAAACCCAGACCGGCGATTTACTGGGAACACCCGCCTATCTCGCTCCAGAACAATTACTGGGTAAGAAGTCAACCTCGCTAGCACCGATGGATATCTATGCGTTGGGTGCAATTCTTTACGAGTGTCTCACTGGGCGACCGCCAATTCGCGGCGAAACAGCTATGGAGACTCTGAGGCTTTTAGCCAAGCAAGAGCCAGTGGCTATTCGATCGCTCCAGCCCAATGTGCCTGTCGATTTGGCCACAATCGCTCATAAGTGCCTTCAGCGCGAACCCAAGGATCGCTATGAAAATGCAAAACAAGTTGCCGAGGACTTGCAGAGATTTTTGCAAGGGCAACCGATCGCCGCACGTCCAATCTCTGGCTTTGCACGACTAGTGAAATGGTCTCGACGAAATCCTCTGGTTGCTGGATTGGTAGGAGGAGTTATCAGTTCTCTCTCACTTGGTTTGATTGCTACATCCTACATGTATCGCGTGGCCAATCAGAATGCAATTGCCGCCAAAGAAAATGAACAAGTCGCCAACCTAAATGAACAGGCTGCAATAAGCAACTCCAAGGTAGCTCAACGAAATTCGGAGTTGGCAGCGGGGGCCATCAACGAGTACCTGACGGAGATTGCCGAGAATGAAGAGTTGAAGCAGTCTGGATTGGAATTGCTGCGAAGAAAGTTGTTGGAAAAGGCTCAGACCTACTATTCCGACCTAGTCCAACAACCAACGCAGGATTTCGATCAACTGCGTGACTTGGCAGATGTCTATCACCGACTGGCTGAGATTTGTAATGAACTTGGGCAGACCGAAACGGCGAACAAGCATTATGGAGAGATGATCAAGATTTTGGAAAAACTTGCTGAGGACCATACTGATGACAATTTGAGAGATGAACTGCTACGGTCCATTGCCTTAGGGAAAAAGGAACGCGCCATGGTAGTTTTTCAAATCGGCGATACAAAAGCTTCGGAGGTACTATTTCAACGATCGATCGACCTTCTCAGGCAATTACGTTCTAGGACGGACTCAGTGCCGGACAAAATACAGTTGGCTTGGACTTTGTCGGACTACGCTCTTCAAATCACTTCCGCTGATCGAGGCGAGGAGAAAAGAATGGTCTTTGATGAAGTTGCCAAACTGTGCAAGCAGATTGACAGCAGCCAAGAGATGTACTCGCCAAAGGTCGCTGATCAACTAATTAGCGCCTTTGATCGGCTCGCCCTTGACTGGCAATCACGTAGTCAACTTGAGGAAAGCATAGAGTGCTTTAAACGGGTTTGCCAGTTATCTCAGTCCCAGTTAGAAACTCGTCCAGGAAATACGACGCTGATTCGAAGCCTCGCGAGAGGCCACAAAGGGCTTCAAATGGCTTACGCCAGACAGCAAAAGCCTGATGATGCGACCCGGGAGTTTGAGGCCGCAGACCAAGCCTTGCAGTCGTTATGTCAACAACATCCTTTGGTGATTCAGTACTTGGATGATCACACTACCATCATTTTCAATCAGGCCACGATATTGGCTAGAGTAGGAAAAATTGCAGAAGCCGTAGCACTGTTTCTTCGCGCTATCGATTCACAAAAGCAGATAATTCGAATGGACCCTAAGTCATTTGAAGCGAACAATGCTATGGTTTTGTTTTGTGCGAACACTGCTAACGTGCTCTCGAAAACCGGTGAGCTGGATCGAGCCGAACAAGTGGTGAAGGATGGTCTGGCGGCCGCTGATGTAGCCAGGACAATGAAACCTGATGATAACAGTTTGACATACTTCTTTGCTGCTCTTCAAAATACCAAAGCAGCAGTAAATAGATCTCAGGGGAAGTTGACTGATTCGATTGAGTCCTTCGACCAAGCTGCAGACTCAGCAATCAAACTCTGGGAAAAAGATAAGAGCCGAATCGATATCGCAATTTTGGGCGCGACGGCTCGCAAGAATGGGAGCATAGTCAAGAGACAGTTGAAGCAGAATGCGCAGGCCAAAAGTTCTGCTGAGATGGGCTATTCGACAGCAGCGGAGATTAGCAAATTGGCTCCCACATTATTGGAAGGCTCGATTCTGGTGACCGATTTTTCACTGCTGCTTGGTGAACTGGAGTTTGACGAAAACAATTTGGCTCGAGCTTCAGAATTGGCCAAAACATCGTTTGACCGTTATCAGAATTTCCATTCGACGGCGCAGTCGCCACAAGGCTTTATCAGTGGTTTAGGAGATAGTTGCAATCTATTGGGACGATGTGCCCTTGCCAACAACGATCTGCTCGCGGCTAACGAGTGGTTTGACAAGGCACTCGAATATCATACTCGTGACCTCGAATTGAAAGAGAAGGCGGGAGCTGTGTCCGAGGTCAAAAGGATTTCAAATGTTCTGGAAAAAACGACTCTGAACAAGGCCGTAGTTCTCGTAAAGCAACAGCAATATGAACTAGCTAAAGACTTACTCAAACGCATCGATGAAAGCAAAGAAGAGCATAAGTCGACGCTTGCGGAACTGAAGGAACAGATCAGCGCTGCGGGCAAATAAGCGATTGAGAAGTTCTGTAGCTACTTCCTTAATCAGCTTCGCTCACCATTTCAGATAGCTTTCGGACCGTAGAGTAATTTCTCGCCGTTGCGGAAACGCCAAGCTTCCGCTCGACTGCACCAGCGAGTTTTGATTTTCCCAATCCGTCGGGCGTGTGAAGGTAGAAAACTGAGTCGATTAATTTGAATCGCTCGGTCATCGTGGATTTAGTGAGCCCAGCCAAATCCGGTGACTTTGGCGGAGTCGCAAGAAAGTAGAAATGCAGACTCTTGGGCTCGACTACTGCTTGTTGAAATGGATTGTTCTCGATGGCCGAATGCAGTTCGTCGGCAGTCAACAGCAGTACTTCGGGGCGGAATTGGAATTCATCTTGGATCGCATCGCCAATTAGCTTGCCAACGCTTGTCTTGGACTTGGATTTTGAATTGAAGACAACATTGCCACTCTGAATGTAAGTACGCACCGCCGAGCAACCTGCCTGTTCGAGTACTTTCGCTAGAGTTGCCATCGGCATCTTATTGTGGCCACCCACATTGATACCTCGAATCAGCGCTATCCAAGTTGTCATCAAAATTCTCCGAGCGACTACGGATGTTTTGCGTTATTCATTGAGAGATGCGACGGACCGTTCTAGGATTGCTTTCCGTTTTTCAGGACTCAGAGCCAAACGATCATCTCTTAGGGCCAACGGGTTAATTTCAACCTTTCTTCCACCATCGTGTTGACTGATTCGCTGAGCGATTTCAAGTACATCAACTGGCGCTGTGTCGTGTTCCAACATGACTAGCAAAGACTTTAGTAAGTCAGCCTCTGATGGATGATGGAAAGCGACCTTGCCCTCGGTCAGATCGAGTTGTGATTCGAACTTGTCGTGGTGCCATGTAACGCGCCAGCCTTCCCACGCGCCTGAGATTTCCGTCAGAACATCAGGGCAATCATAGGCAATCCAATAGTGCAACTGTTGCTGGTCGAAATCGATATGAAATCCGCCAGTGGGGAACGAGTCAGTCCAATCCAATAATCGAAATGAAGGAAGTGAATCTACGTCAGATGATCTGCTGAGCAGGTCTGGACCAATCTGAAGGTAGTCTTCCGTTCTGCAGTTTAATGGGTAGATCCGTAAACTGTCTTTTGATTTCATTGAACCTATGCACTGAACCCAGTCCCGTTCTGACGGAGGATCTAAGCAGAGGGATGAACCGTTTTTGGGGCTTTTGTCTGGAATGACATGGCTGCGGTCGACACCCACATACTCGGCGATTTCGACAATTCCCTCATACGCCCAGCGGATCTTCCAGTCACCCCAAGCCGACCGTAAGAGTTTCAGGTAGAGTCGCCGTAGCGGCACGTCGTAGAGAACGTCCTGGCCCCCATAGATTAACAGAGTTCTGTTATTAGGATCGACGACCGCACCTCCCTCTGCCCAAACGGTATCAAGCCAGCCGTCGATACGATCCACCGAGCGCTGCTTTGACACAAACTCCAACGCATGCTCTGGGCCCCAGAACAAATCGCGAGTGATTGTGTTCGCACACCAATGGTTATAGAACAGGTCATAACCACTTGAATTCCCAATGACTAAATTTGCTCGCTGCCCCACCCTTTTTAACTCCACCAGAGCTTTATTCGTGAGATTTTGAAGTCCGAGATTATTCCCAGAATTCTTCCCAGTTGTCTTTGAAGGCTTCTTTCAAACGTATCTTGTACGCCCCGTTGGTTTTGATTTTTGCCATCCATACTGAGCCATCTGTTTCGCCTTTGCATACAACACCCTCGTTTACAGCATATCGGCCTTCTCGGACGTCGTCGGCAAATTTACCCGTAAGTTTACCGCGGTAAACTACTCTAGCTATCGGCAGGCCATCCAAGTCTCGAACAAAACTCTCGGGAGCTAGGAAGCCGTTTGACGTTTGTAAGTCAATGATAACCAGTCGTTTGGTGTCAGTTGCCAAATGCTTGCCCGCAAAGGATTGCTCACCTAAAAATTCTGTAAACACAATCAACTGTTCGCAATTGTAGTAGTTGAGTTCACGAAGCCTTTTGGAAAGTGATTGCTCCAAGGTAGTCAGGAAGATTGCTACGCATTGTTCAAGACCTAGGTGCGCTCGATTAAAATCAGCGATACCGCCTTCGTCTAAGTCGAAGCGGTCGCGACGAGTTCCAAAAGCATACCAGCCAAGCGAAGAATCCCAGCACCAGTGTATATTCGTCCCATCGCACTTTTCGAAAGCGATGCAAGGTCCCAAAGGCGCGGCATTGCTTGCAGGCATCTTGGGATAAACAAGTTGGGTGCGTGCCATCGTGGGTTGTATGCGAAAATAGCTTTGATTCGTTAGCGATCGTTGGAATTGGATCGCGAGATTGTTGAGACAGCAGATCCACTATTTTGGTTCGATGAAGAATTGCTGTCGATCGAGTTGCCGATGCGCGCAGACTGCGAGACGTGGAGAGGACCGTTGGCGTCTGGCGGTTGGATGTTCAATCGACGGGTTGGCACCGAGCGCCCATAGGGTCAAAACGCAATAGAGCATATCGCAGGCTGGAAGCCTACGCCACTTGCCACTATGCGGCGACGATGGCGATGCTGGCGCTTTGGCCTTGCATGGTGCAACTGCAGTGGACAAACCCTTTGCCAGGATTCGTGCCGATAGTTGCCGCTGGCCATTTCGCAGCACTCATCGGCTGCTTCAAATTCAGGATTGGGAACAGGCTGCCGCGATCGAGCGCCAGTAGGCTACAGATCAGTTCCACACCTGCTCCACCTGCCCCCAAGTTACCAAAGTAACTCTTGGCTGCTGTCACGGGACCTTGGTACCCAAGCTGATCGAAGAGTTTTGATATTGCTGCGGCTTCACTTTGGTCGACTTGAGGGTCGCTCAAGCCCTGAGCGTGCAAGTGCCACTGTTTGCCCAATCGTTCAGTGGCTCGCTGAACGCAGACCCGCAAGGCGTTGAAAGTAGATTGTTGCATAAAGTCTCGACCAGCATGAGGTCCCGACATTGCAGATCCGCTGCCGACGACTTCACCCCATATTTTGGCTCCACGCGCTTGAGCGTGTTCGAGAGATTCGAGCATAATCGCTGCAGCACCTTCACCCAACACCATGCCATCGCAACTGGCGTCAAATGGGCGGCTCATCATGGTGGGATCTGATTGTTCGCTGGCCAATCGATCGATCAAACATGCGTGTGTGGCTCGTACAGGTTGAATGCGAGATCCGGTTGATCCAACCAGCATCACATCTGCGGCTCCGCGATCGATGATTGAAGCTGCTTCTGCAACAGACAAATGCATGCTGGCTTCTCGAACGGTAAGAGCGTTGTTCGGGCCTCGAAAATCGTTGTAGATCGACACGTGGCTGTTGGGCATGTTGGGTAGATACTTCAGCAGCCAAAGTGGATTAACTTTGTTGAGTCCATGAAAAGGCCAAGCTGCTGCCCAGCCCGCTACATCTTGAGTAGTAGCGTTTCCAGGCTGTTGGCAGTTGTACATTCCATCGGCGTATTCTTCCGGTCGGCTGAGAATATAGTCACAGCCGAATAGGCATCCGCATCGTTCTGGATCTCGGGTTTCGCCTAAGCCGCTATGTTGCAGAGCCTTTTGTGCGGCAGCCACTCCCATTTCGATCTCACGGCACATGACCTTCATGTTTTTCTTGATGGCGCGCTGAGTCTGCTTGTCAAGCTGTCCGTAGTCCTCGATGTCTCCTGTAAAGCTCTTGCATTCAGCCCCCGACTTAACAGGTAACGCATTGGTCGGCATGTGAGCAATCGGAGTAATTCCCGATTTGCCATTCGTCAGATTCGACCAAATTGTGTCCAAGTCGCATCCAATAGGACTTACGACTCCAAGGCCAGTAATTACTACGCGTTTGTTGCTCATGAATCTAACGGTGAAGGTAATTCGTGAATCTCGTTGAGGATTGCCCGATGTGATTTCAGGGGCCCGCTTGAGGGGGGAAGTATACCATAAAGCCCAAAATCGTAGGATGCCTGTTTCCCAGGTGAATTTGCGGTCGGGCACCCTACCTGTCCGAGTTCTGTGAGGACATTGGGAGGGTCGAGTAGTCTTGAGAACTTGCTAGTAATGCAGGGCGTTCTCTTAGAAGAACCCTCTCCTCGCCTAGGCTCGACTCCTCCAATGGAGAGTGAATAGCGGCGCTCTCCGATTCGCTAGCTTTGGTGAAACTGCTTCCAAGGAGCTGGGTAGTTGATTCCCAAGTTCATAATCTTGTTGAGTAGCTCTTCATAGCTAATGCCAGCTACTTCAGCCGATTCAGCAAAGTCCTCGCCGTAGGCTAAGTTAGGATTGGCATTCGCCTCCAGCACATAGACTCGACCGTCGGGACGCAGACGAAGGTCCATTCGAGCGTAACCGCTTAGGTCGAGCGACTGATAAATGCGCTTACAAAGGTGCGATATCTGCTTCTTTTGAGCTTCCGTAAGATCTTCGGCAGGACCTGTTTCGACGCCGAGCTTCTGCTGGTAGTTGCGATCCCATTTAACCTTTCGAGTAGCAATAATCGGCGCATCGCTCTTGGTGAATCGCAATTCCCAAATGGGCAAGGTCTGAAGACGGTTGTTTCCCATTACGCCAACATAAAGCTCGCGACCCTCGATGAACTCCTCCGCCAGTGCGTCTGCTTGAGTATGTTCATGAATAAAGGCTACACGTGCGGCTAGCTCTTCGTCGGTGTGAACGACCGAAGCTTGTGCAATACCCAATGAGGCATCGTCGATGACCGACTTGACGAAGATTGGAAAACGAAGCTTTTGGGGACGAACGACTTTGCGCTTGGACGGAAAGACACAAAAGTTTGGCGAGGGAATGCGGTGAAAAGTTAGAATCTTTTTGCTGAGTGCTTTATCTTTAGAAAGCAACAAGCCGCGCGGGTTGCAGCCGGTATAGGGTTGCCGTTTCAGCTCCAGAAAGCTCACAATGGCACTGTCGTAGGTTACAACGCCGCTAAATTCCTCCAACAAGTTGAACACAACCTGCGGCTTACTATCGATGATCGATTGTCGCAAAGGAGTCAGGTCGTCATCAAGCCCTAGGACTTCGACATGGTGCCCCATCTCGCGAAGTGTTGTGGCAACGTCGTATTCCGTTTTCCACTGATCGATCTCTTGATCCGATTTGCCCTCCATAGACTCTGGCGGAACCAGATTTGCGTTTACCAAAGTTAGTACACGCAGGTTTTTCATAGGGCGACTCGATGATACCCTTGATGGAGGAAATTCATGGTCTGCACAGTCAAAAAGACCATCACATCTTGCTTGGTATCTTCAGGGCTAGAGGCCAAGCGCAACTTTAGGTCTCGACAGCGTTCAATCATTTCGGTCAAAACCTGATCAATAGTGTACTGGTATTGACCGGTCCATTTCGAGACACTCTTGAAAAGATCGGAGCGAATTTGCTTCAAAAATTGAGCTGCTGTGGGGTTTCCAGCCAATTCAGGGCTATCTGAGAACATGCGCTTAAGGTCTCGATCATACAGATTCGGATGGTCGATGCCGTAGTATTGCCGTTTTTGCTGGTAATGCTCGCCAAGTGTTTTTTGGATGGTACTTATAGGATCTATATGAACTCGCGAGTTTACCAATGGCTTGCGTCCAGTCAGTTCGTCCATAGTCTGGTGGACGTACTCCAGCTTTCGCAGTGCGGGCCACGATTTGTATTGAGTGTTCCAGCGCGATCTGGGCCTTAGCCATACAGCAAAGGTCTCGGCAAAGTCCTCCGTCGGGTGACTCTGAGCGTACCACATATCCAAGTGCAGCACGAAGTCTCGGCTAAATGGCTTGGGGCGATAAGAGGTTGGGTAAGGTACCGAGACTCGGCCGAAGATATGGCGGTAGGCCTTGCGTCGTCGCAATCGGAAGGCAGTGTCGATCGCATGGCCAGCTTCGTGGCGAAGGATTCGCATGCACCATTCAAAGTTGCCGCCTTCGACTTCGAGCATCTGCTTGCGTTCCAGTCGCATTAAACGTGGATGGGACAAGTAGAACGGAATGGCGATACCTGGGATGCCGTCAGGTGAAAACCATTCGTCGCTTAGCCAGGCGTGAGGACGAAAGCGGAGTTCGCGTTGGTCGAGTTCGACATACAACTGCTTGACGCAGGGTTCAAGAAACTCGCAACGAGTCGTTAGCCTAAGGTCGCACATGCGAACCTGCAGCAACTCCTCGTCGGTCATCTGTTCCAATTGCCCGGGGGTTACCCCACGCGATCGTTTTTGTGTCACAAATTATCCACCGCTAACTTGTTTTCTTGGTTGGATCGAACGCTGGGGTCACGACGTTTTGTCAGTCTTAGGAACACTTGGATTCCATGAGATTGGGCGTAACTGTTTGGTCGTGGGTAAGCTTAGTCGATCACAGCTTTTCGTCCAGTGAAAAGCCCTTCGCTCGTGATGAGCAGTTTCAGATAAGTTGAATAGCGAAAACTAGCTCTCCTAGCAAGCTTAGCTTACAAATCGGCGTTCGACAATTGTCTGGTCCACATGCTATTCGAAGATTTTCGGGAGCTGATTTGTTATGATGCCCCGTTCTCATCGGTTCGCTGACGAGTCTAACACGGAACAACCATGCCTGAGCCAACTCTAGAACAGCGAATCGAGCCCTCGCGCCAGCCCAAGCGTTGGTTCTGCATGTGGCAGACTTGGCAGCATTTGGCCTTTATTCACTGGCGTTTTCCAGCAGAAGAGCTTCAAAAGAAGCTGCCTCCAGGCCTTACCATCGACCAGTTCGACGGATCGGCTTGGCTAGGGCTGGTTCCATTCCGAATGAGGGCAATTAGGCCGGTCGGTCTGCCCGCCCTGCCTTGGCTGTCCTACTTTCTGGAGATGAATCTTCGGACCTACGTTTACGATCGGCATGGACGGCCTGGAGTCTGGTTTTTTTCCCTGGATTGCAATCAACCCATCGCCGTACGGATCGCGCGGCGACTTTTTCATCTGCCCTACTATGACGCTCGAATGTCCGAAGTCTGCTCGGATGGAGAGCAATCAACCTACAAAGTCCAACGTCGAGGTGAAACAGGTACGCCTCAGGAAGAAACTCTGAAATATCGGCTGATGGAGGATTTACCCAAGCCGTTGCCGGGAACGCTGGAGCATTTTTTGCTAGAACGCTATCTGCTTTTCGCCTGGGACGCTGGCCGACAGCGACTATTAAGCGGCCAAGTCCACCACACGCCCTACCCGCCTTGCGGATTGGAACTTGAGCATTGGATTACGACTCCGATTAAGCAGGCCGGGCTGACCGCACCCAAGACTCCCCCAGACCACTGCATCGCCTCGCGAGGAGTCAAGGTCAAGGTTTATTGGCTGGAGTCCGTTGGGGATTGATTCGTGGCTTCGTCGTAGGTTGGCCACTCCTGGCCGACGAATTGACGGGTTGGAATGACGGGAAAAATTGGCGGGCAAAATTGGCGGGCAGGAGTGCCCTTCCTACGTTGGAAACGAGCTAGAAGAACGAGACTTTTCGCCTCGTGCTCAGCAAAGCGGTGCTCGTAATTCTAGTCGTTCTTCAGAAACTTTGGCGAGTCGCGTTTGCTGGAATGACGGGCTGGAATGACGGGCAGGTGTGCCCATCCTACTAGCGATCGTGATGGACTTGATCGACGTGGATGTGAAGATCGGGCCGAGACTTCTTGAGCTTTGCCCAGGCGGCTTCACTCAACGGACAATCGTCGATATAGAAGGAACTAAGCTTCTTAGCCGCCGTCAATTGTTGCAAGCCTTCGTCGGTCAAGCTCGGTCCGATCAGATGCAGCGATTGAAGCTCGGGAAGTTTCACAATCTCTGCAAGCGTATTGTCGTCGATCTGTTTACCGCCAAGCCGAAGATGATTCAGTTGTGGAAGTTGCTGCCGTTTGGAATGCTTGACGCCGCGACCTTGCCCTGAGGTAGATTGATCAGTCGAAGCTTGTTTAACTTCGCAAGCTCTTTCCTCCCACGTCGGTGATAGGCTCAAGCGTGCCCGAAAATGTTCGATATCAGGACAGCTCTTCACAATTAAGGCGACCCCAGAATCTTCAACCACCCCAAGATCGAGTAGCAGCTCCACAATGGCGGGAGTCTGTCGGAGCTGCTCGAGCATCGCAGTCGAGATCTTTTTCGGCATCGATATCGATGCAGATTCGCCTCGAGCGGCCGCGTCGATGAGCCAGTTCCAAATCTCGTGCGGAGACGGTTCGGGTTCCGGGACCAACCAAGTTTTCTTTAAATCCGTCTGTTCCCGTCGAAGCCGCTTTCGTTGGCTGAGTCTTGCTGCAGCCCGCGCGCGCAGGTCATCAAATAATCAGACTCCCCACCATGAGGCCAGCGTTTAGAAAACCTAACAATATGCTTTTGAGCGTTTTCATCGGTAAAGCCCGTGCGGAGTCGTTGATAATGAAGTCTGATAAAGGCTGACGATTCATCGGAATTGACGCTATCATATTCGAGATCACCAGTTTTAGGGAGCAAACAACGTTGGAAGATCGATCCGTCCTTAGAGTTCTTGACGTAAACCTGAATAGAGCGCAGAAGGCCTGCGAACCTTGGAGGATATCGCTCGGGTGGTTCGCGAGGATGCGGCTAGTGCTAGCCAGATCAAAACCCTTAGACACGCTTTGGGCGACCTTAGCCTCCTGATTGCCTCGGCTTGATCGATTGGCTAGTCGAGCCGTCCATTCCGACGCTGGAACTGCCAATTTACGACTGCTGAGTTGACACGCAAAGATTGGCCTGAGTTGGTCTCTACGGCTTGCGAGCGGAGTGCTTCAGTCGCTTCGCGTGCTTGAGGAGACTACGAAGCTAGGCCATGTTGAATTGAGCGGTCAGTTCAAGCAACTTCGCTATCGCGCTTACGATCAACTCGCTGAAGTTGAGAGGCATCTGACCGTTGGTTCCCACTTCTTGGCTCCGCGTTTGTACTTGTTAATCGATTGTAGCACTCCAAATGAGTCATTTCTGGTGAGAAGATTCAGCGATTGCGCGCAAGCTGGCGTTGGTTTGTTTCAGCTACGGGACAAAAGGGCCGATGGGGCACTTTTGTTGAGCTACGCTAAAGCGGCAGTTGAGGCTGTTGGAACTGACTGTGTGATCGTCAATGATCGCGTAGATATCGCGCTGGCTAGCGGAGTCGGTGGAGTGCATGTAGGCCAGGAGGATCTTTCGATTCAAATCGTACGTCAGTTGACTCGCGGAACGAATTTGAAAATTGGAGTATCGACACACAACATCGAACAAGCTTTACAGGCTCAACGGGACGGCGCGGACTACATCGGCTGTGGACCGACTTTTCCATCGACAACAAAACAATTTAGCGATTTTGCGGGGCTAGATTTCTTACGACAAGTAGTTGAACGAATCGAAATTCCTGCCTATGCTATTGGCGGAATCAACGCGGAAAATTTGCAACAGGTGCTGCACGCAGGATTTAGGCGAGTGGCGGTGAGCGGTGCGGTATTGAATGCAGAATCACCCGAAGCGGCAGCAGACGAAATCTCCAAAATGCTAGTTGCCAACTGCGCCGATTGAAATAAAACTTTCGGGCCAATGGTCCATTACCAAAATCATCCATCCGAAAACGACTCGAACCCGACCAAAAAACTGTTATGCAACTGGACTACGATCCTGAAATCGACACGCCCGCTACGATTGCCATTATCGGTGGCGGATCAACGGGTATTGAAGCTGCTACTTATGCTCGATTCTTGGGCTACTCTGTGGAACTGTACGATGCGGCCAAGGTGGGTGACAGTTTGGTGCAATGGGGCGATCGGCCAATGCATGGATCTTGGCAGCAGTTGACCAGTTCGCTCGGTCTGGCCGCTATCGAGGCACATGAGCATCCGCTACCTGACCCTCAAGCTACGCCGACCTATCGAGAGTATGTCGATCAGTATTTGTTGCCGCTTGCCCGTACAGACTTGCTTTACTCGTCGATAACTGTCCACGCTTCTGTACTTTCGGTTTGTCGATTGGGTTGTAATCCTGCCGACGAATTGACCACCGAACAGCGCGCAGATCAGGAGTTTCGTCTATTGGCAACATCCGAGCAGCGCGGCCAATTTACTCAAGTCGTCGATTTGGTTTTGGATTGTTCTGGATCGCAATCGGTTCGAACGGGGATGGCCAGTGGCGGAGGCGAACCGATTGGTTGGTCGCAGATGGGTGATCGAGTTCGAATAGGACGCCGTAGAGTTCTAACTCGGGAGAAGGAGCTTTATAGTCAGAAAAAAGTTCTCTTGTGGGGCAATGACATTGCGGCAGCCGCCAATGCACTTGATCTAAATCAGTTGGTAAAGAGCAGCGGAACACAACTGTTTTGGTGTGTGCCCAAGCGGCTGACATCGAGATCTACGTTAATTCGTCAGAACTGTGAGCCTAGTCCATTGTCTGATGAAGAAATAGCAGCCGCTGAAGCGATCTTTCGCGAGGCCGACGGATTGAATGTCGTGCCATTGGAAGCTTGGGGAATCGAAGGCCTGAGAGATGAAGCTGGGAAGCTGGTGGTTACGCTGCAGAAGACTGAAGATGAAACGTTAGATTTTTCCGTCGACGAAATCATTCACTGTGGAGCGTTAGCTAGCGAATTGAACTACAAGCACAATTTGAGTTTAGATCTGCGCGAGGGATCGGCCTTCGTTACTTGCGAGCCGCACTATTATCGTTTAGGAGTCGCTCGAACTGCTAGTCAGTTGCATCCGTTTGAACAAATCCGCGAACAGATTCAACAGGCGTTTGGAATGATCGGAGGCCGCGCTGAGTTGAACTTGTACCAAACCGTAAGGCCGCAGCGACCATAGCTACCTTCGCCCTAGGTATCTACCTTTACTCTTCGTAGCTACCTTCGCCAGAACGTGGAGCTGTCAGGTCTCAGGTCTCAGGTCTCAGGCTTCAGGCTTCAGGTCTCAGGCTTCAGGCTTCAGGCTTCAGGCTTCAGGCTTCAGGCGTGACGCTTCTAACCTCAAACTTCAATCTTCAATCTTTCCCACTACCGACGAATATTCAACAATTCGTCGAACAACTGCTGAGTTGAAGTAATAACTCGAGCATTGCTACGATACATGGTAGAAGCTAGAACCAGCTTCACCAAGTCACCACCCATGTCTGTGTTGTCAGTTCTAGAGCACCAGCCGATACGGTGCCGATGCCGTTTTCACCGGGCTTACTCTTCGATGGGCAAAGCCGGTATTCACGCCTTGAGCGTAAAGGTTTTGACCGCGTTGCTCGAGACCTTCTGATTGGTGAATCGAGCAAGGCGAACTTCGCCCAGCGTTCGAGAGTTACCGTTGCTGAACACGCCTCGGATGGTACCATCTTCGCCGATTACATAGCTCGTTAACTTGCCGGAGGTGAACTGTCCTGTCGCGATGCAGCGATACTTGCATTTTTGCGCTGCCAAGCCGGACATGCCCGGAAAAGTCTAAATTGAACTCGGGTGCAGAGGTGAAACGCTAGGATGCGCCGATCGATGGCAACAGTTGAATTTGTGGCAGATATGAAGTTACCGTTTCCATCAAACGAAATCAGGCCGGTACCAACCGCGATATTGGCTTCATCCAGCGGCATGTTGTCGGCAGAGTCCGCATACTCAACGATAGGTAGTCGCATTATCGGTTCGGCTCTCCAGAACTGCAGTAACTCGAGTACGAATTGGCATGCCCAAAGTATCGTAAGCGATGAAGTCGGCCACTGCGCTTTGGCCCTTCGCCTCTTGAATAGAACCGAAGGCTAAGTTCGGCACTTCGACGCCCCCGCTCGGATCAGTCACTTTCATGCTTGTCAAATCAATGCTCAGCGCGTTATCAACGCCGTTGTTGGAAACAAATCGGATTTGACCATCGATAATGTAAGCTCCTGGAACCAGTTCTCCGGTTTCTCCAGGGATGTTGTTCAGAGAGTTCGGGATGGGGTGAACAGAATCGGTTGATAATGTCTGAATCCCCATCGCCTCCTGCATGAAGTTTACTAGGTCTTGCACTGTTGAGGTTGCAGTAATTTCGAACTTCTGTGATTGCAGAGCACGACCGCCTTTATTACCTTCGAACTCCAATGTTCCGACTTTGAATGGCGACTCATAGTTAAATCCGTTTAGCCTAGTCACATCGGTAAGCAATGTGTTGCTATCGATCCGAGGGCCATCTAGATCAATCTTTTGATTGCCTGAGATATTCAGGTCGCTAATCTCGGCGTCCGACTTGCTGTCTGTGTAGTCTTGGCCTGGAGTAACCGTATCAACTAAGTAGAACGAGTTCTGGTCGGCTGCTGTGTTGCGATAGATTCGGATGGAATCGTATGCTGGGAAACCACCGCCGATAGGAGGCGTTGGTGGAGTTGGAAAACCTGAGAGATAGGCCCGACCATTAACGATGTTTTGAGGTCCAAGCATGACCGATGGACGTGATTCAGCATCTCCGGCTCGATAATAGGTGATCATGTAGCTGTAGTTGCCATTCAAGTCGGTCGCGTCGAGGGTATTGCCCAACGTTCCACTACCATCGTCAATAAAGCTGCCACCAGTAGCAACAGTGGCTAGTTCCTTGAATTCAGTTCCATCAGCTTCGGTTCGATAGATTCGCAATTGCGAGTAGTTTGAGTCAGTTGGCAAATTGCCTAGGGTTACCGTATTGTCAGCAAGTCCATTGCCAGCAGGAATGGTAACGTTTACGGAATTGCTGGCTGGGCTTTCCATTCCAGAATTGTCTACAAAGACAAAGCGATACTGATAAGTAGAACCTTCGACCAGCGAGCCACCGCCTTGATTGTTTGCAATAGTTACGCCGGAGGATGAAGGTCTGGAAGCACTGCCGAGCGACATGCCGCTGCTATCGGGTCTAGGAACGGAGCCATTACCGAGGACCGCACTTTGAATCACTCCAGCAGTATCAGCCACATCGCCCAGAGGCGTTAGCGTACCTTGCATCACAACATTTTGTGTGGCTTGAGCAACTGCCTCAGTGCCAAGTGGTATGGTCAGCGGAACCAACTCGGTGCTTTGAACTCGAAATGTTTCGTCCACACCGTAGCCCAAGAGCTTTTGGCCAGATGGCGTAACCAATTCGTTGGCGCTGTTCAGTTTGAATAGGCCGGTTCTCGTATAAAGCCTCTCGTTGCTGCCACCCTGCACCATAAATAGACCATCACCTTGGATAGCCAAATCAGAAGGGTTCGAACTAATCTGTATCGTGCCTTGATTAAAGTTCGGAGTAATTCCAGCGACCTGTACACCCAGACCCGTTTGTCTTGGGTCGGTACCACCATTGTCTGCGCCGGGAGCAGAGCCCAGCGACATGGTCTGCAGAAATTGAGTCGAGAAGACTACATTGCTTGACTTAAAGCCGACGGTTTGCGAGTTCGCAAGGTTGTTGCCGATGACGTCAATTTGACTTTCGGCTGCACCCATGCCCGTGAGCGAAGTGCTTAATGCAGATGCTAAACCCATGGTCACCCACTCCCGATTCAAAGGCGGTGTGGATGGCGTTACCGGTCGACACCGCTAGCATTATTGAGAGACAATTTCTCTAATGTTGCTCATATCGACCACCGAGTTACCGATGTGCACTGATACTTTGCGAATCGATGGATCTGAAGAATCCGTTTGAACCGTGACCTTGTCTACGACTCCCGTAATCTCTTTAGCGTCCGTATCTAGCCCAGATACCTTTCTTCCAATGATATTGCTAGCCATTGATAGCTGCTGTCCGACGGAGAAATTACGAAGTGTTGACGACAATTCATTGGTCGAACCAATTTGCCGAATCTGACTGAGCTGCGTCAGCATCTGGGCGTTGTCCATCGGATTGAGCGGATCTTGATTCTGTATTTCTGTAATTAGCAACCCCAGGAACTGATTTAAGTCCACATTGCGAAGGTCGTTTCCAGTTGTGGTAACGCCACCTGATGATGTGCCACTGCTGGACTGGTTGCTCGAGCCAACTCCGGGAATGCTTGTCATTGCTAAGACCCTTTAATATTGTTTTTTTTCGTAGTTGAATTCGCCAGAGTTCCTATCAGGCATCGCCAGAATTCCTGCGTCTTTGTAGTGGGATTCGCCAGAATTCCTATCAGCTTGTCTGCCGCAAGTTCCCTTTTGCAACTTGAACCGCCAAAACTTAATCCTGGGGAACGGCGCGAGCCGTCCGGTTCTCAGTGCTTTCGCTAACGATTACCAGGCAGCTAGAAAACCCGCACATATTAAGCGGCCTGAAATCAAAGCAAACCCTCACAACCAAAGGACTTAGGCTGTATGGCCCGTTTGAGTCAAGACCGATTCACCCCAGTTCCCTTTCAGATCAGTAAAGGCTTGCCGAGTTGTTCCAACAAAAACTTTTCAAAAATTCTGAAAACTGTTGTAAGGAATTTGTTTTTCGCCCGTCTACCAATCTTCGAGTAGCTGCAACTGCGCTACCTCAATTACCAAACAGTTTAGGCTAGTTAGGAAAGGTTGGTGCTAAATGAACGACCGCTTTGAAAATGGTCGCTGTGGCGTCATCGTATCCACAGACTCACAATGTAGGTTCATCGAGCTTGAAAGTGATTGTGCGATGACCTTAATCGCAACATTGTCAGATGACCCAAGTTCCTGGAGTGATATCGAGTTGCTTTGGCCACGTTATTGCACTCCCGTTGTTGTCAAAGAAGCTTCGGAATGGCAGTGGTCGTCGATAGAGGTCGCCAAATCTGCCATCATATTATCCGAGTATGTTGATTGGGTTTTTGTAGACTTGGATCAGAAGCGGCTTGTTACCAGCGAAACGTTGGGACTGAACGGTAGCAACTGCGTATTCGATCTATTCAGGGATGACTGCGAGCATCAGCGTTGGCCGCTGAGCATTCATTTGCCGCCGTGGCGGGAGGTTTTGCCGGGTGGCACGTTGAGCTACCTAAAGCTAACACGTCAGCAACAGGCAAAACCTATTTTAGTCGATCGCGATTTTCTCTTTGGTCCAAGGCTCATCGAATTTATAGCTGGGCGCGTCGTCGATGTGGTTGGTAAGCCCTTCCATAGAAAAGCAGTCGTTCAAAACACTAAGAAGCTGTACGTCCAGACGGTAGCTATCCATCGCGACTGGCTGATGACGCTGCGAAGAGAACTCGATGGAATGTCGCCGCGACAACTTGTGCATGGTGCTCACGATTGGTTAGAGCGTGTTGTTCAAGGTCAAACACTTCGAGCTTTGGCTGGCCTGCCGCTAGTGGCCTTCTCTCGGAAGCTTCCCTGCTATCAAACGGCTCCAATGGGGGCCGAAGAGGTCATCATCTACTTTGACTTTTGTAGGCATCTCATTGAGTTCAGTTGGTCGTTTTGTCGCCAGTAGTTTAAGAAACGCGGAATGATGACCGCTGAGAGTGTGTTACAGTCGGAGCTATACAATGCTCTACTGCAGGCTAAGAAGCGTTGGCTAGAAGAACCATTCGAAGGCGGTGCAACACCTCAATTCATTCTCGAGTGTTCCCGAGGTCGAGTGCCACGAAGTTCCAGTTACTCGGTCGAGGGTATCAATGGTCATCAACCGTCATTCCCGTTGATTGACTGCGATTGTGTGGTCTGTCAAATGATGGCGAGCGGAAAAGTTGGGCCAAGCGTTGAAATGCTCGACAGCCATCACTTGGAGCTGGATGAGGAGTTTGCCTTCTCGATGTTTGAGACTCTTCAGCAGTGGCAAGAGGAGCAAGAGTTGCTGGGCTTTTTGGATAACGAATCCCAATCGGACGAAGTTACCGATGAAGAAATACTTTTGGAACACCAAGCCTTGGAGAAGTCTGACACAAAGTCAGCGCGGGCGAATGCGGTGGGGGCCATTGATCGCCAGCCATGGAATTAAGATTGCTTAGAAGATCAGTGTCAGAAGATCCTGGTCAGAAGTTCTTAATTGTCCGTACTTATTCCTTGCTAGTAGTCTTGGCACGGCGATTCTCGCGTCAGTTTCGCCACTTGTTGGGCAGAAATCAAAAAATGATGTCGATCTGATCCAATAGCATTCGACTATCATTCGGTCCAAGCGATTTGCTCGCCTGCAGTTTTACGTATTTCACAGAGAGAATAACCTTGAGGAAGATCATTGTTTGCGAGTTCATGACACTCGATGGAGTCATACAGAACGAGGATGAAGGTGACGGATTCAAGTACGGTGGCTGGTTTTTTCCCTTTGCCGACGAGGTGACGGGCGCGGTTATTCAAGAGCGTCTTTCCAAGCCCGTCGATCTGCTTTTAGGCCGCAAAACCTTTGCGGCGTGGGAGACCTATTGGCCATCGCACTCGAACTTTTGGCCGAATGTCATGACGGCAACTAAGTACGTGGCCTCGAATTCGCGAAACTCAAGCGATTGGCAGCCCACAGTCTTCATGAGTGGTGACCTCGTAGCCAATATCAAGCAACTAAAGCAAACCGATGGCCCAGACCTGCATGTCATGGGCAGCGCAAATATGCTTCAGACGCTCTTCAAAGCGGATCTCGTAGATGCGTTGGAGTTGATGATTATTCCTGTCACATTGGGGCAAGGGAAACGGACTGTTCCAAGACGGAACAATACCGGCATCCTTCAAAGTGACGAGCGGAAATCAGCGCCCAAAGGAATCATCATTGTGAGTTATGAACGCGATGGTGACGTTAGTACTGGATCGCCACAGATCAAGGAAAACTAAAATGAGAGGGACAAAGATCGCATTCTTCGGGCTGTTCGTATTAGTTTCCATCGTCGCATTAGGGCAAGAAAACTCGAATACAGGACATGCACGGGTTAATGGACTCGAAATGTACTACGAAATTCATGGCAGCGGCGCACCTGTTGTGCTATTGCATGGGGCTTTCATGGCGATCTCAGGTGACTGGGACGAGTTGGTCCGCGAGCTTTCAAAAACGCGGAAAGTGATCGCCGTCGAAATGCAGGGACATGGTCGAACGGCTGATATCACTCGTGACCTTACCTATGAGAACCTCGCCGATGATGTAGCTGGCCTGCTCGATTTCCTCGATATCCCAAGTGCTGATATTGTCGGCTACAGCCTTGGTGGTGGGGCAGCCATACAATGCGCGATTCGGCATCCACAAAAGGTGCGCAAAGTAGTTTGCATTTCTGCCCCGATACGACGTGAAGGCTGGGTTAAGGAAGCGAATGAATTTTGGCCAAATATTACATATGAGGTGTTCAAAGGCACGCCAGTAGAAGCAGAATACAAACGACTTAGTCCAACGCCGGAGAGATTTCCTGAGTTTTTTAGCAAGATCAAAACTCTGGCGATGCGCCCCTACGACTTTGGCGACGATAAGCTCGCTAATACGAAGGCCCCCATGTTCTTTGTCTTCGGTGATGCTGACGGAATGCGACTTGATCAAATTGCTGCCATGTATCGTCTTAAGGGCGGCGAGGTCCATGGCGACATGCATCCACGCTCGACCTCTCGACTTGCCATCATACCGGACACCACGCATGTTTCATTGATGTCCCGCCAGGCAATAATCGTTCCCATGGTGAACGACTTCCTTGACGCAAAATGAGAAGGCCCCACTGGGCTCGTCCCAGTGGACCGAAAGCTCGGCTACTAGGTACAGAGCTTCGGCTCTACCGAGGCAAGTTCGGTAGGGGCCAGGCGCCATGCCAGCTTGCTGGCATGAGCCAGAGAGATGTGTGGGATAATGAGCGCGGAACCTGGGAACCAGTTACCGGCGATCAACGAGAAGTGTCTTTTCCCCGGCGCACGATAAAAGCACCGTATTCTGTTCGCACCGTATCCGCTTCTGCTTAACAAGTTACAGGCCGTGACCACGCAAGTCAGCTCCCTCAAAGTTATCATGGGGAATCAGAGGGGATTCGGATCGCGTCTTCAACTCATCGAAGGTTTCGTAGAAAACTATGTTTTCCATTGGACCAGCAGGTTGTTTGACGATTAGTACGCGATCGAGCAGTGTTGGGTCTTTCTCGGGTTCCAATCGCCAGATCTCTGCGACTCGAGCTAGAAAGCGTATATCGTAGGGATCTTCCTTGGAGGGCAGGTAGAGATCTGCATGCACCAAAACTCGAGTTTCATCATGCTCGTTTTCCGCTAGGTGGAATCTGGCGACGCGGGACAAAGCGGTAACCAGTTTCAGCTTGGAGTTTGGTAAGTCGCCCGATAAAAGTTGTTTACGTCGTACTATGTCGCTGGCGATTTTTCGGAGTGACGCTTCGGCTGATTTTTCCGCTTTCAAATCTACAGGTGCAACGATTACATTCTTGCGATGCAAATTACCGTCTTGCCAGTTTGGATCATCTCCAAAAACAACCTCTTGATCAAAATCCGTGCACTTATCGTAGCCCGGCATTAGCCTGAATCTGAATTCGATAAAGCTCTCGTCATTAGTGCGCTGAAGCGGCTGTTCGGTAGATGTGTGAAGACCATTAAATCCAACCACGATGGAAGTTCCGTCGAGATAGGTTGATCGTATGCGATCCAAAAGCACGGGCTCTTGCTTCGGCTTCAATAACCATAACTCTTCGATCCAAACCTTGTCGAAATCAGGCACCGATGTTGAAGAGCTTGCCCCACGCCCAGCCCTTGGAGAATCGGCTCCGAATACCACTTTGGACCGGCTTCCTTGGATCGTGACCCATACTCTTTGTTCGGTACCCATTAACTCTGGTTTACGAATCAGTACGCAACTTACCCAGTTATTGCCATTATTGCCATCTTCAAAACCTAGCGACTCGATGAACTTGCTTCGTTCCGATTGTTGATCACCGATTTTTTCCGCCCACGATACGTCTGGCTGGTCCTTAAGGTACAAAGGCAAATGGACTTCATGATTGAAGGCAGGCCGAAGATCGAAACCAAGATTTTCGCTGAACAGTTTTTTTGGTGGAAACGGTTCAACAGGTGTACCTATTCCCAAACCTCCCATTCCCGTACTCATCGACGTACTCGTCTGAGTTGAATCTTCAGATTTGTCGGACTTGGTATCCTGCGGCTTAGAATTGCAGCCCATAGCCAGCATAGTTGCGAAGACGACGAACAAATTCAAGGACTTCATCATCAGCTCCCACACAAGTTATTGACCAGATAGTGTTTTACCGTTTGGTTGAATTATTCTCTGGGTTCACTAGCCCTGATTATACCGCGAACATACTTCAACTCTAAATTCGCACGTTCCGCCCTGGAAGGAAGCAATGATCTTCACCCGAGTCTCCATTTGGTTGGATTCGGCACCATTCCGCTACGGAAATGAAAATGTCGGTGTGGGTTGGTCGAAGCGAGTGATTCGACCTATAATGGCTTAAAAGTGAACAGTTGAATTCGATGAGAAAGTTCTCCCATGACGGGTGTATTCACTAGTGTTTTGTTGCTCTGTGTCGGCTGCTTCCAAGATGTTTCTGTCGAAGTGCAGCAGCTAACTTCTACGCAGTCGGAAAAGGCCGTCTGGCGCGGAATTGATGCAGAGAAGTTGACCGTCCAGGTTGGAAGTCAAACAAAGTCGTTTCCAATACAAACACTCAAGTCGCTTCAGTTTGCAACGGCCGCTGCTTCAGAAAAAAGTTCTGGAATTGTGGTGGCCCTTAGTGATGGTTCTCTAATTAATCCGTCTCAGGTTCTTGCCAGCTCGCAAGCTGTGCAACTTTCGTTGTCGCCCTCGTTACAGATCTCAGTTCCGGCTGCCAACATCGCTTCAGTTCGCTTGCAAGAGCTGAACGAAAAGCAGGCGACTCAGTGGCGAGCCATTCAGGAATCGAGAATCGCTGGAGATACTCTGGTCGTTATTCGATCCACTGAATCTGTGGACAAAGTTGAGGGCTCGATTGTCGAAATCAACGCTGAACGTGTTCTCTTCGAGTTCAACAAGCAGAAGATTGAGGCACCGAGAGCAAAGCTGGCCGGATTGCGTTTTCTGACTCCCTCCGCCAAGTTACAGCGAATCAACGCGGTGGTAACCGATGTTAATGGCAACTCTCTTCAGGTTTCTAAGGTAGCTTCTGCTTCGGCAAGCAGTGTCGAGCTAACGTTGGCCTGTGGTGCAACATTTCAACTGCCAATCAGTCAACTCAAGGCGATCGACTTTTCCGTTGGAAGCATTAAGTATGTTGCCGAACTGACTCCTCTAGCTCAGAAACAGGCCAATAGTCTGGCTCTAAAGACCCCGATCGCAGGAGTCGAGCAACTGTTTGGTCCTCAGCCTGTTACAATACCTCAATCTCCGGGACCAAGTATCAAAATGCTTGGCAGTGGTTCGGTGACCTACCGAGTGCCACAGGAGTATGTTGGGTTGGCGGGCCGAGTCTACTTAGCACCAGAAGGCGAGCAGTTCACCGCCTGCTCGGTGGAGATTCGCCAAGAAAACGAAGTAGTATGGAAAGGTCGCCTCACTCACCCGAATGATAGATTGGATGTGAGTGCTAAAATCGTCCCAGAAAGCCGTCTACAGTTAATTGTGGCGGCTGACAGTAGCTATCCCGTTGGTGACGCAGTTATCTGGCAAGAGTTACGGATGATGAAGTAGATTGATTGAATTTAACTGCGCGATCATTAGGATGGATCGAATGTCATGTGCGAAAGCCTCGAGATCTGCCTGCAAAAACCGACGTTCAGGAAATTCCGAGTGGCTAAGCTGCTGATAGTATTCAGCCTAGTTCTTAGTTGCTTTTCTCATTTGAGCAACGCCTGTGCTGACGATTCGTTGACAGTGCCACCTGAAGTTCTAGAAGCTCAGAAGCAACGCATTGAAGTTATGCGACGCTGTGCGGCAGCAACGGTCTCAGTCTTCGGACTAGATGGCGGTGGCGGTGGTAGTGGGGTGTTAATCAGCCCTGATGGCTATGCACTGACTAACTACCACGTTTCCAGCGCATGTGGCGATCATATGCGATGTGGATTGAATGATGGCAAGATGTACGATGCAGTTATCGTGGGCGTTGATGCGGTTGGAGACGTTTCGCTCATTAGGTTAGTGGGGCGAGATGATTTTCCCACGGCTCCGATGGGTGATAGTAGTCAATTGCGAGTCGGTCAATGGTGTTTTTCTTCCGGCAATCCATTTGGCTTGGCTTCCAATCGCCAGCCTTCCATTAGCTTGGGACTTATCAGCGGGATCAATCGATATCAATATCCCTCAGGAACAATTCTTGAATACGCCGATTGCATTCAGACCGATGCCGCAGTGAACCCCGGAAACTCCGGCGGACCACTATTCAACTTGGCCGGTGAAGTGATCGGCATCAATGGTCGCTGTTCGTTTGAAAAGCGAGGGCGAATCAACGTAGGTGTGGGTTATGCAATTAGCATGAATCAGATTCGTACTTTCCTGAGCATGCTCAAGAGCGGAAGGCTGCTTGATCACGCAACCCTGGGAGCTACGGTGACCACAGACGATTCGGGACGCGTAGTGGTCAGTAATATCTTAAGCAACAGCGATGCCTATCGCCGAGGCTTACGATACGGGGATGAGATCGTGCGTTTTGCCGACCGAGAGGTGACTACGACCAACTCATTTAAAAACATACTTGGCACATTGCCCAAAGACTATCGAGTGCCGCTTGAGTTCAAACGCGAAGGCAAGTCGCAGACCATTTTGGCTCGATTGACTGGAGTTCATACACCAAGCCAACTCAATAAGATTGTCGAACTGGGTCTCGATGGGCAGCCTGACGAACGCAAGCCAAAACCAGGCCAGAAGCCTAAAGAGGGCGAGGGCGACAAGAAGCCCGATTCGCCTCCCACTGAAGAGCCTGAACCAAAGTCGGATCCAAAGTCTGACGGACAAGCGAAGGAGCCTCAGATTGATCCAAAGTCGGGAAAGCTCTATCCGGGCGTGCCCGATTTCAAGCTTGTTGACTCGATGCTTGAACTTCGCGAAGGTTTTTCAAACTACTACTTCAATCGCCAAGCTCGACAATCGATCTACGCTCAGATGGCTGCACTGGGAGATTTTGCCAATGTTCCAGCAATTCGATTACGGGGCAAACTGATTGGTGAGTCCACCAAGGTCGATGTACTTGTTTCCGGGGAGCAAATGGATGTGACCGTGGGATCGCGGCGTTCGCAATACAAGGGCGATATCTCCGACGTCATTGCAGAACGGAAATTTGGCGGAGTGGGAGTTGCTTACCGCGCGCTAAAAGAGCTGCTGCAGCAAGGCCCGGAAAAAATTGGCGAAACAGTTTATCTCGGACAGTTTCCCGTATTCGTGGGCCAATCGTTGGTTTTGAAGGAGCAGCCCTTGCATGAAGTTCTTGAGACTTCGTGGTACGATTCCAAAGTTCGTTACAGTTGGGATACGGCCAACAAACAGGTTTCACTCATTGAGATCTTCGGTGACGAGGGTACCGATCCGGCTGAGGTGTATTTTGACCGATACAAGTCCTACGAGGTTGGTTCGAAGGCGTATTCCTTGCCATCTAGAATTCGTCTGCAATACGGTATGGATATATTGATGTCAGTCGAAGTGGACGAGTACCTCTTGGGTTCAGAAGCTGCAGCCAATGGTGAAGCTGCCAGCAGCGCTGGCGGTGCACCCGGAGCAGAGCCAGCCAAGGAGTCCAAGCCATGATGCACGATCAAGTGCTGAATATCAGCGAGGCTCGCATTCTCCATATCTCTTGCAGCAAAACATCGAACTGGGTTGCTTTCGCGTTGAAGTGCTTCTGCTTCATGATTGTTGCAGTCGCGGTGTTGAACTCTGCGATGGCTCAGAATTCTCAGCTCGGATCATTGCAAGACGGTGCGGTCAGCAGCGAAATCAAGACCGTCAAAATATATGGTGCTGGTGGGTTGGGTTTGGACCACTATCAAAGCGGTTTTTTTATATCGGCTGAAGGTCACATTCTGACAGTTTGGAGTACGGTTCTTGACGTTTCAGAAATAATAGTAGTGTCGAGCGACGGTCGCCGAATGAAAGCTCAGATCTTTGGCATCGACCCCAACTTGGAATTGGCCGTTTTAAAAGCGGATCAAGCTCCTCCAGCCTATTTTTCGCTTGCAGAAGCCGTTGATGCGACTGTTGGAGAGCGAGTGTTGGCGATTAGCAACCTTTTCTCAATTGCTGCTGGAAGTGAGATGTCCAGCTTTCAGAAAGGTGTCGTCATGACGATCACTGACCTGAAGGCGCGACGAGGCAATTTTCAGTCAGTGTATCAAGGGCCAGCACTGATCATCGATGCTATGTCGAATAATCCGGGTGCGGCCGGCGGAGCTCTAGTCAACATCGATGGAAAGCTGCTCGGCATCCTCGGTAAAGAGTTGCGAGATACCAACGCGAATATCTGGATCAACTACGCATTGCCAGTCGCCCAGTTTAAGCAGTCTGTTCAAACGCTGCTTAGTGGTAAGTCGATTGCTCGAGCCACCTCGGCGCGAAAGGTTGCCGACCGTCCAGCAACTCTGGCCGGTCTAGGAATTGTGCTCATTCCAAACATTTTGCCGAAGACGCCAGCCTACGTTGATCTGATTCAGCCAAGCTCGCGAGCGGCAAAGGCTGGTCTACAATCCGATGACTTAATTCTCTTTATTAACTCGCAACGCGTGGCTTCGCAGGGTTCGTTGGTAGAGGAGCTGAGTTACATGGATCGCGGCGATCAAGTTGTGCTACTGGTTCAACGTGGCTCGGAACTAAAAGAGGTTATCGTTCGACCATGATGTTTCCATCCAGATTATATGTCGGCCTACTATTGGGATGTTGTTTGCATTCAGTCGCTTTGGAAGCCTGCCAAGTTGACAACAGCCAGTTACTTCGACTGGAGCAGAATGCATTTCGCCAATCGGTTGAAGCAGTAGCTCCGTGTGTGGTGCAGATTGAGACCTTTGGAGGTCAAGAGAAGATCGATCGGCAAGTTGTCACAGAGGGGCCGTGCACTGGAACAATCATTGACCCGGCAGGTTGGATCGTCTCGTCGTTATATAGCTTTAAGCAACCTCCAAACTCAATTCTGGTTTCGTTGCCTTCGGGAAATAGAGTTCCCGCACGAGTTGTTGCCAGAGACTACTCTCGGGAGCTAGCCTTGTTGAAGGTGGAGTCGGACGATCCCCTACCCTATGCTCAAGCCAGTGCGATGGCTTCGCTGCAGGTAGGACAATGGTGCATTGCTCTTGGAAAGACTTACGATAGTCGCAATGTCACACAGTCGGTTGGCATCATCAGTGCCATGGGTCGAGCCTACGGACGGGCCGTTCAGACCGATGCCAAAGTCTCGCCGATCAACTATGGCGGACCGCTGATTGACCTGAACGGGAAAGTGATTGGTGTTCTGACTCCAATAGCCGCAGCAGAAATGCTCGATTCTGATCCCACGATGCTTTATGATTCCGGAATCGGCTTTGCAATTCCGCTGGAGGATATTCTCAAGAGGCTTCCCAAACTCCAAGAGGGTAAAGACATTCGTATTGGAAGGTTGGGAATTGTATCGCGAGGTCAAAATGAATTGGCTGGACCAATCAAGCTAACGGGTGCCGCTCCGGGAACACCGGCTGCCAAAGCGGGCGCGAAGCCTGGGGATATTGTTGTCAGTGCCCAAGGGCAACCTGTTGAATTGTTAGCTGATTTGCGAGCTGCTTTGGCTCAAGTCGACGCTGGCGAGCCGTTTAGTTTCACCGTGCGTCGTGGTGATGAACAGTTGCAATTACAGTGCGAGCTTGTAGAAGAAGTTCCCGTATATCGACGCAGATATTTAGGGATACAAGTTGATACAACGGAGACCGGATTGCGAGTGACCAGTGTCGATGACAAGTCGCCTGCTGACAAAGCTGGTCTCAAGTCTGGGCAAGAATTGACCGAGTTCAATAAACAACCTCTTAAATCAGTTTCTGATTTGGTTGCCGCACTTGCAGTAACAGAGCTAGATCGGGATTATGAACTGGTTCTTCGAGATGACTCGACTGGGCCAACGAGAACTTTGAAACTGCGAGCCACTACGTGGCCAACGGAGCTATTGCCTGCGGGACTTCGCAAGTTGTCCTATGTGGATGCGGACGGCAAGGAAGATGCGGCCGCCAAATGTTCTGTCACTCAAATCAAGTTAGCTGACATTCCCAATCAGATTCACGCGATCATACCTCCGCAACCTTCAAAGAATATTCTGGGTTGTTTGGTGTTGTTTCCCGAGCCTGGTCCAGTCGAAATCGAGAAGTTGAAGCCAGCCTGGGAGGAATTTAGCAAGAACTGCGGATGGCTGATCGTCATTCCCACGTCGAACAATCCTAAAGCCTGGACGCGAGACGAGGCGACCGAGTTGGCCTGAACGGCTGATTGCAAGACTTAGTCAGGAATATAAGCTCGATAGCTTACGTACAGTTGTTGGAGGTTGGGGACAGGGCAGCTTGCTGTTCGATCCGCGCTTTCGGCCAACAAACAATTTTCCGCCGTGGTTACCATCGGTACTCCTCATCGTGGACTTCCGCTCAATCGAGGCAGCATGCCGTTGCAGACCATCGATTTCTTGTTTGTCGGTGGCAAGGCTGAGACGCTAGTCGAGCAGTTGAACATCTTGGGGTTTGTGGCAAATTATCTGAATCCGCCGGGACTAGATGTCAACAAATGGAGTACGGTGCCCATGGAGTCGATCACGAAATGGCTCGAATCGCTTGGGCACATTTGATATGGCTCCAACAAAGCTCAAAACGGTGGAATCGTCGTCCGACCCAAGATTGCAACGAGCGCTACTTGCTATTATTACAGTCGTTCTCGCAAGTGTTGGCACGTTAATTCACTTCATACCTAGTTTGGACCCAGGTGGAAGTAAGTTTCTTTCAGGCATGCTTTGGAAGGTAGCCATTCTGCTGGGAATATTATGGATTGCAGCTCCGCAGCTTGAACGATTGGGATGGCAACGAGTTCGTGGGGCTTTATTGGTTGGCATCATCATTGTGATCATCTTGTACGCGATTCGACCACGAATTGGTTCCATCGCCGTGATTATCCTTATTGCGATTTCAGCATTTACCACCGCGTTAGGTTGGATAAGGCAGTTTGCCAAATAGTTTTTCCTTACACCTTACAGCTTAGTTGAGCCATCATGGGAAGATTCAGCATTCAAGAGTTCGTTCAAAAGACCGCTCAGCGCGACCTCAATCAAGGCGAGTTTGAGCTTGAGAACGAGCGAATGTTGGAGATCAACCTGAATGGAATGATCTGGACCAAGACGGGATCGATGGTAGCCTACCGAGGTAACATCAAATTTACTCGCGAGGGCATGCTCGACAGAGGGCTTGGTAATCTGCTCAAGAAAGCAGTTAGCGGCGAAGGCGCTAGGCTGACCAAGGCTGAAGGCAATGGCAAGTTGTATCTGGCCGATAGCGGCAAGAAGATTACTGTGCTCGACATGCAGAACGATCAGATATTTGTCAACGGTAACGATGTGCTTGCCTTGGATGACACGCTCACTTTTGACATTCGCATGATGCGGAAGGTCAGTGCGATGCTCTCCGGCGGATTGTTCAACGTCGAAGTGCGCGGCAGTGGCATGTTAGCCATTACAACGCATTATGATCCTCTGACGCTAGTGGTGACACCAGACAATCCCGTTTACACCGATCCCAATGCGACGATTGCCTGGAGCGGAGGCTTGCAACCAGAATTCAAAACCGACGTATCCTTGAAAACCTTTTTCGGCCGCGGTTCTGGCGAAAGTTTCCAGATGATGTTTCGTGGCAATGGCTTCGTGGTGATCCAACCCTACGAAGAAGTCTACATGCAGCATGTCAGCTAGCTAGTTCATTTCTTTCGCTCAACTGTGTTTAACCGTCAGCCGTAGGCGTACGCTTTTGCAATAAGCTGTATGTAGGTGCGTGTCTCTCAAGTCACTCTATTGTACGACGTCCAATTAGCACTTCCGGCATCTATCGATTCGAGAACATGCCTCAAGCGTAGAAGGTAGTGGACGAGGTTACGAGTTCTGCTATGCGAATCCTGCACTGCGATTTTTGAATTGGTTTCTGGAGTTCGGATTTTTAGGTCTGAAGTCGACGTTTGGCGGACCAGCTAGGCCGACTGCTTCTCGTCGCCCCACGTTCAGAACGGAGGCAAAGAACTCGTAACCTCGTCCACTACAAGCGCAAAGGCGTCAAGCTCGTGTAAAAAGCGAAAAAACTCGCCTACCAATTGCGCCAGCGAACATCGCTAAGACAAGAAGCCATGTGGTGGCGATGCCGAAAGCAAGTATGAGCAGTACAAACTTGTCTCGGCCGTAAAGCGGTAGCGTCAGCACATAGCCAACCAAAAAATAGGTCGATGGCTCTAATATGGTCGGGCGATTTCTGGCCGCTCCGATGAATGCGCCGAGTAGTATGACCAATATCCATTCCTCAATCCATGATCCTAGGGAAAAGATTGGCCCCGTTCCCAAGATAACTGGCAGAGTCCATTTGGCTATGGCAAAAACGCCTGTCACAGGAATTGTAACGCCCAACCCTAAACGGCCTTCGGAAAGTGATGAAGGTCGATGCGTTTCATTGGGCGCAATGTAAACTTTAGCCAGATCGAGTTCGTTCTCTGGCGAGTGCTTTGCCGTATTGGCCGCTTGTTTATCTGAAGGATCAAGATTCATGATTTGTTTCAACACAATCGCCGCCAGAAATTGCCTAACTCCCCGAAACTCGCAGTGTTAGCTGCGCAGGAAAAAGGAATGAAAGATGCTATAGGCGACCAAGGTCAGCATCGAGATTGCCGTAAGCCAGAGAAGATGCTTCGCGGACTTTTGAGCGAATGCGATTCTGTTCTGTTCGTCTTCGTACTCCTCCTCGAGAAGATTTGTGTTTTCGTCCATGCTTTCTTGGCATTGAACGCAGACATCGCTTCCATCGATCAGCGGAGCACAGCAAAAATAGCACGTCGCCTCCTGCGAATCTTCAACTTGAGTATCGGGCTCACGTCTGTCACAAACTCTCAAACCGCTTATGCGGTTACCATATCTTTTCAGAAACACTGGATCGTAGGAACAATCTCTGAACGGAGGTGTGTCTTCGAAGGTAGACTGCCATTGCTTGAAAACGCTTCGGACGTCTGGTCTGAGATAACGGCTCCATTCAGGATTGAACTCTCCGCGCGAGTACCCCAATAGTGCGTTTGCATAACCTTGCATTGGCAGGGACAAATAGCCAAGCCGCGAGATTTCCCAACTGTGGAACTGCCCGAATGTTAAGTGGGATTCCCGGACTGCAGAATTTGCAGTAAAGATGCCGAGTCCAAAAAAAATCACGCTCAGGTCTGTGAGGAATTCATGATCAGGCTCATCATCGTTGACTCTTTTTTCACCCAACAAGCGAAGGTGACCAACTTCGTGGGCTAATGTAGCAACCAGAGATAAAGGGTCATCAAGTTGTTTGGCTTCGATCCAGATTTCGACCTGTTCCCCATTTTCAACGTATAGCCCAGCAAAAGATTTTGCATCGGTACCCGTCGTGATCTTGGGTAATTCCTCGTGGAAGTGAAGCTGAATTCTACTCCGATCGGCATCCATATAGCTACAAACTCGAGTCAGATAACGATCGACGCTAGCTTCATCAAAGCGATATTCTTCCGGGAAATACTCGGGCTCCGTCAATACGATTGGCTTATCCCGTCTATCTCCAAACTGCCCTATCAACCAACGCCACCGCATCTCTAGCCATTTGCGATCAGAGTCGGTGAGTTGTGGTACACTCCTATGAGAAGCCACGATGAGTATTCCTCAATAACCTAAATCGTATTTCGATGGTTGCCTCTAGCCATTTAACTAGAAGCAATTTCGTTCCGACTGAATGGAGGGGCCGACTGGATCCCAATATGAGCTTATGAAAGGTCATGGTTGAGCCTGCCAAGCGGACTTGGCAAAGGATTCCAGGTGTTCGTAGTTGTTTGTCCACGTAGTGTACATGACACCTCGAACCGACTTGATTCCTTTCGCTTTCTTGAGCCAATCCGCTATCGACTTCGGATCGCCGTCATAGTATCCAGCCAGGATTTGCGTATGGCCCAGTTTATCGAAAAATGGCAAGCTCTCCTCGGGCTTTCCACTGTTCCAATTGATGATGGTTGTTCCCTTGGGTAAGCCTTCCCAAGAGCCTTCGAGAGGTCCATTGACAAGATAGTATGGGCCCTTCACTGCGTTGTGGTAGGGATCGAACATATCGCTCCAAATACAGAAGCGAGCATTTGGCCGGATCTCGTGAATTACACGCACTGTTTGCTGCACGTTCTGAGCAAGCAACTGGCCGGCAGTTCGCCTACCGAGCCTTCCTGCCTCTCCCCAATTGGCAATACGAATCTCATCGTGCGACAGCATATAGGTTTTAGGCTGAAACAGCTTTTCGACACCCGCCACTTGTTTCTTTAGAACTCGAAAGACGTCGGGATGATCCAGCGAACAAGCCACTTGGCCTTCATGAATGGTCAATGTGTGGTAGTAGCTTGCGCGGAGCCGCATTCCATTCTTGATACGCGAGTTGGGTGTGAGGCGGAGCTTGGGTGGTTGATGATAAACATCAAATTCGCCTAGCCATGGGTTGTTTCCAAGGTTGGGATCTACCAGAGACTCAAAATCCAATCCCTCTTCAAAACGTTCTCCATCACTGCTCATTATTGTTAGTGGACAATCGTCCCGTCGTACGAGGTTCAAAAAGGCGACTTCTTCAAACAGAACATCATCGAACCAAATCGTTCCATTCTTGCCGCCCCAAACACCACAGTAGAATTGTGCCTCGGTCAGATCGAGAGAATTGAAGACCACATGGTGCTGAGTCCATTCTTGAGTTGGCTTAACGCCGAGGGAGGAATGAACCAGAGTTCTTCCGTTACCTATCGCGGTGACGCGAACTTCATCACAAATAAGATCCTGGGTTCGAATCCAAACGGAAGCATGATATTGACGCCAAGGAGTCAATTTAAGCTTCTTGGAAATTCGTCCGTTCCCATGAGGTGCATTCGTCTTGCCAAGATTTTCAAATCGCAAGGACTGATTGCCTGAGTGCTTTACTTGCTTGTCGATGAGACTAGCTTTGCCGGGTTCATCTTGAAAACCCCACATAGCAGCGACATCTCCAGTAGCTTGTTCGAAGCCTCCATTTGCTAAATACAGTTCGGTCGGCTTGGGTAGCTGAGGTTCGCCATTCTCGACGGTTAGAGGTAGCTCCTGAACAGGAATAGCTTCTGCCAAGTTGGGATCATGAGCCAAGATACCATTGCTGTAACCAAATGGAGCCACGGCCGGAATGATCTCCATTTCACATTCGTCCGCCACTCGCTTGAATTCAGCCACATTCTTGAAGTAGCGGTCCACCACTTTGTGTAGCACGGAGAACTTGTAATCGGTTAGCAGGATTCCGTTGTATCCCGCTTTCTTCGCGCGACGAACAATAGCAATCGAGCGTTCGGGTTCTGCTTCAGCTTGAAAGTTGCTACTCAGGTAGACCCAGCGATGTTCAAGCTGCGGTGATTGTTGAGCCAATAGCGAACTCGACGAAGCCAAGCAGAGCAGCACTAGTTGCCCTGCATACGTAATCATGTTGTGGAGACTAGCGGTCATAGCCTGTGAACTCGATTGAACAGAGGATGCTCTTGGATGGAGAGCTGATATTCTACCTACTTCCTCAAGCAACTAGAATCAGCTAAAGAGCGTTAGCCCGAATAAGAGTAGCCCGCAGCTACTTGTTACTACGACGACCTGAAGGTGAGGCGGATCAGCACAATCTGCCCACAGCTAAATCAGGTTATCGACGCGTATGCCATCCAGTGGAACAAGGCGAAGCCACTGCCGATAATTCCAAACATCGTGACTAGGGTTGTTAACTTCCAATCGGGTTTCGCAGCAAAGCAAACAATGGCTTGCAGGATGAAAATGCCAAACTCATAACCAGTCGGTGATCCGGGCGATATGAAATGACGCCAGCAGAACAGCAGAATGGCCGGGATCAAAACGCTGCCAACTATGTAAAGAGATAGCTCAGGCTTCCAGTCGAGCAATCGGCTTACGAAATCGGTCAGTCCTGCCAATACGAGAATCGCAAACCAGAGTTTGACAGACAGGCCTAAGTGCCAAGGAAACTTCCACATTGAGAGCTGAATTCCAGCAAGGCTTAGTGCTGCCTCATTGCCGATTCCGATCAATGTCAGAAATAGAAACAATGGCACAGAGTGCCTGTTAGTTGACCGCAGCGATGTAAGCCTCTCCGCCACTGTAACGTGTTGCTTTTTCAGTTCTGATGGATCGTGTACTGCTGGTGGTTGAAAGATCGAAGCAAATTCGTCGGGCGATGTAGTTTCTTCTGGTTGCTGCTCAGGCATGTTGATCTCGACTAAGTCACATGATGCTCACGCTCATAGCTACTCCTCATGCCTCAGCGCTATTCATCGGACCGTTCCGAGCGAAAAAGCATCAATCACAGTTTGACTATTTCGCGGGAGGGTGGCAAGCGAGGTACGAGCGCCGCCGGAAGGGTTCACGAGAAAACACTGCGATGAGGACTTCGGGCGGTTAGGCCACAGCCTCTAGCCAGTCGTTCGTTGTATAATGTTGAACAAGGTGGCAACTGCTGTCTGATGCATATCGAGGAGGGACCTTGTGATTAATTCGTTGTGTTTGACTTTTGCATTGTTTTTTTTCGCGACGCAAAAGTCTGATGTGCCCGCTTCGCGACTCTCCTTGCATCATACAGGAGGACCGGGTGCTTACGACAAGGCAGGTGGCTACGACAAGAAAGACAAGCCCAGTCCAAGGAATCGGCCATATGCTGCTTCCATCATCAATGCAACGTCAGATCCCAAGTTGACTTCGTTCTTAGAGAGTGTTTCAAAGCAGAATTTGGAAAGCCTGCACATCAGTCACACGACGCTAACAGTTGAACAAGCTCGCAAAATCGAGAATATTTCAACCCCAAAGTTAACGATCTCGAATTGCGTAATGAATGAGGATGTTGCAAAATCGCTGGGGAGCATTGTGTGCCAATCATTGACTTTAGAACAGGTAGAAATGTCTGCGCCGGCGTTCTTAGCCTTCATGAAAGGCAAAGCAAACTTGTCGGAATTGGTTGTCTCAAACTGTCGTTTTATGACGGAATCAAGTTTAGGGGCACTGAGAACATTACCTTTGATCAAGCTATCGCTTGCGGGGTGTCCGGTCGACGATCAGTGCTTCCGAGCGTTGTCCGAGTTATCGAAGCTGCAGGAGCTTAAATTAACCGGAACCCAAGTCACTGACGAAGGTGTCCGGAGTTTTGTTGTATCTCCTAACCTGTCCATGATTAACGTGGCAGGCACGAAAGTGACTCAAGTCTGGGGACTCGAAATTACTCGTCAATATCAAGACAACGACAACCGTAAGATGCCTTTGTATGTCTTCTTCGCCGATGACTCTCGATGGCCGCCACGAGGCGGATACTGCTTGCGAGGTGAATTTCATCTCTACAAGTAGGCTGCATTTGAGCCGAGCCGATTTCTTCCAACCTTGAACTTAGTAAGATCGAACTATGCGGAATCCACTGCTTCGCTTGCTTTGTATAACTTCAGCTTTTGTGCTTGGAGCATTCATCGACATGTCGGATGCCAGTGCTCAGGGTCCATCTAAGTACGCATTGCTAGTTGCGGTATCGGAATACGAAAACGCAGCACTAAATGTGCCGAAGCCGTTACTATTTCCTGAGGTCGACGCAAAAGCGGTAGCCAAAGTACTCCAAGATTACGGCTACACTGTTGACCTCCTACTTGGCCCTCAGGCAACGCATGTGGCTATTCGAGAAAAGCTAGAAGCTATGAGCGGCAAGGGCAATCGACATGGCGTGGTAGTCGTCGGCTTCTGGGGGCGGGGACATTGCCCCAAATCCTCAGGCCCGTCGAAGTCCATGTACTGCGCGTTTGATTCGACACTGCGAACAGTTAAGGACGCTGAGGGAAACATCGTTCGCATCTACCAAACACAAGATCCTCTCAAAGAAATCGACCCCGAGAAATCTGTAGACATCGACGAGATCTTGGTGGCGCTCGATAGCTGCGATGCAGGCAATCGCGTATTGCTTGCCGATTGTATCATGTTTGGTAGAGCTTGGTGGACTGGTGTCACCACGCATGAGGAAGCTTTCGGGCACAGCGTCTACGAGCAGAACTTACCTGCTAACACGGCGGCTCTCTTCGCTTATCATTGGCATGAACAGCTCTTTGAATATGAACCCTGGGGTCATGGAGCCTTTGCCAAAAACCTGCTCGAAGTGCTTCCGCAGAGTGTTGCCAATCATGAGGATTTCGCGGCCATCGCAAAACGACTGGAGCGTTCTGTGTCGGAAGCAGTGAGCAAGCAGTTGGTAGCAGATCTCCCACCAAATGAAGTCGAGCGTGTCCGCGAGAAGCTGTTGCATCACGATCTGGGCCGATCGGTCAATTCACAAATTAATGGCCGCCCTGACTTGCTTCTGGAAAAGAGCAGCCTGCCAACCAAGGACAATGATCTTGCGTCAAAATCAGCAGAAGCTGCAGCGGCGAAACCTTTCGCCAGTCGCGCGATTGGAATGGAATTTGCGCTGGTGCCACGCGGTAATTTTGCAATGGGTTCAACAGGACTGAGAGAACAAAATAGTGGTGAAACTTCACATAGTGTGACGATCACCCGAGATTTCTACTTGGGTAAGTACGAAGTAACGCAGGATGAATTCCAACGCGTGATGGGCTTCAACCCTAGCAACTTTACCGGCTCGACAAAATTGCCCGTTGAGCAGATTAGTTGGTTTGATGCGGTCTGGTTTTGCAATCGGCTTAGCGAGTTGGACGGGCGCACGGCCTACTACCAATTCAGCGGAGTGACGAAGGATGGAAACTCGATTCAAAGCGCGACGGTGTCGATCCATCCAACCGGCAACGGCTATCGCTTACCAACCGAAGCAGAATGGGAATATGCCTGTCGAGCCGGGACGTCTCTTCCCTTTCATTTCGGATATGACATTACAACGGATCAGGCAAACTACAATGGCGACCACCCGTATCGATTTAATGTGGCCAAAGGGGCATTTCGGCGGAAGACTGTCGCGGTGGATGAACTTGGCCGCGCGAACAAGTTCGGATTAGTGAACATGCACGGCAATGTTTGGGAGTGGTGTTGGGATTGGAAGGCGGACTACTCGACTGGAAATGTCACCGATCCAGTTGGTCCCCAAGATGGAATGTACCGAATATTGCGCGGCGGCAGTTGGGTCAGCAGCGGAGATCTCTGCCGCTCCGCCTACCGCAACTATAACGAACCCAATTATCGGACATACTCTGTTGGCTTCCGTGTGGCGCTAAGTCTTTAGTCAGCCGCGTCCCATTGATTCGATTAGAGGCACCAACTGATTGCGTATCACAATGATGAAGCAGATTCTTAATACAGCCTTCTTCTTAGCGATCTTGCACTGCACATCCGTTTTCGCCCAAGAAACTCCATCGCGGCTTCATTTGGATATCTCTGGATGGTTAAGACGCATTTCGAAAGATGACCAAGACTGGAAAGGCCGCAGAGAATTTCCATATTCAGCATTTATCTCCCATGCTAGCGCCGACCCAAAGTTGTTGGAGTTTGTAACTAAAATTGGTCAATTCACAGAGGTTCCATCAGATGTTTGGCCGGGCAAGCGGTGCAATTTTCTTGAGAGCTTGATGATTGAGAACACGAACTTCAATGCGGAACAGGCTCGAAATCTTGAGACAGTTTGGACCAGGAAGTTAGCTCTTTCGAGTTGTGAAATCAGTGATGAGGTCGCCAAATCGTTGGGAAAGATTAGAACTCAGGAGCTTAGCATTTCGAATTGTGTATTGAGTGATGACGCCGCCGATTCGCTAAGTGGCATCAAGTGTGTGAGCATAAAGCTTGAGAATATTACCTTGTCTGACAAAGCATTTTCCGTCTTGACGCGGAACCAAGAACTGAAAGAAATTGGAGTAGAATTGATTAACGTCCCAATAACGGGAAGGGATTTGGAGAACTTGAAGGTTCAAAAAGACAGATTAATACGGTTGATCTTGCCAGGCAGTCCAATTAGCGATGAGGAGTTTCGCGAGTTGCCTGACATGCCATTGTTAAGGGAGTTGGATTTGAGCAAAACTTTGATCACCGGCGAGGGCTTGCAAAAATTTCCTGAGATGCCAAATCTTAGGACGTTAGATTTGAGTGGAACAAAAATCACGGATGTTGGTCTCCAAAAACTCCCTAAGATGACACAACTAGAGAAGCTGAATTTATGCGGCACGGCCATTACAGATGATGGATTTCGCAACTTCATTGTGCCTCCGACGCTCTATGAAATTCAGGCAAGTAGAACGAAGGTAACTATGGCCTGGGGTATTGAATTAAGTCGACAACACCCGATTAGAAATCTCAACGGAGGACTAAAGGTTATCTTCTTAGACGACCCTCGCTGGCAGCCACGCGGCGGCTTTTGCGAACGCGGAGAATTCCAATTCTATCGAGGACGTTAACTCAAATTATCACACATCGAGTTTCTAGCGGGCTCGATTGTATTTCTCATGTCACTTCCCAATAATAGTGATCCTATATTGAAGGAAGCGTTATGGATTTTTGGGAAAAGTGCCTGGTTCGAACCTATCACGGCTTTTGTGAGAACTATGATCGTGGTCGAGAGAACTTGAATTGGTGGATAGGTCAAGTTCTCGATTGGAAGTTATTGCAGCTTCACAAGGTTTCAAATGATGGCCTGATTGTTCTCAAGATGGTCACCGATGGCAATGATTCCGCTTTCCAGCAAGTAAAGCAGGAGTTGGTCAATCGCAATTTGAAAGGAGGTCAACTTGAACTCGGTAGCTTTGTGATGTCTTGGCAACGCAAGTCGATCGATACTTGGTCGAGAATGGCCTGTCTGGGAACCAGACACGGGCGATCAGCGATAAGTGTCATGCTATCACGCGAATCGCTCAAGCGTGCTGTCTTTGTGCTCATGTCTCAAGCTCGGAAGCTCAAGTCTGCTGCTCAAGCCTGTTTCCGGCCAAGTAAGCGATCGAGCGAGTCGGAGGTCTGGTAGATCAAGGCTTCGGGATAGTGTGCGTAGGGATGGAAGTACTCGAACGTCAAGTAGCCGTTGTAACCAACTGCATCAAAGGCTTCGATGACTGCGGGCCAATTGGTAGTGCCATCTAGCAGCGGCCGGAAGGTCTCCAGCGAAAAGTCGGTGCCCTTCTTGGTGAACTCCTTCAGGTGCACATTCTTGATTCGCTTACCCAGGATTGGAATCCAGTGCTCGGGAAACTGGAACATCATGATGTTGCCGGTGTCAAAGTGAACTCGAAGATGGTCGCTCTTGAAGTGATCAACGAATTGCACCATCTCCATTGGAGTCATCAGGTAGCCGTTGAAGAAGATGTTCTCAATGTTCATGTACACGCCAAGCTTTTCGGCTTTCGGTAGTAACTTGGCAACAGCCGCTTTGGCACGAGCATCGCAAACGTCGTTCGGTGTCGGATCATGATCGGCTCGCCAAGGCATGTGCACAGCGCCGGGAACCACCAAGAGATTTTCAGTGCCCAGATCAGCGGCGGCCTGCGTCATCAACTCGGCCAGTTCCATACCGCGGGCTCGTTCGGCGGGATCATTGCTGGTCAACGGGTAAGGCCAGAACAGAAACGAGCACAATCCGCTGATAGCGATTCCAACTTCGTCAGCCATCTTACGAATCTTGGCAAAGTCTTGTGAGTTGGCTTTGGGAGACAGGTCGCTATCGAGGTCATAGTTCAACTCGATGCCATCGAAGCCAGCTCGCTTGGCCAGCTCCAAACACTGACGCAGGTTCATCTTGCTGGGATACGGAAAGGCCCACAGGTTGATCGACTTCTTCATAGCGTATCGTTTTGGGGCGCGGGCGAGCGGACTATCGGCCAACGATGAAGCTTCGGAGGTGGAAGCAAGGGCGCCGGCAACAGCAGGAGAAAAAGCCGCGTAGGATAGCAACTGGCGTCGGTCGAGCTTTGTCATGATGGGGATCTTTACTGGCGGGAATGATGAAAAAGGATTGTTGTGAGTCGAATAACTTTAGCACAGACTTTACGACTGATTCGCATCTTCACCGATCGTGCCTCGCAGCGTCGATGGCAGAGTGTGGCGATAGGCAAACAGCGAGGAGAGGGCGTCGAGCATGGCGAGCAGAATGCAGATCAGCAGCAAGAAGAAAATCGCGGACCAAGCGATCATCCAATAACGTCCATGCGGTATCGCCGCAGTTGTCACGATCATGCCACCGATGATGCAGATCAGCTTGTTGTTGATCCAGCGAAAGACCCGTTGAACTTGCCCGAGTTTGTTCGCATGACGCTGTTCGTGGTCGGTCATCTGATCCGACTTCCAATCGGGTGATCGCATTCGAGAGAGCGCGATGCCGGCTAGAAAGACTGCGATTCCGCCAACTACACAAAAGACCTGTTCGACCACAAGGGACTCCAATGCTGAGTATCAGAATGTTCGCCAGAGGTTTTGCGGAACCTAATTTCCCTAGCGAATAACTGTCAAGGTAAGAGTTGCACTCGTCCGTTGCAACAGTCTGATGAGCGTAATTGTCAGCGCAAGGCAAGAAACTCTGCCAACTTCTGCAGCAAAGGGTCGATGGTTTGAGCTTGAATGGGTACCTTGGCTGGCCAATCGAACCATTCGTAACCAATGTGCTCGGTCAAGTGAACTGAGTATGGTTCCCGAACTAGGCCAAGAAAATAGGTGACTCGCTTGTGATAGTTGCCGCGTTTTTGACCTTTGACATCGTACTCGACAATAAAGCTGAACTCGGGAACTACTTCGATGAGCGACGCTGCAATGCCGGTTTCTTCTTCGGTTTCGCGCAGGGCAGCTTGCAAGATTTCCTCTCCAGGTTCGGCGTGTCCCTTGGGTAGGTCCCAACGGTCGTGGTGCTTCATCAGTAAGAGTTTTTGAGGCGAAGATCGGGTCAAAAGCAAAAAGCCTGCCGCTTCAACAGTGGTACTCACTTACTTTGCTCTCCCCTACAATATGTCGCCAAGAAGCGGATGAAAATTTGAAAGTCGGCAATTTCTGAACTCTGGCGAGATCAGCTACGGAAACAACTGAACTCTGGCGAGATCAGCTACGGAAAAGGCGAAAATGAAAATCTATACGAAGACCGGCGATGAGGGTACTACGGGACTGTTCGCTGGGCCAAGAGTTTTCAAGGATGATCCTCGAATCAATGCTTATGGTACGGTCGATGAGCTGAATGCCTGCTTGGGAGTGGTTATTGCGGCCATGTCGGGCGATCTGGCTGAGGGTACGGTGCAATCGCACTCGTTGTTCCAGATTTTACGGTCGATTCAGTCCGATCTGTTTTGCATAGGTGCCGAGCTGGCGACTCCAAATCCCGATGCATCGGGCATGCGAATGCTAAGTAGTGAACGAATTTCACAGCTTGAGTCGTGGATCGATGCTGCTGAAGTTGAGCTGGTGCCATTGACAGTGTTTATACTTCCCGGTGGCTGCAATACGGCGGCTCAGTTGCATTTGGCGCGAACGATTTGTCGTCGAGCTGAACGTGAGACTGTGAGTCTGTGTCGCCAGCCTGAGGTGTCCGACTATAGCCAGTTGGTGATCTACTTGAATCGTTTGAGCGATTTTCTGTTTGTACTCGCGCGATTGGCGAACGCTCGAACTAAGCACGACGAGCCTCAGTGGCACAAGCCGATGTAGTGGAATTGCCCAAAGGGAGTGCGAGGCTCCTGTCGAGCCAGATTGTTGTGAGGATTCGCAAGCTGGAAGCATACGCCACAAGGAAGAGGGCGGAGAGAGGCGGAGCCTCAAAGACAGTGCGTTCCGCGGCAGAGCCACGGAACGAGAAAACGCAGTGCGTTCCAAAGCCTCCCGCGGAGCGGCAGGTTACATTGGCAGAACTAGATCGTTAGATCAATCGGATCATCAACGATTCGGCGAATTGCGAAAGAGCCCAAGCGGCAAGGATTGAAAGGCAAGTGCTGACGAGCAGAATCAGTCCAAGCTCGGTGGCTACAATCTGCAACATCTTCATTCGAGTGCATCCCAATAGGTACATCGTTCTTAGCTCTCGCTCTCGCAGACGAATCGACAGTAACATCACAAGGCTCATTAACAACACTGCGGCAACGAATAAGCTGATGATCCCGATCTCGAACAGGCCGCGAACTCGACTGACTACCTCCATCAACTCAGCGATTACTTCCACCGGGCGGATTGCTTGATAGGGTTGCGACGAATCAATGTACTTACCCTGCAGCAATGTGGTGGACTTCTCAGAGTCGGTCATGGCGATGATTGCAGTGATGGGATTCTTGCTGCGGTTGCCGTGAAAGTGGAATGACTTGATGTTCTCGTCGGTAACCTCTTGATACTGACTCAAATTCCGCTGACTGGCCGAATGCTTGTGCTCGCCCGAATCGTCATTGGTGAATGCATGGCCGTGGCCAATGCCTTCCATAATCCAAGCAGTACTTAGTTCACAGAACACCACATCGTCGTCCGCTGTACCGCTCGGTTGCAATATTCCGGTGACTCGCATGCGCAATGGAGCCGCTCCCGAAAGGTCAAAGGCGTTATCTGATTCGGAAAGTAATTTGTCACTAGGCGAGATGCCTAGGTCTTTGGCTGCGCTGGCCCCAACAACACAGTCACCTAACCGCGACATCGGCTCGCCAGCCTCAACGAACAATTGTCGGATTTTGAAGTACTCGGCGGTTGTTCCCACAATCACTTTGCCGGAAGCGCGAAATCGCGAGTGCAGCGGTATCAGCGTGGCAATGTCCAAGTCGTTCACTCGCTGGAATTCGTCATACCGCATCGCTGTCGGTGACTCGCCGCGAAAGTAAAGTGCGTGAAGAGCGACTGCGAAGCGACTGCCTTTGGCTCCAATGATCAACGGCGTCTGCTGCGCGCGGGCGATGGCCTTTGCTTCAAAAGTCCGAGTGACCCAGCGGGTGGCCAGTGGAAGGAAGATCATGATGGCCAATGCGGCTACTAGGATGCAAGATCTTCGCAGATGAAACCGTGTGTATCGCCACGCCAGCAGCAGGGTGTTCATGGAAGACGCTCCGCTGAAGGCTGCTGTGTGGATCGCAAATTTGGCTGAGTCATTAAAGTTCGCATGTCGATAGTGCGATCGAATTGATGAATCAGCGAATGGTCGTGTGTTACCATCAGCAGTGTCGTGCCTAGCTGCGTTGCTTGTTGTAGCAATAGTTGCAGGATGTCGGCCGCAGTGTCTGGATCTAAACTACCTGTGGGCTCATCGGCTAGCAGAATGCGTGGCGAGGTGATGAGTGCTCGACAGATCGCCACGCGTTGTCGTTCGCCTTGTGATAGCTGGTCGGGAAATCGCTTTAGTTTGTCACTCAAGCCGGTTTGAAGAGTCAACTGTTCAAGTGTGAGTTCCTGCTGGGCCTGGAACCTCAGTTCAGAGTTGATCAAGTACGGCAAGCGAATGTTCTCGGTAACATTCAGATATTCGATCAGTTCAAAATCTTGAAACACGAAGCCGATCTTCGTCGCGCGAAACAGTCTTCGCTGATAATCGCTGAGTGAGTTGAGCTGTTGGTCATCGACAATGATATTGCCCTGCTGAGTCGGCTTAGCACCGCTAATTAGATGCAGCAGCGTAGTCTTGCCGGAACCGCTGGGGCCAATCAATGCGACTTTTTCACCAGCCGCGATACTCAGTTGATCGATACGCAATTGGAAGCCAGCACTTCCGTAATCGTAGCGTAAGTTACTTATTTGAATCATTGCCACGAATGCTTGTTTCAAAGCGTATGCGCTGCTCATCCAGCAGTTGGAACTTGGCAAGCTTCCATTGACCGGCTTGTTCAACTAACTTCAAGTCAGCTTGATACTGAGTCGTACGCGTGTGGATGTGTCCCCAGTGTTCCGAGACGCTTGTAACAGTCCAGGTGGTCTTGAAGGTATCAGCAAGTTTGGGGTTGAGCTTGGATTCTGTTACTTCGATTTTCGTCATGTAGGACAAGTCGCCGCCCTGCTCTGCAACGATCAATGACTTTTTAACTCTCAAGTAAAGCTCACGCAGTAGATCTCCCTGCACACTGGTAGCCAAGCTGTCGTAAACTTGTTCGTCGTCGCGGAAATCAAACGCTCGATAGATATTGCCAAGAACGTTTGTGGTGACTTCGATGCGAGTCTTTTCGTCTGCAAGTTTTCCAGTGACTTGAACTGGCTGAACGGATGGTCCGATAAGTTCGCCGGTCCACTGAAAATTAGTTTGATTGGGATAGAAATAGGTTCGATCAGGGGCTTGATTGCCGATTAGCAGGGTCATGTCGATGAAGGGAGCGTACTCGCTGAAGGTGTCCCACTGCACATCAACCTTCTTAGGTACTTTCTTGCTGGGATAACTAATCATGACTCCCACTCGGCCTTGATGTACGCCAATCTTTCTCGGGTCGGCGTTGAGTGCAAAGTCGGCGATGTCGACAGAAAAAAAACTTACTCGCTGTACTTTAGGTTCGATAACCTGATCGTCGATGGTCACTTTGCCATGGGTCTTAAAGAATTGTTCAATAGCTGGCCGACATGCGGCTTGCTCTTCGACTTCAAGAAACTCGGGGGCGGTTCGTGGAACTGGCAAGAACTGCTCCATCGTCGTAACTGGGATCAGGATCTCGTGCCGAACTTCGAAACGGTTGATGTACAGGAATGAGTACAAGCCGCTGTAGCTGCCAATACCCAGACGATCCTTAAGTTGATCTTTCCGAAGCTTGCGCAGTTCGGCTAGCGTTTGCTTCTTGCCTTCGGGGTTGCGTTGCCAATCAATCTTGATGGTGTGAGGGCGATTGAAGGCAATCTGAGCCGATTCCTCGAAGATTTCGTTTCGGGTGATATAAAGATCCATTATCGATGGCAGGGCTGACTTCGGTCCGCCAAAGGTCTGAAGGAATGTTAGGAATTGAGGTTTCTTTTCCAGAGGATAGCTGTACAGATAACTCACCGAACGTTTCATCAGCTCAGCCTGAGGCACGGCTGCATCGCCAATCTGGTCAAAGGCATCAGATTCGAGTTTGCCGATGATCTTGTTGCCATCCACGTCCAGAATGCTGAAGTAATCCACCAGGAATTTCCGGTGTTTCTTTGCCGCTTCCGTAAGCGCACTTGGGTCGTAGTTCATATTGCCGTCGGCTGACAGGCTATGATACAGCACCAGATCCTCAAGCATGATCTGCATCTCAACTCGAACTTGATTGCTCGAGAGCTCAACGGCCGCTGAGCTAAGCGATACTGGATGCGGAGTTGCCGTCCGTGGGCCGCCGTGAACCTTTCCGACTGAGAGAGTCATTGTCATCAACAGCGCGAGCCCACAGAGAATTAAGCTATGGAAAGGTCGTAGGGGACTAGCGATGTTGTTTGTCTCTGTCTTGGACATCTGTAGTTGGATGAATTCGTGTTGTTTTAGGTAATTGAGTTTCTCGTGCCTTTGAACGCCCGTTGCTCAGGCCAATGATCTGTTGCAAACAAACTATTGGATTACGATCAGGCACTCGGCCCAATCGGCTAAATCAATACCGTCCGACTTGATTGAGGCTGTAACTACGGATAGTCCTGATTTTGATCCTGCCTGAAGTTCAAACTGAGCTGAACCGATTTTGTCAGCTTCAACCGTAAGCTGGGCAGTATTTGATTTTAGTCGAATGTCGTCGTTCGGGTTCAGCACAAGATCGTATTTACGAGTTTTGGATGAGTGGTTGGTGATTCGCAACTCTAGTTTTGTTGACTGGCCTCGCCCCACGGTCTGCGCATAGGGAAAGAACTTCGCCCAACGTTCATCAATACCGTAATTGGGATCGTCCCAGGGGAATAGCTCGGCGAGCAACTTCTGTCGCGCAGTGTAACGCGATTGCAGATAGTCTAGTTCAGTGGAGGTGAACTGAAATACCTGAGAGATGTGCTGGTTCATCAACCATACCGGCTTGTCCAACTTTCGAAGTTTATTGAGGCACAAAAAATAGCCATTGTTGGGAGAGATCAGGTTTCGATTGAGTAGGCAATAGTCATCGAATCCAGAGGGTGCGAAACTATCGCCGATGAAGAAGACTGGTTCAGAATCGGGGCGCTCAGCTAGTAACGCTCCGTGATAGATTGCTTGACCAGGAAAGAAGTAGAACGTCAAATCGAATTCATGCCACTTCATTTTGTGGCCATCTGGAAACGCCTGAATATTCTTGATGGGCTTGTCGGTCATCGCTGGCATTTGAAAGGCTGCTGGATTGGCCAGAATGTCATAGTACTCCTCAGTGCAGTAGACCGGGCACTGGTACTTTTCGGCGGCGGCCTGCACCATATCGGTATGATCGTCGTGGTAATGAGTGACGAAGATAGCTTCGACTTTGTTGATAATGCCCGATTTGATTTGTTGATCGACGGCATCAATGACCTTTTGATAGCCGCAATCGATCAGCAGCCCAGCTCCCGAGTCTGAAATCAGCATTCGGCTTGTGGCATTCTCGAATATCCAATCAGGAGCCTTCTTGTGTACCGCATAAGTCATCAGTTCAAGATCGCTCACCGCCCCACCCTGCACCGCTTCGGCGCACTGACGCATTCGATCGGTTTTGAAATACCAGTGTAGAGCGGTGGTAGAAAGATAATTCAAGTAGATCTTTTGTACACGACCGATCAACTTATCGATTGCCTCGGCCGGATTCGTGATGACTGGGCCTCGAGCGGGGATGATCATAGATGGATTTTGCTCGCGGATCTTTTTTAGGCTTTCAACGAGCTGCGCGAGTCGAGCTGCGTAACCGTGGTAGCCGCGAATCGAAGCTGATTCGACTGAGTCTTGAAAACTATACAGATCGAATAACTGTCCATCGCCATAGATCAAATCGCCCGTGAAGGCTACATTCTTGCCGCTAATCTTGATGATGTAACTGACGCTGCCTCGTGTAAATCCAGGAGTGTTTAGAACTTGAACATCAACGCCGTGAATCTGAAGTTTCGAATCTGCATCGACCGGCTGAATCGTGAGCGGTTTGACTGCTCGTTTGGTCGATTGGCATTGATAGTCATGGAATCGGCTAGCGGAAAAGCTGTTCCAGAATTTTTCGGGATTTTCGAGCTGATCCTGCTCCGCCTTCGGACCAAGAATCGTAGTGTTGGTTCGCTTGGCGTACTGGTAGGCAGGACCCAGAAGATCACGGCGATGATGTGTTAGAAGCAGGTGGGTTATACTAGAATCGTGGGTAGGCGAGTAAATTGCAAAGCTCGGCGTGCCACAAATAATGTGCGCAGAGTTAATAGTGCCCGACGAGAATATCAAGACTGGATCGGGCGGCTTCTTCCCAGCCAACCCTTGAGCAGAGCTGAGTTGAACGCCCAGTGAAAACGCAACCAGCATTGGTAGGAGCTGTGAGAAAAAGTATCGCGCCGGTTGCATGTCGTGGGTACCTTGACGGATCCTGGGTTCGCAAAGACAAAACCCCTCGGCAAATGCGAGGGGTTTTTTTGATCAACTGTTGTGCTGCATGGTTACTAGCTACTTCGATTCTGACACAGCGTACAGCTTTGTCTTGCTTTCAGTCAGAATGAACAGCGTTCCATTAGCAGCGGCTGGAGTCGCTCGGACCTTGCCGCCCATCTCCAACTCTTCAGGTTCGTTTTCTTCCTTGGTGTGCTTGAATACGAACAGCACACCGTCATCGGTACCGATCATGACGCGACCGTTGACAATGTAAGGCGAACCCCAGATTGCCGCATTGGTTTCATACTCCCAATAACGCTCGCCGGTCTTGGCATCGAAGCAGTAGACGTATCCACCCAGGTCGGATGTGTACAGCAATCCATCAGCAATCGCACATGTCGACATCGAACGTCCAAAGAAGTAGATGCGATCTGCACCGTGCTTGGTTGGTCCACCATAATGCCAAACTAATCCAGAGTCTTTGTTCTCGGGAGCCTTAGGATCTAGGATCGACTCCTGCTTGTCGCCAACTTTCTTGGCCGCAGGCGAAAGGTCTTTATCTGCGTTCTTAGGAGTCTTAGTGATGTCGATGCACCACAAATGGCCTACACCTTCTTTGTGTTCAGGGTCTTGACCAACACCGATGTACAGCTTGTTGTCGTAAACGACCGGAGTGCCGATGAAGTCATTGCGTGTAGCTCGCGGTCCCAACACATAGAACGCTTCCTTTGGATTGCAATCGAACTTCCACAAGAGTTCGCCGGTGTCGGGTTTGAATGCGTAGATCCAACCGTCACCGCCTGGGAAGATTACCTGAGGCTTACCATTGGGTTCGGCATAAACGGGATTGGACCACTGCCCGTGCATGGCCAACTTACCTTGGTTAACTAGTCCTACCGCGCTAACTTGTCCGCCAGCTTTCTTGGCGTCGACAAGCGACTGAGTCGGAAGATTGTTCTTCCATAGCAGTTTCCCATCAGCTTTGTTCAGGCAGATGAAGCTCGGCGCTTCAGGCGATGGAATATTGATATGCTCTTCATCCACACCATTGGCAGTGACAACAAAGATTTTATCTCCGACGATAAGAGGAGAGCATACCGCTAAGTTGTGAGGAAACACTTGATCCTTACCGATCATGTCGTATTCCCAAAGGATCTTGCCTTTGCCGGGCTTGGTTGAATCACCGTCGGCAGTAGCGCACACCACGCAGCATCGATTGTTGACGAAGTAAATCTTGTCTCCATCGATGGATGCACTGGAGCAGATGCCTTCTTCAGGCCAATCCTGAACGCGGCCTGCTGGAAGTTTGTCGAAGACCAATTGCCAAAGGAATTTGCCAGACTTCTCATCGAAGCACATCATCACGCCCTTGTCGCCCTTGATACTAGGGTCGCGAGGGTTCTGATTATTGGTGCCGATATAGACTTTGCCTCCACCAACAGTTGGACCGCCGTAAGACTTGGTACCAAGGTCAACAGACCAACGTACATTCTTGCCTGACTTTACATCGAACTCGGCGGGAACCTTTTCTGTAAGGTTCACAAAGTTTCGATCTGAACGACCGCCGAACATTGGCCAATCGCCTTTACCTGGATCGGTTGCTGATGCGGCTTGAGCTAAACCGCAAGCAATACCAACCATCAGGAGTTTCTTAATCTTTTGACGCAACATCTATGATAGTCCTTACTTATTCGGAGTGATTTTTAGGTTGTCAAAGAACATCTCGGAGCCAACCTTAGTATCTGCTGGCTTCTCACCAACTTCGATACTTCCTGGTGGCACTCGAGCGTAGATAGCAGCAGCGCCATTTAAGTTGGGAGCCTTATCCACAACTTCGACGGTCCATTCTGCTGGCTCTGGCTTATCCTTATCCCAGATCTTGCCTTGCACCAAAGCGTCGTTACCTTGCTTAGTAACCTTGAGTTTTAGCGTGTACCAAACATTGTCGGTCCAAGGATAAGAAATGGTTTTGTCGACTCGCAGCAATCCACCCCAGGAGACCAAGCGGAACTGTTGCAAGTCACCTTGCAGGAACAAGCTATAGCGATTGGCTACGACGCCCATATCACCGATTTGATCCTTTGCTCGCTTGGCCAGCATATCGCATTGAATGGTGTATTCGCTCCATTCTGGTCCAGAAATGAACGCGTTAGCGCGAGCTGCCAGTGGATTGGGGTTCGTTGCCGTCTTCACCAAAACCTTATTGCCGTCGATGGTTCGAACTTGAAACTTGACTACAGAGTTGACCCAGCCGCCGGGCACTGCGTTGTCAGGTACCTTTTCGAAGTCTTGCATGTAAGGCAGCTTAGGTGCATGACGAACTCCGGCAGAGCCTTCCAAGCCTTCGGCCTTCGCAACGACTCTACCGAATTGACCTTGCAGATCAGCAGGAACTGTTAGCTTTCCGTCTGGAGTCAACGTACCCTTGAGTGCAGGAGCGTTAACAACTGGAGGATCAGGTAGGCCAACAGTCTTCTCAGGGGACTCCTGCGCGGCTAGTTCCCAAGTGGCAGGAGTTTCTTTGATGAAGTTGCCCTTGGCATCAAACAGCCGAGCCTTGAATGTAGCTGAACCGCCAGGTGGCAAAGTGACTTCTCCTGGGAAAACTTGCAAGAACGCAGGCTTCTCTTTGGATGGTGTTTTGATCATCGCCGCAGGTACCGAGGCTGGTTTCTTAGCAGTGGCCGAGCCAAAGCAATACAGTGTCGTTCCGTTACCGATGTAGACGCGACCGTCGGAAATCGAGCATGAGCCGTCGATTTCACCGTCGATTCGTTCGCCGCTAGCCGCATCAACGCTGTACAGCATGACTTGAGCTAACTTCTTAGGCTTAACTGGATCGTCCTTAACAACATAAAAGCGACCACGCGAGTCCCCGACGAAGATCTTGCCGTCAGCTAGAACTGGTGAGCATCGAACATTACCACCACCACCAATGCCCAACGCCCAGATCTCTTCGCCGGTCTTTGCATCCAGGCAGTAGAGCTTGCCGTCTTCATCGTTGAGTATCAATCGGCCTTTGTCCAGAATTGGCGAAGCGAACTTAATCTTCATGCCATCCTTCTGCCAAACAACCTTTGGCTTGCCGTCGGTTACTTGACTTGCATCGATGCACAGCACTCGACCTTGCAGGTTTCCTTCTTCAGGGCTCACGTCACCGTGAGCAATGTAGACCAAATTGCCATCACAAACTGGCGATGTATTGACCGCACCGAGGCAGAAGATGTGCGACCAGACTTTTTCGCCGGTGTTAACCTTGAAGGCGTGAAGTCCACCGTCACCACCACCACTGAAGACCAGTCGTTGACCGTTCACTTCAGAAACAACAGGCGTCGATTGGAAGCTATCGAGCACCCGGTAGCCTGTCGAACCATACCAAACGGTTTGACCAGTCGACTTGTGGAATGCAACCAAGCGTGAACCGCCTCGGCCGTATTTACCCCAGACCGCGCAGTTGATCGGGATGATTATTAAATCGCCATCAAGCGTCACACCGCTCAAGCGACCGCCATAACCTGAAACTCGACCAAACTCTTCAGACAGCGAACGCTCCCAAATCAACTTTCCGTCGCGGCTCAGGCACAGTAGCGTTCCTTGAGTTCCATGACAGTAGACATTTCCGGTGGACGGATCGATTGCCATCGTAGTCCAACCAACTCGGTTGCTAACGATGTCCGTGTGGAAGACGCTGAACTTGTATTGCCACAACTTCGCGCCGGTGTTGGCATCCAAGCAAACCACACTTTCTTGCTCTAAGTCTCGCCGTTCGCCCGTGTGGCTGTTGAAAAATACTCGACCGTTGTGAACCAGTGGTGTCGATCGGCAACCATGTGGCGCTGACCACACGAAGTTGTCCTTGCCTGGTTCGCCAGCTTTGATTTTTTCTGGTAAGTCGGTTTCGGCGGACACGCCATTGTTGCTGGAACCACGCCAATTGGTCCAATCTTTGGCGCTCGACATTTGAGGGCCGATGAGCAGTGCCGCAGCAATGCTCCACATACTGATAGCTTTTCGCACGGGAGGAAACTCCGGGAGGGATACGAGCACAAGTTAAAGGCAGGCCTCAGCGACAGTTCTCGCCAAGCTCGCTGCGTCGGCTAGAACTCCAAGTTGAGAGTCGCCTAGGCTGAGAAAGAATTACAGCTTCGCCGACTCTTCAGAACACTCAATTTTATAGTTGACGGCCCAAACATGGTCAACGAACCCCCGCTATCGAGTACCTGCCATATGCTCAATAATCGCTGAAAAAAGTGGTATTTGGTACTTAGGAGTGGGCTATTTCTCGTTCAAGTTAGCGAGAATTAAGGAAGACCTGTAGATTTGCTTTTGAGTTCTCGGTCGCAGGTAACCGGCGCAGAACCGCTTGGCAACTATGGCACAGTTCAGCGCACGAATGAGAATCCAGCTTTCAATCCCTTCTCAATGTTTGATATGCGATTCCTGAAAAAGAAAAGGTTGCTCCGTTGGTTTGCTATTTTAACCCTGGCCGTGATAGCTGGGGTGGTGACGGCATCCTGGATTGTTGGGGGCCGTTTAGTTGCAGCATGCCCGCGAGAAGTTGGGCAACCACCTTCCGATCTGAATGCGACCGCAGTCAGGTTGGAAATCCGGGAGATAGAGTTGCAGAGTAGTTCGAGCCAGACTGTATCGAGCCAGACTGTATCGGGCCAGACTGTATCGGGCCAGACTGTATCGAGCCAGACTGTATCGGGCCAGACTGTATCGGGCCAGACTGTATCGGGCCAGACTGTATCGGGCTGGAGTTGTCGAGTCGAAGCAAGTCGTGGAGTGGTTATTCTGCTTCATGGTATTCGAGGGTCACGACTCGATATGGTCGATCGATCACGCATGCTTCAACGGCATGGCTACTCAACAATACTCATCGACCTTCAAGCCCACGGAGAAAGTAGTGGAGAGATTATCACGCTTGGCTATCGGGAAAAGTTCGGGGTGAAAGCCGCTGTCCAATTTGCTAAGAACCAATATCCTGGCCAAAAGATTGCCGTTATTGGCTGCTCTCTAGGTGGCGCTTCTGCTTTACTTGCCGGCCCATTGGATATTGATGCGTTGGTAATTGAAGCTGTTTTTCCAACGATCAATCAAGCCATCGAAAATCGAGTTGCTGCAAATCTTGGTATTCTATCAGGAATCCCTAGCTGGTTACTGAAAGTACAGCTTGAGATGCGTTTGGGAATTTCTCGAGACCAATTATGTCCGATAGAAAAAATTGATCAGGTTGATTGCCCAGTTTTCATTATTTCTGGCTCGGAAGATCGGCACACAACCGTCGTTGAGACAGAGCAGCTTTTTGCGAGAGCCCATCAACCGAAGCAACTGTGGATTGTCGACGAAGCAGCTCATGTGGATCTATTCGGACATGCACCCGATCTTTACGAAGTCAACGTGCTCAACTTTCTGGACCAATACGTTAAGAGATTCGACTAGCATGGCCAATTGGTGCTAGTAGGTAAACGCTAGTGCAATCCCCACCGAGTGACGCAGATATATCACATTGCGAAGCCTGTCGCGGAGCAGCAGGTTACAATGATCGCTTGAGGAGTACAACCGTGAATCCGCGCAAAACAGATCGACGCCAATTGCTCGCGGCGTCAGCCGCCACTCTAACACTCGGCAAAATAGCTGAGTGTTCGCCTTGGACGTTTGAGCCGCAACCGAAACTTGTTGCTGCGGTTGCAACCATCTATCGCCCCAACTCTCACGCCGATGTTCTGATCGGCAAGATATTGGAAGGTTGGAAACAAAATGGCGGCCCTGGCCCCAATCTAAAGCTTGCTTCGATCTACGTTGATCAATTTCCCCAAGATGATCTGTCAGTTGCTTTGTGCAAGAAACACAACGTGCGACTTTGTAAGTCCATTCGCGAATGCTTGGAATTGGACAGCGGAACTCTGGCGGTCGATGGAGTCCTTAGTATCGGCGAACATGGCGACTATCCAGTCAATGAACTGGGCCAGCAACTTTATCCGCGACGACGATTCTTCGAAGAGATCTGCCAAGTGTTTGAACGTAGCGGCCGCACGGTGCCGGTCTTCAATGACAAGCATCCCGGACCTCGCTGGGAGGACGCTGCCTGGATGGCCGAAAGAGCTAAACAGCTTGCCGTTCCCTGGATGGCAGGATCGTCGCTGACAGTGGGTTCACGCACACCAGACGTTACACTTCCAACAGGTGAATCGGTCAGCGCATGTTTGGCGATTGGCTATTCGGGACTAGACATCTACGGCTTTCATACGCTCGACTTCCTGCAGTGTATTGTCGAGCGACGAAAGGTCGAACATCAAGGAGTGGTCTCGGTCCAGAGCCTTGGCATGGATCTACTACCCAAACTGATCGAGCAACGCGTCGTAGATCAACAACTGCTGAAGTTAGGTGCAGAATCAAGCGCAGTGAAGTTGAGCGACTTGCTGGCCAACTCGACTACATCTAACGCAGACAGCGAAGCCATTTTCGTCATCACCTATCGGGATGGCCTGCGAGTGCCCGTACTGATGCTCGGCGGGCGAGCAGGAGCAATTTCGGTGAGCTGGCGAGAAGGCAATGGAGCCGCGCGAAGTACGAAAGCGAACGAGCATCCCGAACCCAGGTATCCGCATTTTGCTTACTTGTTAAAAGCAATTGAAACCATGATTCATACTGGGCGTCCATCGTATCCCGTGGAAAGGACTCTTCTGGCTGCCGGAATACTTGATCGAGCACTGAATTCAAAGCACCAGGGCGGTAAGATTTTCAATACGCCCGAACTTGATCTAAATTACCAGTTCGTAGACTATCCTCACGCACCACATATTAGCTTGCTGTAAGTGCTAAAACATCGCTGGTAAACGCCCATGGTAGAAAACCCTTACGATCCACCGAAAACCAACATTTCGCGAGTGGCGAAGCCAGCGTGTGTCTGCCCCGTATGCAACGGCTTACTTCCAAAATGGAAGTTGGTCTTACTCCCTCGGCTCAATGCCCAAATTGCAGTTCAAGTGTCACTCTAACCCTTGATAACAGGCAACGAAATGTGCTTTTCTTATTGATCCTCGTCTCCAACGCTGCATATATCGGGTACTACTGTTATTTCCCAGATACCTCACCCCCAAATGCGAGATTCATGTTCGTTCTGCTTTGCTCGGCAACTATTGTGAACTACGTGTATTTCTGGAATCTGGGCATTGTAAAGCAAAAGAAAACGAACGCATCGATGCAATCCAACGATCCCTCGAATAACATGCGAGAGCCATAACTCCAAGCACTATTAAACTCACACACGAAACTTTAACTCAAAGATAGTGAGGCTTAATGCTACAATCGATCTGATGTACAATCCATTCACTCCACCTCAAGTTACATCCGAAAATCTTGACGAAGGAACTCTTTGTCCGGCATGCAACGCAACGAATTCCAGATTACGATTTACAATTCCATTTGCTCCAACGCGATGTCGAGTCTGCGGCGCAAGGCTGTATCTTCATCTTGAGAAAGATAGGACCAACCTGTTGGTACTTTTGAATTTGGGATTATTTCTGCCGCTTGGAATCGACTATTTTCTACCACAATTGGAAGTTCCCAATTGGTTGATCATCACTTTCCCCATTATCTATCTGCAGATACTCAACACCTGGATCTGGAGTCGATTTGGCGTCATCAAATTTCGTGATACTGACAAAGCAGACTCAGTGTAACCTGCCGCTCCGCGGAAGGCCGCTGCAACTGAATTCTAGAATAGAGATAGGCCTCCCGCAGAGCGGCAGGTTACACTAACGCCCCCGATCCATAAAGCCTCCACGCAGCTCAGATAGTTGCAGCGAGAATTTGCCCTCGACCGGTTGGCTTGGCTCTTGCGATACCTGAGAAAAAGAAATCGTGCCTTCGAAGACTTTACCGCCGCCACCGAATGGCCCGAACCGTTGACCACCGTTCTGCTCGCTGTCGTTGAACATGCCTTGAACGGCCAACGGCTTGCCTTTCGATTCTTGAAGTTCATCTCGATTAACTCGGATCGTCAATGACCTCGGCTTTCCATCGCTAGCTTGGAGAAAATCGAGCTTCAAATCGACTGTCGGCTTGCTGGGCATTGGGGGACCGAACCCAAACGGTGCTTGAATTGTTGGATGAATACTTGCCAATAAAGTATCCAACGGAACACCCTCTCCATTCATTTCGTATTCCAAATTAAAGGTACCCTTGGGATCTTTGACCTTAGGCGGCTTCTCCAACCAGACAGTCTTGAAGCTTCCCTCCATTTTGCCGACAGGTACTAAATAGGTTGGCCGACGTGGTCGATCCGAAACTTTGACAGGCCAATTCTCAAGTTCTTTCTCGATAACCGCTCGTCTATCCTGAATGAACTTTCTGACCTGACGCATGGCCTGTTTGACATTCCTTTGTCGTTGGTGTGGGTTCTCAGTAAGCATCTTTTCCAGACCATCTATCTTGGCAATCAGTTCATCCTCTTTCCAAACATTGTTCAATGTCCATCGCAGCGTCTTTAGATACCTTGGCTGCACATCTGGGTGGTGGAACAATCGGTTTGCCAACATACTCTCTGCATAAACGCTCGCTGGCCCTCTTGGCCCCATACCTTGAAAGCCTCCAGTCATGAATGCACCATCAGCGCCCCAAGGCATGAAATACAACTTGCCGTTCTTGGTGTTCTCGTAGACCCAATAATTGTTCTGATTGTTGGTATAGCCATCCCAGAACCCGATCAGGCTTTCAATAGTCCAATAATTCAAGAACGGTTCTAGATCCACAAGCTCTTCAATTGCCTTAAGATCGACCTCATTACCTGAACTAGTAACAATTTCGCCCAATCGAACGATCTTGGCTGGAGGCTCTTCGCCTTTAGAGTTTTTGTAGTCCAGCCGTTGCAATGCCTTGGGATGGAAGTCACACAAGGTACCCTCAAGCAAGAAGCCGTCTTTATTTCCATACCTTCGTTGCAAAAACGGCTTGCCCATAGTTTCGACATTCAAGTAAATACCAAGGTCGTTACCATTGACAGTAACTCTGGCAAACGAGCATCTTGGAGCCTGAACGCCTGATGCGTTGAACATGTCGTAAGCCAAGACCTGACTCACCAACGAGCTATCCTGCTTGTTATTGTTCAGCGTCAATACAGCGATTCCATCGATCGGCAGTTTGTCGCTTGGTTGATCAAACTTAACCTTTAGCGACGGGAACGTATCATCCAGCGAACCGATAAAACCCTTCTTGCGAACCTGGACCGATCCATAATCGCGACCATCGATCGACACTTTGCCTTTGAACCATGAGAAAGGCTCTTCCTGCAATCCCATGAAGGCTTTCCCAGGATCTCGGCTTTGCTTTCGCAGTTGATCCCAATCGTCGGGTTCAATTTGAATTTCTATTGGTAGAACTCGCGAGCGATCGAACAAGTTCTCATGCGTGAGTTGGCTGGATGCTAGGTTGCAACCGGACATGAATGCAACCAGTGCGGCCAGCATGAACAGTTGGAGTACCGCACGCATAGAAATCGGGAGCTGCGAACGTGTGAAAGACCATGGAGCGTAATTAGCAGATTTCACAGACCGAATCCTAAGCAAGTCGTAAAGTTCAAGTTATTGAATGCCACAACATGATAGTTTAATTTTGCACCCCGTGGCGTGGGCTTCCAGCCTGCGAACGTGGAGTGGGCTTTCAGTCTGCGAATCTTACTCGTCCTAAAACCATTCTAAAGCCAGCATCTAGCGAAAAGAGCGATTAGGATTACGAGCACCGCTACGCTGAGCACGAGCAAGCTCAACGCAGCTTAGGGTTCTCCTGCATTTCATTGCCGTTTTGGTGGGCGAATGTGGTGTTTTCGTTCCGCGAACTATTTGTACGAACAATTGCTTTCTGAACTGATTTTAAAAGCTTCGGGCATAGCTACGCACAGATCACTCTTTGGTATTGCGTTTTGCGAAACGTCCACTTGGTTTTGATGAGTCATAGTCAGAATTGTTGATCGGGTATTTTGCACCTACTTCCTTTTGCCATCGATGCAATTCGTCTCTTAGCAACTTAGCGCGTTCCGGCTCACTTCCTGCAAGATCATTCTGTTCACCAATATCCGCTGCAAGATTGAATAGCTCAATTCGATCATCTTCAAACCATTCAATCAACTTCCAATCACCACGTCGAATCGCAGCTCCGGGTGCGCCACCTTGATTGCCATAATGCGGGTAGTGCCAAAATAGCGAACGTTCAGGAATACCACCGCCTTTGAAGGCTGGCATCAAGCTTACTCCGTCAAGCACTTGTCCCGGCTGAGGCTTTGTTGTGGTTGCCTCAAGCAGAGTTGCAAAGAAATCGGGGCTACTGACCGGCGTTCCTACAACACGACCGGGCGCGACGACTGCGGGCCAGCGTACCAGTAGCGGCTCGCGAATACCGCCTTCATACATCCAGCCCTTTCCACCTCTCAAAGGAAGATTCGAAGTTGGCCAGCCTTCGCTGGTGGAAAGTCCACCATTATCGCTCGTAAAGATGACCAAGGTGTTTTCGGCCAATCCGAGTTCATCTAGCTTGGCCAGTACCTTGCCCACAGCCAAATCCATCGCTTCGACCATCGCGGCGTACACAGCATGCTCTTGGACCAGTCGCACGTCACGCTCGTGTTCGCGTCCCCACTCGGCGACGAGTCCCATTCGCTTGCGTTTCTCCTCATACTTTCTCTTCAAGTCCTCGCGGGCCATGAGTGGCGTGTGAACATCATAAAACGAGAAGTAGGCGAAAAATGGCTGGGCCTTGTGAGCCTCAATAAACTTTGTGGCTTCCGAGGCTAGGCGATCTGGCAAGTGCTCGCCTGCTGGGCCATCGGTCAGACGTGGATTGCCGTAAGGTGAAAAATACTTATTGCCTCCATACGGACCACCTCGATCAATACCACCGAAATTAAAGTCGAATCCCTGATTTTCCGGCCACCAACCCTCGGGACCGAGGTGCCATTTGCCTGCGAAAAAGGTCGCGTAGCCAGAGCCCTTCATTGCCTTGGCCAGCGTGGGTGCATCCAGGGACAACCGATCAGAGTAGGGCGCAGGCAGCAGCTTGGTGTTTCGCTTCCAGTCGGAAGGTTGTAACGGCGCGCCGATGTAGTCGGTTATGCCCGTGCGCTGTGGCCACTGACCTGACATGATGCTTGCTCGGGTTGGCGAGCAGACGGGACAAGCCGCGTACGCATCGGTGAATCTCGCCCCTTGAGCGGCTAGACGGTCTAGATTGGGCGTCTCGTAGAATTTGCTACCGTAACAACCCAGGTCACGCTGGCCGAGATCATCTGCCAAAAAGAAGATAATATTGGGTTTACTTTTGTCTGAGGCTTTTGTCGACGTCACATCCAGCGATAACCAAACGATCAGTGACATGCAGAAGTAAACAAACGATTGATTCCGCATCGAAATTTCCTCTCGTTGGTTGATGGAGTGTTGAGGGCTGGGAAAGATCAGTAGCGCCGCCTTATGCTAACAAACCTTTCACCAAATTTCCATGAACATCGGTCAAGCGATAATCACGACCTTGAAATCGATAGGTTAGCCTTAAGTGATCTAGGCCAAGAAGATGCAATAGTGTCGCGTTCAGGTCGTGCACATGAACCAGATCTTGCACGACGTTAAAGCCAAAGTCGTCGGTCTGTCCGTACGTAAAGCCTGACTTCACTCCTCCGCCAGCCAGCCATAAGCTAAAGCAACGATTGTGGTGATCGCGACCGTCATCGCCACCTTGAACCATCGGAGTTCGGCCGAACTCACCGCCCCAAATCACCAGCGTATCGTTCAGCAATCCTCGTTGCTTCAAATCCTTCACAAGCGCTGCACTCGCCTTGTCTGTATCAACTGCGTTCTGCTTGACTCCTGCCTTTAAATTTCCGTGCTGATCCCAAGCTTCATGAAACAACTGCACGAAACGCACGCCGCGCTCGATCAATCGGCGAGCCAGCAAACAGTTCCTGGCATAGTTCGCCTCTTTGGGATCTTTGATACCGTACATCTGCAAAGTCTCAGCAGATTCTTGGCTCAAGTCCATCAACTCCGGCGCGCTGGTTTGTAATCGATAGGCCATCTCGTAGCTCTGAATCCGAGCAGCAATCGCCGGATCACTCAACGATTGCAGTGAAGACTCGTTGAGCTTGCGAATCGCGTCCAACGAGGCCTTTTGGGCCTGATCATCGATGCCGGGAGGATTCGACAGATACAACACGGGATCGCCTTTGCTGCGAAGTGGAACTCCGCCATACATTGTTGGCAAAAAGCCTGCGCCATAATTGCTGGCTCCACCGCTCGGTCCCTTGGCGCTGGTCAACACGACGAAGCCAGGAAGATCATTGGCTTCGCTACCCAGACCATAAAGAGTCCAGCTTCCAAAGCTTGGTCTACCAAACTGCTGCGAACCAGTATTCATCATGATCTGAGCTGGAGCATGATTGACCGCCCGGTTTGCATCGATCGAATCAAGCAAGATCTCGTCACATCCTTGGCTGCATGAGGAATGACTTCACTCAACTCCATGCCGCACTTTCCGTATTTGGCAAAGTTGAACTTACCTGCCAACAATCCTGACTTGGGATCGATGAACGCGGCGCGATAGCCTTCGAGCAAACTCGGCGGCGGCAACTGACCATTGCGAGCCGCCAACTCAGGCTTGTTGTCAAACAGCTCAAGTTGACTCGGCGCGCCAGCCTGAAACATGTAGATCACTCGCTTGGCTTTTGCAGCGAAATGGGGCGGCTTAGGTGCAAGCGGGTCAGCTCTCTGGCCATCGCTGGTCATCGATTCCCCGGTCGTCAATTCGTTGGCTAGCAATTCGCAGGCTCGCAAATCTTTCTGAAGCAAACAACCCGCCGCGATCGCTCCCAATCCAACCGAAGATTGCTGAAGGAAAAAGCGTCTGGCGATGGCGGAGGGCGACGGAGTGGAACGCTGTTGGTGATTCATGGTAGAGCTAATTTGAGTTGATCTGCTTCGTTTAGTTCTTGCTGATTGTTTCGTCTAAGTTCAATAAGACGCGAGCTGCAATAGTCCAAGCAGCAGCATCTTGAGGAGTTGTACCATCGGGCAATGGTGGCAACTGATCGGATTTCCCAGTGACCACTTCTCGAGGATTCAACCAACCATCGGAGATTCGCTTTCGCTGCGATTCAATCAGCTCCAGCAACGCCTTACGTTCGACATCATTTGGCGATCGAGCCGTGCAAAGTTGATAGGCGTAATCGATCCTGGCTCGTACATCGCGGCCAGACTCCTTGAGTACTCGCAGCGCGAGCGCTCGAGCGGACTCCACGAAGATAGGCTCATTCAAACCTGTCAGCGCCGCCAGCGGAGTGTTGGATCGAATGCGTCTTGAACAGGCAAAATCCGCGTTCGGAGCGTCCAAGGTTGACATGGCTGGATCTGGCATCGATCGCTTGCGGAAATTGTAGACGGTTCGTCGATATCGATCTGGACCTTGAGCTGGCGTCCAGTAGCCCGGATAAACATAGTTGTAGTCCAACACGTTTTGCGGCACTGGCGGAATCACAGCGGGTCCGCCAACCTTGTGATGAATCAGGCCACCGATTGCCATGGCCATATCTCTAACCACTTCAGCATCCGCTCTGAATCTAGGGCCACGCGCCAACAAACGATTCTCCGGATCAAGCTCCAACAACTCTCGATCAGCACGCGATGTTTGTTGATAGGTTTGGCTTGTGAATATTGTCCGGATCAGATGTTTTGAACTCCAGCCGTGCTCCATAAAATCGACAGCCAGCCAATCCAGCAAGTCGCGATATGTGGGAACTGCTGCCCGAGTCCCAAAGTCCTCAGACGTTTCCACTAACCCTTGACCGAAAATTGACTGCCAGACGCGATTCACGGCGACTCTCGCAGCCAATGGACTTCGACGGTCCACCAACCATCGAGCAAACTGTAGCCGAGCTGGCTCGTTCGAGTCCTTCAAAGGATGAAATGCTGCGGGGACCTTCGGTGAAACGGCCTGCAACGGCTTATCCCACTCGCCTCGATTGAGAAACTGCGTCGAGCGTGCGTCGTGACTCGGTCTTTCGGAAGCGTGCAAAACAGATGTTGGCAACTGGCACCTGTTTCATCAAGGCATCGATTTGATCGTTAATTGGCTTGAATTCAGTCACAGATTTTCGCCATGCAGCAAACAAAGCTTGATATCATTTACGTCTCGCAAGCGCACTTTCTTTGCTTGGCAAAAATGGCTGCATAGTCCACCGCGGCAGCAGCCGGGGCGGCCGCAGTTGTTAACGAGAATCGACAACAGCCAGCCATATCCGTCATTCTCATTGCAATCTTGAATCGCGTTCCCGCAGGTGGGTTCAGAGGAGCTTCGAATTGCAACACTGCTACCGATGGTGAGTTACGCAGCCCAATGCCTCGATCCGCCTTCCACCAAGTTGCATCGTTACCATCAATCAGTAGAGCCACTGGGCCGCTGGTACTCTTTCCTTCGTCATGCTTCTGTTCGGGTTCAGAAAAATCGGCCGAAGCGTTCACTAGCTTCATCTTCTGCCAATCCTTGGCATCTGGCGGCTTGATAAAGACTTCGATCTCCCGAACACCCCATGTTCCTAAACCGCTTCGGCCTGGCCCCAGGAATGGCAAGTCACCGTGGTTGAGCACTTCGAAACGTAGTCCGGCGACGCCTTGTAGGTCAGGCTGTCCGATGAAGTAGACATCGCCGCTACTATGGCCCTTCATCAACAGCGATAAATCCTGCTCCTGAGTTGGATGGTTCAGGCCGCTAATACTATTCATATCGTCGAAGACAACAGGGGTCCAAGCTGGCGTTTGCTGTTTGAGCTGAGTAGCAAAGTTGTCGATGTCGCTTTGCCAAGTGGGGCGTTGTGTGCGCAAGCCGTCTTCGAGTTGCTTGATTTGCGCCAGCAATTCGACTCGTCGCGTTAGTTGCTCGGGTTTGTAAACCCACGACTGGGCCTCGTACGTGTTGTTCAGGTAAGCAAACATTCCATAGTATTCCTCCTGAGTCAGAGGATCGAATTTATGCGAGTGGCACTGTGCACACTGCGTTGTCAAACCTAAGATCGATTTGCCAATACAATCCATGCGGTCGAACATTTCAACCATGCGGAACTGCTCGGGAACGATCGCGCCCTCTTCATTGATCATGCTATTGCGCAGAAACCCGGTGGCGATCATCTGCTCTTGAGTCGAGTTCGGCAGCAAATCGCCAGCAATCTGTTCAATGATAAATTGATCGTAGGGCATGTCAGCATTGAGAGCTTCAATGACCCAATCTCGCCAAGCCCATTGATCTCGCTTCAAATCCTTTTCGTAGCCGTTGGTATCTGAGTAGCGAGCCGCATCCAACCAAGGCCTAGCCCATTTCTCTCCGAATCGCTCGCTGGTCAGTAGCTTATCGATCGTCGCTTCCACACCATCGCGGTGAAACGCGGACAAATCTTCGGGGCTAGGTGGAAGTCCGATCAAGTCTAAGTAGAGGCGGCGGCAGAGTATGTTCGAGTACTCGGCTGGCGATAACTGTCGCCCACGCAGTTGCAGTTTCTCACGCACGAACAGGTCGATTGGATTTGTCTTGAGGGAACCACCATTAAACTGATTTGAGCCTACAGGCAAATCTCTTTTTTCAGGTGGAACGAAAGCCCAATGTTCGGCAAACGGCGCTCCTTGCTCAATCCATTTCTTGAGCAAATCAACTTGGTCTGCGCTAAGCGGCTTGCCATGTTTGGCTGGCGGCATCAGATCATCAGAACCTACCGACAGGATTCGGCGAATCAAATCGCTCTGATCGGGTTTGCCTGCCACGATAGCAGGCTTTCCGGAATCTCCTCCAGCCAGTGCTTGGTCTCGCAGATCAAGCCGGAGGGATCCCTCGCGAGTCTTGTCATCAAAGCCATGACAGCTTAGGCAGTTATCCGACAAGATGGGACGAATCTGCTGCTGGTAGCTAATTTGGTTAGCCTCCTGACTCCAACCCTTGTTACTAAGATTGATTGTCAGAAGCGAAGTAGTCACGATGATCAAACAGCATGGGAAAGTTCGAGCATGCATTTATCGGTAGGCTCCTACGCGACTGCGGAGCAGTGCGTATCGCGGAACAAGTAGGCGGGGTTTTCCAGTGATTAACTGGAGGCGGGAATGTAGCCAGTATAGTCGATCAAGGCGTCGTCAAAAACCTCGCCAAATTGCGTAATGGCCAATCTTCATTGTTGTTTTCCTAATCTAACTGCTGGGCGACCAATCCGTCACCTGATATGTGTTGCTTTCGGTTACTACGGAATCTGCATCAGTAATCGTTTTGCAACATTTGGATCTAGCTATGCCGCTTGGAATTCGCCCAACTGTTGATTTCGCTTTCAAGAAGATCTTTGAAGCTGAAAGAACTATTGCCCGAAATTGAGTTTGTGCAAGCAGCGACATTGACACACTCATGACACAACTCGCTGCCTTGCAGCGGCGACTTCGCGATCGCCAATCGTGACCGAAACTGCTGAGAAGGATTTGCAGTTTCGGTCAGACCTAGAAAGGGATTCGCAGTCCGTGAATTAGAAGCCCTATTGCTTTTTCAAACTCTGAAGGTAGGCGACCAAGTTAACAAGCTCGTCTACCGTCATTGATTCCATTAAGTTTTCAGGCATCAGTGACTTGTCAGACTTCTTCAAGGCCTCCAGGTCGACCTTCTTCAACCGTTGGTCAATCCCTTCACTATTTCGAAGTACGACTTCCAGATCGGTTTGGCTGATCATCAAGCCAACCACAACTTGCCCATCAAGCGTCAGCGCCGAGTAGCTCTCGTAGTTGTGGCTAATGCCAGCCGATGGATCGAGGATGGCAACATACATGGCTTCCTTGGCCAGCTTGCTACCAATCTCTCCCAAGTTCGGCCCAACATTCTTGCCTTCAGTGCCAACTTGGTGACACTTGGCGCACGTTCCCGTGGTTTTGTAGACCTCGGCACCTTTTGCAACATCTCCCGTCCTCTTGAGCAACTCAGTTAGTGCAGGCAAAGGCGCGGCGGATTTGGTCTTAGGCGGCGGAAACAGCTCAGTTGCTTTGGCTCGGATCGACTCCTCTTTGTTTCCTCGCAGAAGAGATCCTATAGCCAGTCGGGCTTCTGCAGGCAGCGTCCCAGCCTCAGCCATCTCAAGCAGCTTGTGAGCACCCGTAGGTGTTCTGGCAAGTCCTTTGGCGAAAGCTACACGAACTGGTGAATCGTACTGTTTATCATCGATTAACTTCTTTAGCAGCGGCGTTGCATTTTTGGCTGCAGAGACTGATTCTGCTAGTCGAACGGCAGAAGGATCTTCCTTCTTAGCGAGCTGACCAATCCAAGCATCTTGAGAAGCATCAATCAACATCTCTGCGGCAGCCAAGCTGGCGTTGTCCATTGACTCAGCGGAAGCCAACTCGATTAACTGACTCACACGATCTTCAACGTAAAGAGATCGAAGTAGCATTACCTTGCGATCACGCGGAGCGCTTCGAAGCTGATTTCTTAGAGCTTGCTGAACTTTCGTCTGCTTCGATCGCTCGACGGCATCGCTCGTACGCATCACGGCTTCAACGACTAAAGACTCAACGGCCGGGTTCCAAGTTGAACGTTTTTGCAATTCGGCCAGCAGCGATTCTAGGCTCTTCTGACGAGCTTCCTTACTGTGGTAGTCCAGTGACCTTAGAACTCGTTGCACTTGTGATTCATCAACATCGCTTCGAAGCAACGCAGCTTGTAAGTAGGGCAGTGCTTCCGGACATCGCGCTCGCCAGGCAATGTCAAAATTCGGTTCTTTGCTTTCCGATCGACAGAGCTTCTCGTAGGCAACGAAGCAATCCGACCAACGCAAAGCTGCGCCGATGCCAAGAGCTTCCAAATACCATCGATCATTGTTGGCATACTGCAAAGCCAGTTGAGCCCACAACTGTGGCATCTGCTCACTCGTATCAAAACGCAGCGCCACAGCCAGTTCACGTCGAACACTAGGTGATGAATCACGACTTACTGCATTGGCATAGCTGGTTGGCGATTGTTTGAGCTGTCGAGCGAGACGAATGCCCATACATCGAACATCAGCGTCTTTGTCCGACAATGCTGTGGTAACAGCGGCTGTTCCATCGCCAACTATCTTCGCCAATGCCCATAGCGCGCGGGCTCGCATGCGCGGATTGCTGTCCTTGGACATCTTTTCCAGAGCTGACTTGCTGGACTTGCCGAAGCCTTGAAGAGCTCGCCAAGCCATGAAACGGATTGACTGATTCGGACTAGCCAGCGCCGAAACCGCCTTCTCTGCGGTTGAGACATCCAGAATTGGTGGAGCGTACTTAGCGTTGGCCGGAGCGACTCGATATAGCCTTCCACGATCTAGGTCTCCCATCTGGTGTCCGCCAACACCTGGATCGTACCAATCCACTGCGAAGAGACTTCCGTCGGGCGCGGCACAAACATCGACAGGCCTAAACCAGTTGTCGGTGCCAGCAGTCATGATGTTTTCAATGCTCGCCTTGTATCCAGCTCCATCCACAGTCACGGGATATGCGCGAAGTGAGTTCGGACCTGGGTCGCAGTGAATCACCTGATTGCGGAATACTTCCGGCAATAGACTGCCTTCATAAACCATGATTCCACATGGCGAACCAGCCCCGGTGATCAGCATTGTGGGCACAACTCCTGGATCGTTCAGGTGCCAGTGCTGTTCCGGAATAGTTTTTTCAAGGTTGGTTCGAGGCTCCTTCCAGCCAGCGCCAGTCAACTCGTCCAAGTAGCCGTAGTTACCATATTCCATCACATAGTTGATGCGAGTCGCTTTGTTGCCATCGTCATCATTGTCAGACTGCCATAACGTGCCAAACGAATCGAGCGTGACCTCGTAGTTGTTGCGGAAGTTATGGGCCAGCGTCTCAAACTCACTACCGTCTAAGTTGCAGCGAAAGATCATGCCGCCATAGTAAGGCTTGCCATTGTCGACCACCGTGTTTCCCGCTGCATCGACAACAGGTTTCCCGCTTGCATCGTGAACAGACTTACCAGTGTTGCCGTAGTTGAAGTACAACTTTCCATCATGGCCGAAAATAAAGCTGTGAGCGGAATGGTCGTGTTGAGCTTGACCTGTCTTGCTGAATAGCAGCTCTTTGCGATCAGGCACATCATCGCCATTTTCATCGGTAAAAATCCAGATGTTGGGCGAAGCTGAAACGATTACTCGATTGCCCAAAACGCAGATTCCCATCGCCGAGTCGATATCGTTGCCTTGATGAAAGACCTTGCTGGAATCCATGACTCCATCGCCATCGTCATCTTGCAGAATGAGGATTCGATCACCTTCAGGACGCTTGCCATTGTGGCCTCGGTAGTTGACCACTTCGCACACCCAAACTCGGCCTCGATGATCTACGTCCAAGCACGTAAGTGAGCGCAAGGTTGGTTCTGCTGCTGCAAGAGTAGCTACAACTCCGTCATGAATCTTCAGGCCAGCCAAAGCATTTTCAGGACTGCGAGTTTGATCGGTTGAACCGCTGGCGTTGCCGCCACGTGGAGCTGCTTCGGCAAAAATCTGGAACTGAACTGAACTACCTGGACCTCCCGGCTGATCGGTTCCTCCGTTGTCCAGCCCGCACAATACTTCAAACTGTTCGTAGCCTGCGGGCAGATCGAACTCAATCAAACTATTAGCATGAGTACCAATGCCTCGTTGATAAGGCTTACCCGCGACGCTGAGTGGTCCACCACCTGCGTTTTGACCTTTGCGAACCTCACCCCACTGCGTCTCAGCCGACTTCCAATTGAGCGTAGTTAGATCGACAGGTTGCTTTCCGGGCGCGGTCAAAGTTGGCTCTATCCAGTCGGCCCAATCACAACTGTATCCATTGCCGCCATCACCAACCAATAAAAACAGTTTCTTCACTCCCTTGATGTTCGCGGTCAGGCGCTCTGAGTGACCGTTGGTGTTCGGCGTTATCAATTTTGAACTCGCCAACAGCTTGCCTTCAGCCGCGTTCGTAGTCGTCTTTTGGCTGACAGCATCTTCGGGGCGCGACGAGATTCGAAACTCTTTCTGAATAGCGTCTCGCTTGTGATTCCCGGGTATCGGTTCGTCTTGACCTTGCTCCAATCGCTCAACGCTAGGACTGTGAAGCGAAAGTCCGTCAGCAGGAACTTCGATTTTGGCAGTCCATAAGATCGAGTTGCAAACCAATCGCAAGATGTCTTCGCGTCCCCAATTCCAGTGGTAGTGGCCACCAGTGAAGCCAAACGAGCGGCCTCCATTCGGTCGTTCATAAGTCCAAGCTGTGTGCTGTGCAATGCCCTCTGCAACTTCTTTTCGAACTGCTGGATTGCCACTATGAGGTCCATCGGGACGGCGCATCGTGTCTTCTGGTGCAACTGCGCTAAGGATCGGCGTGACGCCTTTCATCTCAGGCTGGAAACGCATATGGAAGTACCACTCATCGTTGGCCTCGAAAGGTTTTACGCCGCGAGTTACGGGGTGATTGGGAAGCGACTTGAAGTTTGCAATCCAGTGAGGATTGACCGACCAATGCGTTTCGAAATAGCCGCCCAACCACTTAAGGAACTCGGGGCCTCCTCGATCAGCGGGAACTTCAACTGCGTAGTGAATGCAGACAAAGCCAACTCCTTTGTCCATCAATTCACCCAGCTTGGGCAGGTGCTGGAGTGCCGGATGACCTCCACCGCCGTCGGCGTACATGACGATCGTCTTGACTCCCTCGAGCACACCGTCCGACTCAGGCCAACCACCTTGATAAACTTCGCATTTGATTTTGCCCTGCATTCCTCGCTCAATGGTATCTGCCAAAATTCGGCAACCGGCCAAGTGTTCGTGAGAGCCGTAACCGTGGCTTGGTCGCCCCGCCAAAAACACAATTCGTTCGGTAGAGTTTTGTGCTCGAGCGCCCTGAATGTTGGAGAGAAGCAGCCCGAAGGTTAATGCCAGTAGATAGTAGAACTGTCGCATTAGTAATTTCCCGAGTCGGTTGATCTGAGTTGGAGGGAGGAAATCGAGGATTCAACGAGGGACAAGGCCCGTTGAATGCGATAATATTGTAGTCGATCAGGCTTTAACGTGGCACAAGTAGCCCTAGCCTGCGGTTGCTGTCATATTTTGCGCAAAACGAACCAATCGCAAGGTCGTCAAAACACCACTACTGGCAACTTGGTTGCTGAGTACAATTCTTCCTTCTTTCCGGTACCCAATATCCCTAGATATCCAGCTTTGAAACAGAAATTAGTTCACCGGAAGCGAACTAGACAAACCCACCAATGAGCACCGACAAACCAGAAACCGATACCACCAATAACTCTCAGGGGACATCGGTACCCGCAGTGCCGAAAGGGCCTAATTGGGGTCTAGCTGGCGAAATCATCAAGTACTCGGCGGTCGTTACCATCGTCGTCGTTTGTATCAACATTCTTCGCAAACGCCTCCGGGATATTAGCTGGAATGATCTGTGGGAAGGCGTGCTGAATGTGCCTACCCAGCAACTGATTCTCGCCATCGTCGTAACGGCTCTGAATTTTGTCATCTTGACTGGCTACGATTGGATCGCGATTACCTATCTGAAAAAGAAACTACCATGGCGTAAGATCATGGTTGGTGCGGTGATAGGCTATGCATTCAGCAATGTACTTGGCTGGATGATCGGAGGTACAGCAGCTCGTTTTCGCTTGTACACCCGTTGGGGTTTCAGTCTGATTGAAGTGATTACTTTCATTTCAGTTCTGTCGGTCACTTTTTGGCTCGGAATGTTCATGTTGGCTGGAGTGGCTTTAGTGTCGCTGCCAGTGCATTTGCCCGAACAGTACGCCGAGCACATGCCGTTGAGCCCTGAAGTGTTTGGTTACGTGTTTCTCGTTTGTGTCTTAGCCTATTTAGCAGCAGCTTTGCTTGTCCGAAAACCGATCAAGATTGGACAACATCTTTTTTCTTT
>JAXMBP010000017.1:0-98519 GCA_046349795.1 Pirellulales bacterium | reverse complement strand
CCACCTTTTCAATTCTGGAAAGGTCTAACTGAGAGTTACATCCGGGGAAAATCGGGGTGGTGGCTGAAAGGAGCAACGGGGCAAATGTTCTTCGATCTCCACCACCTCGATCCTAGAATCGATTTGGTCTCGATCAACTCCCACCGCTTCATCGGCATTTAACCCCAAACTCTGTTGGTATTTCAGTTGCATCTGACTATTTCGCAACTGCGTTCACTTCCTGTATTTTGCTCACTAGCCAACATGAACTAACAATCAACATCTGGCCAGGTCCGTATGTTAGCCAGACAGCTTCACTGCGAAACGCATACGATCCACGAAACATGCCAATCGCTAGTAGCAGATCGCTAATCAAGAATAGTGCAGCACCAAAGGCTAGCAACCAAGTCTTGTTAAGGCGTAGTGCCAGCGCAGATGCAATGCCGGTCGTTCCTGCCAGTAGGAGGCAATATCCCAAGGCAGGCCAAACAAGTTCGCGAGCCCTTTGCCCGTGATAGACAATCACAAACCAGCTTAGTAGCCCTACCAATTGCCAGACGGTGATGGCCAGCAAAGTGCTTCGCAGGTTGATTGGGGTGCATGCACGCAGTCTGCCAATGATTGCTGCCATGTACAACAGGTGACCGATGCCAAAGGCAACAATGGCTCCGATAGTTCCCTGCGTTGTAATGAAACTCAACAGATCCGCATTGAAGAAATCTCCTATGGCTCCCAGCAACATTCCGCCTGCAATAAATCGTGCGTAGCTTTTGAGGTCGTTGGGTGCTTGTTGAATCGCAAGTATTGCCAGTGCTACGAGGGAAATGGATGATCCCATCCTGCCCCAAGTGCCGCTGAGAAATTGTAGACTGCCGGTTAGGAACCAACTTCCCCATAAGCCAATGCTCAGCAGGAGAGCCCAAGCGAGTAGCAATAAAGTTCTGGGCAAATTTGGATGAGAAGATTCTTTAGTCAAAGTGGGTCTCCTACCAAAGCCACCAGTTGTCTGTCATTAAGACATAGACCACCAAGCTTAGATTGCTGATGCTGTGAGCAACAATCGTTTGCCAAACGTCTCGCTTCCAATAAAGAAGTCCGTTCATCAATAGACAATACGTCGCGGCCGCTAACCATTCGGGATGGGCTAGGGTGAAGAGTAGCGTAACAATCAAACAGCTCTTGGCACTATAGGTGCCAATTGAAATCTTTTGCCAATCAGGATCGATGGTCCATCGCAACAGAAAGGCTCTCCAAAAAAGTTCCTCAACGATCGGCACCACAATGGCAATTCCAATGGTTCGAACGACCAGAAACACGATGATGGCCACCTTGCCATCTAGCTGTTCAAAAGGATTGAAGCCTACCCGGTCTGCTGGCACCATCCAAGCCGGAAGATACGTAGCTAGCACCTGTTCAACGTGCAAATGACTCAGCCAGATCCAAAGAGCAATACCCAGCAAGCCGACTGCAATACCGGGCATAACGCGAATGTGCGGAGCGATGAGCTGTCGCCGAGAATCTCGATCCAACAGATACCAAACAGACAGCGCGCTGACTGTAGCTACCAGGCCGTAAGCGAACGAATACCACTGAGTGGACAGCTTAGCCAACCAGGCGCTGCCCGCAAGATATATCGCAAAGGGAACGATGCATGCCAGAGCTAGATTGTTTTTCGAAGGCTGATTCACTGTCTCGAGCTGTTCGCAGAATCTGGAGTCTGGCGATTATCAGCCAGTCTTGCAATTACAGCTCCCAGCAAGACTGCCGAAAGAAACATAATGATTAATCCAATGATCCAAAGAGTTTTCTTTCGAGGCTCCGACGGAATCGGAAGAGTCTGCGCTGATCGTTGGTTTGGACGCTGGCTCAGAACTTTCGAACCGTCAGCTTTGGGAGAATTTGGTCGAGCTGCGCCTGTCTTTGGTTTGATTCCAGAAGCTCCCGAGCCGCCTGCCTTGCGCTGTCCACCGCGGGACTCGGCCTGAAGATCGATCTCGCTGCCGGAACTTGATGCATTGGCGATGCTGACTAAAACGCCGCTGTCGCTGGTGCTAAGCACAATACTGCTTGGCTTTTCGGTGAGCGTATCTCCTCCCCGGTTGCTTACCGTATCTACGTTAGCTCCACCGATTCCGCTGGATCGTGACGTCGATCGACGCTCAACCTCTTCGCCAAGTCTTAGCGAGCTACCGCTAGCACCGGCCGCCACTGCAACTTTGTATTTGGCCAACCAAGTCTCAAGCACTTCAGCAGTTTGAAGCGCTGAAGCATATCGATACTTGGGATCTTTCTGCAACAGCTTCCAACAGATACCTTCAAGCTCGCCAGGGCACTCGGGGCGAATCTTGCGAATCTCTTTGGGCATTTCCTTTTGGTGTTTGGCGATTCTTTGTGCAATCGTGCCATCAGGAAATGGCGGATGACCAGTCAGTAAGAAATAGAGCGTGCAACCCAAGCCATACAGGTCAGCTCGACTGTCAACGCCGTGGCTATTAAGAGCTTGCTCGGGTGCGAGGTAATCGGCAGTCCCGAGTACCTTGTCATTGAAGTCAATCGTCAACGAAGTCTGAGTTTCATCGGTGAACAGTGCCAAACCCAGGTCAAGTATTTTTACCTGGCCATCCTTGCGAACCAATACGTTCGCGGGCTTAACATCGCGGTGAATAAGCCCTACTTCATGAGCATGATGAAGTCCGCGGGCAGCCTGAGCAATGTACGACGCTGCTTTGTCAAATGGCAGTGGCCCTTTCTTCTTAACGATTGCTTGAAGGTCGTCGCCATCGACATACTCCATCACGATGTAGTGTGTGTCGTCTTGATTGTCGATGTCGTAGGCTCGAACAATGTTTGGATGACTGAGTGACGCGATTGCCTTGGCTTCTTGTTGGAATCTGGCCAAGTAAGACGACTTCCCCAATTTACTTTTGGGGAGCACCTTAATGGCTCGTAGGTCGTGCATCTTCGTATGCTCGGCCAAGTAGACACTGCTCATCCCACCACTGCCGATATGCCCCAGCAGCTTGTACTTACCTAAGAAGAAGCCCTTGTATTTTCCATTCAGCAATTTCTCGCTGTGCCAGCGAGTGATGACTTTTTCGGCTTCAAGCGTTTTGGCCAACTCAACTGGATCGCTAGGCAGTTCGCCGTTGTGTTCGGAACGAATCTTCTCGACCGCTCGGTCAATAGTTTCATCGTCGGAGAGTTGGCTCCTGCGAACCAATTCAATCAACTTATCCGCAGTGATTGTTGCCATACAATAATCTCTGATGGATGCCGTGGGCGGACACCGACTGACCCGGACAAAACTAGGGGGGACAGTTTACCGAATTCCAGGTGGGAATCTGAGTGGTAGATCGCAATTTCTAATAATTAGTCTAATTGCTTTACCGAATTGCGAACCCCGGGTACTGCCCTCAACGTGCGAAAGTTGTCAGAATCGAGTCGCTAAATGCAGTTGGAATTCTAGCTAGCCCTGCCAGAAAGACTATTTCGCCTGCAAATCCGATACGACCACCCCAAGATCGACCCATGCCGCAATCGCCGATTTCATCAAGCAAAAGCAACTTCCTCGTAGTTGGAGGTGGGGTAGTCGGACTGAGCCTCACCTGGGAGTTAGCGCGTCGCGGCCAGTCGGTCAGTTTGGTCAGCTCGGCCCAAGAGGAGCTTCGATCCGCATCCTGGGCTGGAGCCGGTATTTTGCCTCCCCCAGCTACAAAGAACATCGATGATCCCTACGATCGACTGAGATCTATCAGCCATACTCTACACCACCAATGGGCAGGGTTGTTGTTGGAGTCCACCGGAATCGATACCGGCTTTCGCAAGTGTGGCGGTATCTACTTAGCAACCACCAGGGCCGAGTTAGCTACTTTGGTCGCGAATGAGTATTGGTGGCAGGATCACGGCATTGAGTTTCAGCGACTCGATCTCAGGACTCTGCGAGACTTGGAACCCAATCTGCAAGGTTCGCGGGTTGACGGCCTGTTAAGCGCGTGGCTCTTGCCCGACGAATGTCAACTGGGTAATCCACGTCATTTGAAGGCTCTTCAAAAGCTTGCCTGGTTGAAGGTGTTCAATTCGTGGAAGCGACCATTCAACGTGTTGACGGAATCGGCGTTGAACGAAGCGGCGTTGACCAAGCCTTCGACTTGTGGATGATCAAGGACGATCCTGGGAAGTTGATAACATTTGCCTCTTCTGCTCTAAGGATGGACCCGAATGCTGATGGAGCAAGCGCAATTGAGCAACGGGCTCATGCCCATTCGTGGTCAAATGTTGCTGTACCAATGTTCTCCGTCTCCCATTCAGCACGTGATCAACGATGGCAATAGATATTTGGTTTGTCGCCAGGATGGCATGCTTCTGGCGGGCAGCGTCGAAGAGGAAGCGGGATACAACTGCGTTACCACGGATCAAGCTCTTGCAGGTATCCGGCAGTGGGCGGAAAACACCATGCCGATTCTGCGAGAAACGCCAGTGATAAAGTCTTGGGCGGGACTCCGGCCTGGTTCCTTCGATGGGCTGCCCTACATGGGAGCGGCACCCGGATTCAGAAATCTGTTCGTGGCTGCTGGGCACTTCCGTAGCGGTTTACACATGTCCTGTGGTACCGCTCAAATCATGGCAGATTTGATGTTGGGTCGCCCAACAGAAATAGATTTAACTCCATTTCGAGTGGCTCGCGGTTAGAATGTTCAGTTCCAAAACAAAGTTTGTTGCTCAGGAGTTGAGCTCATGAATAAGTCGTTCATTATCGTTGTCGGAATTCTAGCTCTCTTGATTGCCGGATCGATCTGGGGTCTGCGCGAATCGGCGCGGAAGAACAGCTCAATGACTCAGAACTCGGTCGGTGAGGAGAAGCAACAGAAGCCGCTAGTCGTCTTCTGCGCAGCCGCAAGTCGAGCTGCGATGGAGGAGATCGTCAATCGATATCGAGCCGAGTTCAATCGCGAAGTGCAAGTTGAGTATGGTTCGTCGCAGGTTCTACTTAACCGCGTCGAGTTGGCCTCCGATGGCGATCTTTATATTCCATCCGATAGCAGCTTCCTTGATCTGGCTGCAGAAAAGAAACTCGTAGCCGAACGAATTCCCATCGCTGCAATGAAGGCTGTTGTGGCTGTCGCAAAGGGTAATCCGAACGAGATTAGCTCGATGGAGCATCTTACTAACGGAAGCAATCGTTTGGTTCAAGCCAACCCTGACGCCGCAGCGATCGGTAAGGCTACTCGAGTTGAACTGACCAAACTGAATCTATGGGAGCCACTGAAAAAGAAAACGACTGCCTTCCGCGGAACGGTCACTGATGTGGCCAACGATGTCAAGTTGGCCGCAGCCGACGCCGGAATTGTCTTTGATGCAGTTCTGGCCACCTACCCTCAGTTGGAAGCTGTTGAACTGCCTGAACTGAAAAACGTTGTCGGTACTGTTGAAGTTGGAGTTCTAAGCACCGTCAAAGATTCGCAAGCCGCTTTACATTTAGCTCGATACATCACAGCCAAGGATCGTGGGCTGGAAAGTTTCAGCAAGCTCGGCTTCAAGACGATGCCCGGCGATCAATGGGCCGACCGACCGCAATTGGATCTGTTTGCTGGCTCGATGTTACGGCCAGCTATCGAAGAAACACTCAAGCGATTTCAAGATCGCGAGGGCGTGTCCATCAACACTGTTTACAACGGTTGTGGAATTTTGGTGACGCAAATGAAAACCGGACAGCGACCAGATGCGTATTTTGCATGTGACGTCGAATTTATGAAACAGGTCGCTGATCTGTTCCCCGAGCCAGTGGAGGTGTCGCAAAACGAACTTGTTATCCTGGTTCAAAAAGGCAATCCTCACAAAATTGCCGCGCTGAAAGATCTGACTCGAGAAGGTTTGCGAGTCGGTATCGGTCACGAGAAGAAGTGCGCTATGGGCTGGATAACGCAAGTCACATTGAAAGAAGGTGGTGTTCAGCAAGAGGTCATGAAAAACGTTACCGTTGAGTCTCCGACTGGTGATCTGCTGGTGAATCATATGCGAGCTGGTTCGTTAGACGCTGCCGTAGTCTATTTGAGCAACGCTGCCGGAGCGGCTGAAGTACTAGAAGCAATTGCCATACAGGGCTTACCCTGCTCAACCGCCATACAACCTTGGGCTGTCTACAAAGAGTCAAAGTATCCACAAACGGCCAGTCGATTGTTTCACGCAATCGTTTCGCCGGAAGGACGAGCCGATTTCGAAGCCGAGGGATTCGGCTGGCAACTCAAGTAGTACTGAAGGTTTGTCATGAATGTCCTCTTCGAGAATCCGGTGATCGTAGTTCTATTCGGGGTAGCTGTTGGTAGTCTGCTGGCTTTTGCAGCAACCAAGACTGGCGATCGGCGATTTCTGATCGCGGCAGGAGCAGTTGCAGCCATAGCATTGGTGTTGGGAGTCATCGCAACGACGATTGAGACTGAAAAAGAAAAACTCACCAAAACCATCTATCAAGTCGCCGATGCAGTTCGAAACAACGATCACGATCGTGCCCTGACCTACATGCATCCAAGCGCATCGGCGGCGGCTCAGCGAGCCAAGACCGAGATCTCGCGATTCAAATTTCAGGACGCCAAAGTGACCAGCATCCAAGAGGTTGTGATCAACGATAAGACCAAGCCACCATCGGCTACTACCGAGTTCCTTGCACGGATGTCGGTGGAAGGCGATCACACCGACTACGGCGTCAAGTTCAATGGCGTACGTTTGATCAAAGTCTATTGGATGAAGCAGGGCGATCGTTGGCTGATCAGCGACTACGAACACAGCGAGGCTATGTCGGCGTTTAGAAAGTAAACCTGCTGAACCCTCCCGCGCGCTGAAACTGGCTAACAACCGCTCAAGTTTACTCGCGGGCAGCGTCGCACAGCGAGGCCCGCGAGCATTCGCGGCATTTGCGGGGAGGGTGATAGGGGTCGGAACTTCTAGTTTACGTTTACACGCCGTTTGTCGTAGGCCGTTACCTTTTCGCCGATACAACGCTCTACCATTCAGTCATCGGCAGCACTGGAAGAAGCTTCGTTTGGCCCTCCCGGCGGCGCTCGTTCCTCGCTTGCCACCTTCCCAAGAAAGCATCAAACGGCTGTAGAGGCGTCATCGCTGGGGAGGGTCGGATGCACCGTCCTGCTGGACCCTCCCGCGCACTGAAGCTGGCCAACGCCCGCTCAAGTTTATTCGCGGGCGGGGTCGCAAAGCAAGACCCGCGAGGCTTGGCGGGGAGTTAACAAAAATCAGTCTTTCCGAACGTCAACCGGTCCAATTCGTTTGGCGGACTGCAGTTCTTTGGCAAGCTCTCGCAATTCGTCGACGATTTCAAGACGTCGGAGAATCGCATCGGAACTCATGTCGCAGCTTATTCCCCGGGACTTAGATTTCGTGGATTCCGTTCGATCCCCTGGTTCAACTTCGTTCATGGATTTTCAATCCTATTTAATGCATCAATGTCGGCAAGATCCTGGGGACGTCCCGACAAGCGTTTCATGGTAATCAAACCACTCTTGGAAACTACTTTCAGCCGATGATTACCGAGCTGAATTATTTGCCGATCAGCCCATACGGCTTCGAACGCAGGAGCAACAAGCATCAAGTCGAGAGTCGTCAGTTCCGTTCCGAAAGCCCGCGAAACGCGGTACATAAGATTCTCGTTGCTATCGCCATGTTTAAATCGAAACAAACCAGCCTCCAGATCGTATTCGATTCTCGCAAGCTCCTCTTTGGCGAGTTCGAGCGATTCGGGGCGAATCAATATGTCGATGTCTTTCGTTAGTCGCGGGTATCCATGCACGACAACGGCGAGACCACCACAAAGGCCATAGTCGATACCAGCTTGATCTAGGCACTGTGTGATCTTTAACAACTCTTCCTTTAACTTCATTTTTCAAAACGCCCTTTTCCCCCTACCCTTCACTTTACTCCACGGCTCTCGTGAAAACTAAATGCCGCTTCCATTGAGCGTCTGCCGCTGGAAAATCTGTGCGGAAGTGGACTCCCCGTGATTCCTTGCGCTCCAGCGCAGCTTCGGTCATCATCAGTGCTGTGGTTAGCAAGTTCTGTAGTTCCCAACCTTCGCAGTTATTGAACGCATGCTGCAACACATAGCGTGAATAGTTACGCAACTCATCTAAGGCTTCGCAAAGCCGCTTCTCGGTGCGTTGAACTCCCACCAAACGCCACATGAGACTTTGTACCGAGTTGCGAATATCGGCTACGTCCATGATGGTGTGTGGAACTTGTCGCGGCGGACTGCTTAGTGGAACAGGTGCGAGCGACTGTAAAAGACTCGATCTAGCTGCAATGCTGGCTGCCGCTCCAGCTCGCGCTCCGAAGACTAAGCCCTCGAGCAAACTGTTCGAGGCTAAGCGATTGGCTCCGTGCAATCCAGAACTGGTAACTTCTCCAGCCGCCCACAGTCCGGCTAGGCTGCTGCAGCCATGCTGATCGACTTCGACACCTCCAACCATATAGTGCGCACCGGGACGAACTGGTATCAAGTCCTTGCACGGATCGAGTGCAAATTTTTTGCAGGCAGCCGTGAAGCCCGGAAACTCGTTCAGAACTTTATTGGGATCAAGATGCCGCAACGAAAGATAGACGCAAGGATGCTCAGTCTTACCCATCTGCGAGACGATCGACTGACTGACGACATCGCGCGGAGCCAATTCAAGTCGCGAATCATAGTCAGGCATGAATCGGTACTGATTGCAATCGACCAAGTGAGCCCCCGCGCCTCGGATCGCTTCGGTAACTAAAGTTCGCGAACTGCCAGCGATGTAAAGTACGGTGGGATGGAACTGCATGAACTCCATATCTCGCAACTTTGCACCTGCTCGATAGGCCAAAGCATGTCCGTCGCCAGTTGCTACGCGCGGATTGGTCGTCTCGCGATAGATCTGACCGCAGCCTCCGGTGCACAGAATCGTTTGGCGCGACCAAACTAAGACTGGCGGCTGATTGTCGCGTGCGATGATCGCACCGTAACACTTCTGGCCATCGCTGAGCAGGTCGATGGTAAAAGCCTGTTCCCAAATCTGGATGTTCTCTTGGCGATGAGCGCGTTCAATTACGGCTCGCATGATCTCCTTACCGGTTGCATCGCCCAGTGCGTGCAAGATGCGTTGGTGGCTGTGGCCGCCCTCCTGACCCAGCATCAATTGGCCATCATGATTGTCAAAATTGGTTCCCCAGCGAATCAATTCTGCGATGTGATCCGGAGCCTCACGAACCACCATGTTGACCACGGCTGGATCGCAAAAATCACCTCCAGCCGTCAACGTATCCCGCACATGATCTTCGAAACGGTCCTCGGGGTCCCAAACGCTAGCAATGCCACCTTGAGCATAAGTGCTGTTGCTTTCCTGAAGCTGGCCTTTGGTAACAACAATTGCATCTAAAGTTGGATCAACTGCCAGTGCAGCCCTCAGTCCGGCTAGGCCGCCACCGATAATCAACACATCGGTGAAGTAGTGCGCGATGCGTTTGAGCGAAAAGTCGATCAGATAACGCGGGCATTCAGGTCCGGTCAATGGAATGGGTGCTAGAGCGAATTCGGTCATCAACTAGTTCCTGGCAGCGTTCAGCGTTGGGTCAATAAGTCGCCTAAATTGTATTCGGAATCCAACCGCGAAGGTGAGGTTGCTATCAAAAGTTGACCTTGCAATCAATTGCCATATGTGGGATAGGCCTTTAGATGCTTTTCTTCTCTCCGCCCAGCTAGATCGACAATGCAAGACCAGCCACTCATTTACCGCTTTCCGCAGTCACATGTTGACGAAGATCCTGTTGTTATTAGCGGAATAGGCCTGGCAACTAGTATTGGTAAGGATCGAGAATCGGTTTGGAGAGCTTTGCAAACAGGCCAAAGCGGTATTAGGCATACCAATTCAAGCGATGGTTTTGGCGATCTAAGGTTGCCTTGCGGAATGGTCGATTGGCTTGGACCCAACTCACGCAGATTAAAGTCTGTGGCTTTGACCGACTTGGTCGCCGACGAAGCTATTGCAGATGCAAATATCGATTGGAGTCAAGTCGATCGTCAACGCTTCGCCTGTAGCATATCAACTCAGTTTGGCGATATCGGCTATACCTATCTCGATCCTGCGGTCCGCGATCAAGATCCTTATCCTGAAAGTTTGCCCAAGTGGTGGCAAGAGTTTTTGCCTTGTTCGGCCGCTGGTATCACCGGCCGGCGACTCGGACTTTACGGTCCTCGACTCTGTCATGCCACCGCTTGCGCTAGTGGTTTGATCAGCACCATTATTGCGGCTCGCATGATTCAAGACGATCAAGCTGACTTCGCGCTCTGCGGAGCTGCGGACATGGTTCACGAGTTGGTGTTAGCCTCTTTCAATCGGATGGGAGTTTTGGCCAATCAGCCCGATGCTCAAACCGCATATGTCGCCCGTTCGATGTAGATCGTAGCGGCTTTGTCATGGGCGAAGGCGCGCCATGATGGTTCTGGAAAGAGAAGTCACGCACTGGCTCGAGGCGCAAAAGTTTACGCCGAGCTAGCCTCGACTGCCGCATTTAATCTAGCTCAACATGTCACGGGCCTTGATGGAGCCGCCGAATCATTAAGCGTGTTGATTCAACGACTGGTTTCGAAAGCCGCTTGGGACTACATCGGGCCAGACTACATCAACGCTCACGGCACGGGTACAACGCAAAATGACATGAGCGAGTTGACTGCGATTCGCTTGGGTTTGGATAGTCTGGCAGATCGTGTAGTAGTAAGTAGCAACAAAGCCGTTATCGGACACTTGATCAATGCAGCCGGAAGCGTTGAACTCGCGATTACCGCGCTCGCACTCCGCGACGGATATGCTCCACCCACGATGAACTTGACGAACCCAGAGCATCAAGGCAACATCGATTGTTTGCCTAAGTGCGGCGTGAAATCGGAACTGAATCGAGCACTCAAAATCTCGCTGGCCTTCGGCGGCCATGTGGTTGGCATTGCTTTGAACAAATCTTCTGACGCTCGGCTTCAGCGATCAGCTAATCCACTAGACGAGGGCGTCTTAGTGCGTAAGACTTCTTCTGCAGCCATGGAGAGTCGTCGACATCTACAAGCCGGTCAAGCCTAGAGCTTGGTCGAACCAGTAGCCATCGATCAGATCCTGCTCGGCGTCCGACGAGAGGTAAACATTCATGAGCCCAAATTCTCAAGTCGCTATCTGACGTCTTCTAAGCTGGATACAGATGCTTGACCACTTTCAAGACGTCGCTGACGTTCGTCTAGAATTTCCCGATGCCAATCGGGCACTGGTATTTGATCAGGTAATTCGCGAAGCGACCCCCAAAGTAGCTCCATAGCCTCAAGCTTTTCTGCAACTGACATTCTTTCAATCGGAATCTGGCTACTCATTTAACTTTCCTTTAAGCTCATCCTGAAAGCATTTTAAATCAACGTTTGGTTATCCACAAACATTGTTAGGTCAAGGGAAACGTCAAGGGAAACCCAAACCGAATTACGGGATCAGAAAGCCGTTCGAAGAATCGCTTTTAGGTTTTTCGACTATTTGCGGGTCCATAATCAGCGAACCTATGAATGAGTCCGATGACCGCGCGATATCATCTACGCAGATTCGCAACTTGATGAGCGTCTCGGAAACTGCTAAGACAAAACGATTTACAGCAAGCAACAAATCTTGTTCACTGGAAGGCAGTGTGTTTAGCCGTCAGCCGGAGGCGTACGTTACGGTATGACTTCGGTTTAGCGTGCTGAGCCGCGATTCCGTTTCAGGGGCGTTCCAAAGAGCCCATGCAAAAAGCGTCAATGCGAAAGAGTCTGGAAGAGTCAATGCAATAGCGTCCATGCAAAAGAGTCAGTGCAGAATCGTCAATGCAATAGCGTACGCCTACGGCTGACGGCTAAACACGGCTCTGAGAAATTCGCTGAACACGATGAACCTTAAAGAAAAATGCTAAGCCTCAAAAGCCAATCGAGCCTACTCAAGAACCGCTGGCTTTGGGGTATTCTGATGATCGCCTTCTTGTTGCGATTGGGCGCGGTCGTCTATTGGCATCGCTCGGCAAATACAGAAAACGGCTTTTTCCGTTTGGGAGACAGCGATGGCTACTGGGTCTTGGCTACCCACATCGCTCGTGGCGAACCTTATCAATACGGCAGCGAGAACGCCTCGGTCTTCCGCGCGCCGCTGATGCCACTGTTTCTTTCGACCTTTACGTACATCGAAGATCGATCAACGGCCGTGTTTTTAGCACGAGTAGCCGGTGCTGTCTTGGGAACGATTACAGTTTTGCTGATCGCCTTGTTAGCTCGACAGTTGTCCTGTTTAGCCATTCGAGTGATTAGCCCGTGTGAACAGACCGCGCCACGGGTGGATAACAATAATCAAACTCTATCTGCACTGCTGGCGGCATTGTTGTGTGCCGTTCATCCATCCGCTATTGGCATGAGCATCGTTGTCTTGAGTGAAATGATTTTCGTTCCGTTGATGCTTGTTTATCTACTGCTGTGGAGTCGTTGGCTGCCAGCAGTGATTGGTTTGAATCGCGAGCCTTGGAAACGACCCGGTTCAAATTCAGACGCCAAAGTTGATGTAAAGTCAAGTGTTACATCCAGTCGAGTTGCAACAGGTTTTGCCGTTCTACAGCTACTTACCGGAATTGTTGGTGGCCTTGCGACACTGGCTCGGCCAAGTTGGTTGCTGTTCAGTCCCTTTGTTTTGGTTCTAGGACTTTGCTTAGTCAACCAGCGCTTGCAGTATCTGAAGGCGATGTTGATCGTTGGTGCTGGGATGAGCCTAGCGATGTCGCCTTGGTGGATTCGCAACTTTGTAGTCACTGACAAGTTCGTGTTGACAACCTTGCAAGTTGGACCAAGTTTGTACGATTCGTTTCATGGGGGTGCCAGCGGAGGCAGCGATGAGGGCATGCAGTTCATGCGACGTATCGAAGCCGAGCAGGCGGAAGAAGATCATTTGATGCTTGAAGCCGCCCCTGAGAAGCCTCTGGAGAGCACGTTCAGTGGCGATCAATCTCCGGGCTTAACGCGAAGCCGTCAGTGGTGCAATCAGAATCCGACTCAGGTGCTCAAGCTTCGCATGGGCGAAGCTCAGTAAGACTTGGAACGTCTGGCCCGATGGAGGCGATGTTGGGTCGCCCGCCAGTTCGACTGGCAATTTCTCGCAGCACCTTGAGCATTATACGCTGGCAGTTTCCGGCTCGGTAGCACTTTATCGAACCAACTTTTGTTGCTAGCTATCTGCTGGAGTCCATCATCTTTACTTCACCCTCCTTCATATGGTATTCGTAGGCTCGGTGCGCTTATCAGAGCTGCAATTGTTGTGCTCGTGGCCGTAGCCGGATGCGCGTACCCAAGATCTTTTCTCGTATTGACCCTTCTACCGAAGACATTCGCGTGTCAGCTCGACATTTGCCAGATCGTTCCACTGGCTGATGGTAGGCAAAGATCTGCCTATCATCAGTATAGCGAACCGCGCCCAAGGCAGGCTACCGGCACGCCTACCTTGCCGGTGATCATCGCACTGGCCGCTATCGCAACGATCATGTTGCTACAACGCTTTCATGAAGCGATTTGACTCCAGCTTCGCAATGCAGTTCAAAGCAACTGGCTGAGCTTTTTCCACGCGTAGAGTGCATGTTCAACGTGTCAGCAAAGGCAGCGGAGGAAGCGTCGTCGCAGAAGTGGTTCGTATGGCTACCGTAGTCGACGTGAGCGCCATATCAAGTATTTCCAGGTGCTGAAGAAGTTATCAAGGCAAGTTAGATATCTCCGGACTTCATTAAGCAGACGATCGAAGTTCAGCAAGTCGGGTGGATGGAGTTCAAGTAGATGCTTGGCCGCTGGCCGATGGAACTTGGTCTGTGAGTGCACAAAGCCGGTGGAGAATCCCAACAAGAACGCTCCAGTTATCCTCAACGATTCTGTCATACGCGTGCGTCAAGGTGCTGCCGGCAATCGCGAGAGATTGTGGTTCCACGGAGTTCGCGCGACAGTGAGCATCACTGGAAACAACATTGTTCCTGATCAAGTTCCGCACAAGCAAGTTCGAATCGTTGGTTCGACCCAGAGTAGTGGTCTGCTGGAAAAGGTAGACGTCGAATGCCGTGTGGATCTGTCCTCGAAGAGCATCACGGCCGCAGGTAACTTCACAGGTTTGCAATTCAGTCCAAAGCTGCTCGAGCGACTGCCAATTGAGTTGTCAGAAGCTCTCATAATTCTCTGGTCTTAGTGCGAGGCGTCGAGTAATCTGTTTGAAGTGAGCTGGGCTCAAATCAGCCGCCGCTATTTAAGTGTCAGGAGCAGAATCGATTCCGGTCGACACCGAGATCAGGAACTACCTTACCCTATCGAGAAAATTAGCAGCGAGTTCAACGGACGTAATGCACTTTATTGCAACTTCGCAATATGACTGCTCATGACGACGCAAGCTGGGATTCTCAACGGATATCATGGGGTTGAGCTTAGATAGCCCGCTAGTCATACAGGCTGAAGTCGAGGACTTAGAGCTAGACAAGCGGTTGTATCAATCGCTACCAGCCGCCGTGCAACAGCAGTGGGACAAGCTGCAACTGGCAGGTCGAGTAAGTGGTAAGCTGGACCTGATTTTCGATGGTGCTAAGTGGAAGCCTGAAGCTCAGATTACTTGTCATCAGGTGAGTGCGAAGCCGTGGCTGTTCCTTAGCAGGTTCACTCAGGTCGATGGCGAGATCGAGTACAAGAATGGTACGCTTAGTAGCAAACGAATGCGAGGTCGAGCTAGTGGACAGGTAGTCGAGGCCGCCTTCAGTTTGAAGCACTTCAACCCAGTGGCCCAGGCGAGCGCTTTTCCCTCTTTGACCTCAAACACTCTGCAAACAAACACCCTGCAAACAAACACTCTGCCCGGAAGCCCTCAGCAAGGCAGTTCTCGGCAGTACGCGGAAATCTCCTCTGGCATGCCTACGGGTACGCAATGGCTTGGCACATTGCGGTGTCGAAGCCTGGAGTGGAGTCCCGATGACGAAGATCTGGTGGCAGCGTTGACGCCAGCCGGTAAACCTCAAGAAGTGGAGCAGAAAGTTCGTTCGATCTCTCAATATCAGTGGCAATGTTGTACAGTGAATGCCTGTTTTCAGCGAGATTCGGTCGACAATCCGAGGTGGGAACGGACGGCAGAAGTCAACATCTACGACGGACGTATACGGTACGAAAAATTCCGTTTTCCGGTCTACAACATTCGAGGCGATTCACAATCAAGGCGATGATTGGTGGATTGATGAATTCGAAGATCGCAACGACAAGCTCGAGTTTTCTGCAACGGATCCTGGCAACAAGTAGCTCAAGATCTACTACCCTTTAGGCTTGAATTTGTAACGTATACAGTTCCGATGGTAGAAGATCTTTCCAGGCATTGCCCGACAAGGCAAAGCAGGTTTGGGAAGAATTGCAACCGACGGGTTCGATCGACAGTGTTACTGCGGTTATTAAACGCCCAAAGATCGATGCGGAAATTGACACCGAGATAACGTTACTCGAAGGTCGCGATGCAAGTCCAAACGGTGGCAAGAAATCACTTCGACTATTACCGCGTAAGTTGCCCTACTTACTGGATGATGTGAGCGGAAAAGTTGTCTATCGAAATGGCTTGGTGACCATTGAGGACGCAACAGCCCAAAACGGTGCAACGCGTTTGTCGATCAAGGGTGAATGTAGCTCGATATCCGAACAACAATGGTTAGCCGACATTACGTGGCTTCCAAACACGCGGGTGATGGTCGACAGCCAGTTTGTACGAGCCCTACCGGTTTCCATTCAGGAGTCGATGAGAAAGCTCGACTTCTATGGTCCAATTAGCATTAAAGGCAAGAGTCAAACCGTGTTCGGAAAAGAGGAAAAGGATATTCAATCGGCATGGGACTGTATGTTGGATATCGAAGACGGTCGTCTGGCTAGTGGTGCTCATTTGGCTGCGATGCGAGGAACGATTTGGCTGCGAGGCAATTTGAACTCCCAGCACCTTAACGCGACTGGTCAAATCGCCATGGATGCCATGCGCGTCTTGAAGACTCCCGTCACCAACATGACCGGTCCGTTCGTGATTCTCGATAGTAAGTTGTTCTTTGGATCTGCCGTTCAAGAAGCTTTGCCCAATCCAAACCCAGCCGATCGACCCGCTGATATTACCGCTTCTGCTCTAGCGGGGACATTGAAGCTAAGTGGATCGGGCAGATTGGATACTGGGAAGTTCTACGTCGACTCACAGCTTCAGAATGCACGACTGAGTTACCTATTGAAAGACATAGGCATTCAAAGTCAGCAGCCCGACGCGACCTGCAACGCTACACTAAAGTTCAGCGGCGTACCGTGGAATCCTCAGACATACGACGGCGATGGAGAGATAAAACTAACCGATGCTAAACTTTATGAACTACCATTCATGATGCGACTCTTTAGCGTTACATCGGTGAACGCAAGTGACGCTTCCGCCTTTCAAACAGCGGAGTGCAAATTCCAACTCGACGGCGAACATATTCCGCTTCAGATTTCGGCGGATGGTGAGGTCCTTCGCTTGCGGGGAGAAGGTTGGACCAACTTGCGGCGTGACGTCGATTTACAGCTCTACACGTATGTTGGTCGCAAGGTGCCAATTGGAGCTATTGTTTCGCCGCTGTTGCCCGAGTCGCGGTTCTCGACCTTCATGATGGTGGAAGTGACTGGTACGCTCGACAATCCTGACATGCAACGCAAAGCCTTTCCTCAGCTCGAAGCTACCTTACAACAGATGTTTCCAGAAGTCGCCGAGCGACGACCAATACGTGACACGATCCAGCGATGGAAAAATTAGTGTTTTAGTCTTTTGAAAAGGATTGAATCATGCAAATTCCAGCCTCGGCTCTCGCAGCCAGCATCACCACCGTCTCTGCAGGTAAGACCGAGCGCGCCAGTACCGAAACTCCCGCAGTAGCTCAGGCGCATGTCGAGAGTTCTGAGCAGAGCAATGCAGATCGTGATGCTCAGGGCCAAGGCGATGGAATGGGGCCCCGAGCAAAAGCAAAGCATGGAAAAGCCGCAGCAGAATCCGCCGAGACCACTTCGAGCGAACAGAGCTCTTCGATGCCAGCTCCCACGTTACCCGACGAACCTCCCAGCCAGTTAGACTTGATGGGTTAGCTCACTGTCTGAAGCCTTTGCTTAAGTCGTTGGTCGATTAAGGCCGAGTTTTTTCAGGCGGCTTCGTAGCGTATTTGGATGAAGCCCCAGAATTTGAGCTGCCCCGGATTCGCCTTCGATCCGCCAGTTTGCATTTTCCAAAACTCGCAGAATGTGCGATTTCTCGATAGCCTCAAGCGATTGAAGCTCGGTTGATATAACCGAGCCAGTCTGACCTACCTCATTGCCTAAATCTTTTTGAGGATTAGCAGCCTCAACAACAGCGCCTTGAAAAGTACCCAGCAAAACATGAGATCTATGTTCAATAACTCGCCCGCCGACAGAATAACTGCCCGCTCAATGACGTTTTCGAGTTCACCCGGATGTTGCCTGGCCACGAATGGTCAACAACCGTTGCATGGTCTCAGGATGAATGCCCTGAAATCTCTTACGTTGATTGGAAAAGCGAGTTGAGGCATCATTTGTGGAGATATGATACCTTGCTGGTTTCTCAAGGGAGAAGGTGTATTTGGAAATACGTTCAATCGATAAAACAGGTCCTCACAGAAATTCTTCTTACGTGCGGCTTGGGCCGGGTCGCGGTTAGTAGCTGCAATCACTCGGACGTGTGCGTCTTGATGGGCGACTTGCCGCCAATCCTATCGATCTCTTGTTCCTGCTGGTGCTCGCAACAATTTTAGCTTGCATCTCCAGCGGAAGTTCACCAATCTCATCCAGAAACAGCGTCCCTCCATCGGCTAACTCGAAGCAGCCAATGCGGCTTTGTTAATTGCTCCGCAGCATAGCTCCTTTCTCGTGTCCAAAGAGTTCACTCTCAATTAGTCCCGAGGTAATGCTGCGCGATTGACCTTGATGAGTGGGCAATTTCGACGTTAGCTTAGAGCGTGCACAGCTCGAGCGATCAATTCGCGCAGTACCTGTCTCTCCATGAATCAAGACAAACGCATCCGTTGGTGCTACGGCTCTCACATGTTCCAATACATTTGCTAAAGCGCTGCTGCGTCCAATGATCTCTTCAAAGTTGCGAGATTGTTTGATCTCTTCCTGTAAATAGGCTGTTTGCTGCATCAAACGAGCTTGTTCGCGTTGTGCGAGTACTCGTTCCGTGATGTCGATAATCATCGTCCTAGTCAATTTTCCATCTGGTTCTGGACGAGACCAAAATTGGACCCAGATCGGTTCTCCATTGTCTTTGCGTCTCAGTTCCAATTCGGGCAGCGAGCGAGCTTTTCCTTGTTGGATGTCTGCAAAGACCTCTTGAATGCGATTCTGCGTTGTCTGGTCGGGTGCTACCAGCGACATTCCGACCGTCTGTGTAACCTCTTCGGGTTTCAACCCAAGTAACTGCATAGCCGCCTGATTGATCCGAACGAACCTAGTGTTGGTATCTTCGAAGACATAGGCAATCGGAGCTTCGTCGAAAAGGTCCCGAAAGCGCTCTTCAGAATGTTCCAAGGAGCGAATGGCCTTCAATCGCTGGAGTTCTGCCGAAGCCCGAATAGCAAACATCTTGAACACGTACCAGCGCCAAGGCTCCTCCTGAATTGGTCGCTCGTCAAACACTGCCAAGTGGCCGAAAACCTGGCCATTTGAATCGGTCAATGGAACGCCTAAGTAGCTCTCAATGGACAGCTCGACCAAGGCGTTATCCAAAGGGAACAGTCGCTGAATACCTCGCTCGTAATGACACAAGTTACCGCTTACGACTCTTTCACACGGCGTACCTGCTAATTCATACTCAATATCCTCGGCGATATGATCCTTGGCCCAAAATGCGCGGGTTTTGACTCGAGTGCGGACTTCCGTGAATTCCGCAATAATTGCGTACTGTACATCAATAGAGCGAGCCAGATTCATTGCCAGTGATTGAAAAAAATCGATCCCTGTCAAATGAACGGTTTCCTCAACGATGCTTTTGAGTACTTCAACAAAATTCTCGGGGTCAGATTGAGTCGGGGTCGATGGAATTCGGTTCGACATAAGAGAGGCCGTGTTAGCTTGACCAGTGAGAGACGCGAATCGCGGAAGATTCTACCAAAAATACTGGGCTGCCCAGTTTCTGCATTAGATCCTCAACCCACGATGTTTGGATAGCGCGGTCGATCACCCACAAAATTCACCGTAAATGAACTCATAACCACGAAAACTCGTGGGAGTCGATCCATAATACCGATTCGATCCTCCGGTGGTTCAAGAATTGTTCTGAGCCATAAGAATTCCGTGATCTGCATCTCTATGCTACCGATTTTCCGTTTGTTGTGAGTGACGGGCATTTGGCACGGGCATTGCGATTAGTGGTAACCGTCTGCTAACACCTTTTGCAACAAGCGTGCCTCATCTATGGCTTGCCGCAACATGTCATCGATACACTCGGCGTGACATAGAGTGGGATAGTTCAAATCAAAACTTTTTCAAAACAGGAGACTTATCATGTTCCTCACACGAATTCACACTTGTTTGGCTCGTGGCCTACGCCGCACTACTGATGGGATTGAGCTGCAACATGCTTCGCCAAGCTCAGTAGTTGCTCAGGACCAATCCACCACGAACACTACAAAAGTTGCTAAACCAAACAGCGAGTGCAAATGTGAGCACTGCGGCACAATTTGTATGTCAGGACCGCTTTGCAATGGATGTGCCACAAGCTCAATCAATCAGCGACCGAAGGAATGGTTCGCGTTGCCAAGACAGATCGAATGATGGCGGTAAGCGATATGACGCAATCGACATCGAGCTTTGTTTACACGCTTACGACAATGATGTTGACCGAGATTCAGTAGCCGTTTATCGGCGAGCACAAGACGGATCGCTCGCACAAGTAATCGGTTCGCCATTTAGTGCTGGAGGAAACGGTCTGACGGGCGGTGACATCGACGGGCTCAGGCTTATTCGTGTAGTGGGAAAATATGTCTTAGCAGTTAATCAGGAAGCGATTCCATTGCCGTTTTTGAAAAAACTCAACGCGGCTTGTTGCGTTGAGGGCAGTCCATTCCATCAATGGCTCGACTCACTTAGCCTGGCGGTTCACGGTGACTTGGTTGCGTTGCCAACCAAGCTGCGGATTTTGTAAAACCAAAATCGGAACCCAATGTCACTGGATTTCGAATGATGAAGGATGGCAGCCCTTAAACTATTCCTGGATCAATGGTCAAGTTTCCCAAAGGAATGGGGCTAACCTCAAGTTGAGTTATCAGCAAATGGTATTGGCTGTCACGGCAGGATTTCAGGCCGTTGGTGGAGAGGGTGATGATCGCATCTACACGTTTCAGGTCGACAATGGAATGCTTAAAGCGGGTGAAAACTCTCCCATTAAGCCGGATGGAGCTACTGGTACTGTCGGCTTCTCGATCAGTACAAAGGGAGACCGATTGTTTGTATCTACGTTCAAAAATAGCGGAGTCTTGACCTTTAACGTGGATCCAAACACGGCAAAAATTTCGCAGATGGGAATGCCTGTTAGCAATGATCGACGCGCTGCATGCTGGACCGCCATAACAAAAGATGGCAAGACTCTTTACGTTAGTAATTTTTTGTCGCTTAACTCATCAGTGTATATGACGTAAACTCGGAAGGAAATCTAACGCTCTTGGTGGCGTTTCCGCGTCGAGCGCGACGAACAAGGAACACTAAGGATATCGCACTGTCCCTGACGAGTAAGTTTCTCTATACCATGGGCTCTGGCGAACGTCAAATTTCTGTATTCAAAAGGTGAATCCAATCGATTGCTAACTGAGTTAGCAATGGGCCAGTCGCCGGTCATGTTGAAAAACTGGTCAGAACATCACTGGACTAACCGTTGACTAATGCATTGGACCATTTACGTGATGCCAAAAAAAATGTTGGTGACTTTCTAAGCAAAGGAGCTTGGCGTGTGTCAAGCCTTCTTTCTTTACAGATGACTAATTCGATTTGGAGAACTTAACATGTTACGCAAAAGTACTTTCTTTGGTTTCACCGCATTACTTCTGTTGCAGCAACAAGTCATGCTCAATCAATTCAATCGGGAACATCTCAGGTCAAGCATTCAAAAGAGCGATTCCATGGCTTGAATCCGATATGGAAGCGTGGAAGAACACAGCCCGTCACTGCGCTGCATGTCATCATGGCCCAATGTACATGTGGTCCGCGACGCCGCCAAGCATAAGGCTACAGGGTCGACGCTACACAGCTTCATGATATCACGCGATGGCTTATCGAAAATGACGAGGCGAGAATCTTTCCGAAGGCAAAGTTCTTGCAGCCACGTCGCAAAATCAACTGCTACGAATCGTGTAGATGCAATGTCGACCGCAATGATGGGGCAAAAACAATCTATGCAACCAACAATCTATATGTTACCCGCCATCCTTGCGATGAAAGCCGACGACCCGCTTCGGGAAATTGGCTGGGCCAAACTGGTCAAGCATTTAGTCGAGGCTCAACATGAGGATGGTTCTTTTTGCTGGACGCGATGCCTGGAACCAATTTTCAACACTCCGCCAGTTCTAACGATACAGGTGGCTACTTGGTTTAGGTTCGTGCCTAAACAACTGGCGATTGCAGAGTCTAACGGCATATCGGAATCTGCGGCGCGAAGTATTTACAGGAGCATCCAAGTTGACGGATTCTCAGCAGGCCTTAGTCTATCGGATACTCTTGGCGACAACGTTTCAAAATGCGCAGCACCAAGCCTTGAGTTACGTCAACTGGTCGAGCAATTGCCCGCAAAGATGCAAGCCAAAGATGGCGGTTAAGCTGAAACTCGAACGTCCCAGTGACGCCTTTGCTTCCGGCCAAGCTTTGTACATGCCTTACGTCAAGCTGGGATGAAAGCAATCATCTCAGCGTTAGGTCAGGAATTGACTTCCTGGTGAAGACTCAACTAACGGAAGGATCATGGCCAATGACTTCGCGCGCTAACCCGGAAGACGGTATGCCTGCAACAAATTTAAATCCAATTACCTATGCAGCCACTGCATGGGCCGTCGTGGGCTTACTAAGTCATGACGATGGACCGAGCCTCGCAGAGTAGTAACATGTTTCGAGTGACATGCCGACAAAGGAATGCTGGTACCGTGGTCGTCATGCCAGAAGGCTCCTTGACGAGACAAAGCCACCTTGAGCTGAGTTCGACGATTGCAATTGCTGTGCGAATCGGACTTGAGGTGGAGTTGGACCTAAGCGGTTTGCAGTTCGTTGATGAAGAAGGCCTAGCACTAATACGAAGTTTAGTAAACAGTAGCGTAGCAGTTTATTCACCATCCCATTCGTTTCGGAACTGCTGAAACAATAACAACTTAGTTAACGGCAACCGGCAACGTACTTCGGCTGACAACTCAAACCGGCAAGGGAACGGTACCCATAATTGGAACCGAGCGATTACGAGCTATTACCTCCACAAATACCGCAAATGACGACGCGACGCTTAAGCGAGCCAACCGTCAGCAACGTTGAGCCGGAGGGTTGAGTAGGGGCAACCAATTGCAATCTGAAATAACGACCCTACAAATCGCCGCGTTCCGACGCGATCGTCAATTGCTGAGTTCAGCGATTAGATCCGATCTAGAGATGTCATCGGTCTGTCGATTAGGAATTCACTTTTTGTTGAACAACGCGATCAAGTAGTAGCAACCTAATTCAACGAGATATTTTCTAAACGACTGATTGAGTGAGAGAGTGTGAATTCCCTCTTTGTCGAAATCAACTTGAATGGAAGTGCAGTAAAGCTCGCGCTCCATACTTGTAATGGTTCCTAATCAAAATAACGACTATGAATTCTATCGCCCGTTTTTAGGCGACCGATCCGTCGCGGCCGAAGCGGATTTTCTGCAAATCCAATTTCTGGATAAAGATCATCCGGTTTGGTGTAAGCTACCCCGGTTATCATGCATCGAAGGTTTCGCCGGGACTCGGGAAGTCCATATTGCATGAGACTCACATTCAAGTGCAATCGGTGATTGTCAAATTGGTCCAGCAGGACGAACAGTAGTCGCAACTGGTCAGTCGTGAACTGATCCTTGGCGGTGAACATGCCGCCACGATTCGCTCTTGGGAAAAGCAGACCCAGAAGAAGATGAATCGATTCCCTGACAGAATCATCTCGTTCGATGCGATTGAAAAGTGTTGTAATAGCAAAATCCAACTCACTTTTCGGTCGTTGCGAAAGCAGATCCGTGTCAACGCAATCAACCGCATCCCATGGAAGCTTTGCGAACAACCATTCAACATCGCAGATGCACATGGCATCTATTACGGCATCACGAAGCGAGCCAGGCAATTCTCCGGATTCAAATCTGCAAGCTACTAATCCGGCAGCAAGTCGTTCAAGCCTTGCACCAAATTGTGCGCTTTCGCTGAGCGTAATCCAAATCTGCACCTTCGTTATCTGCATCTGGCCAAGTAAAAGCAGAACCCCTGCTCGATACAGATCTCGTGTCTCGCTGGAGCGCAGTTTATGTATGATCGTACTGACTAACTGCTTCCGAATGTTCAAGCGAACAAGAACAGCAAGCGCGGCATACGCTACATCATCGGTCCGTTTCGTTAGATTTACGAAATGGTCAAACGCCGACAGAACTGCCGTACGAGACTTCTCTACCCACACCAATTCTTGGCTTCGTGCGTTCTCGTACTTTGGCGTTCCTGGATCGCCAAACGCCTCAACCTTCATCTCCCTAAAAAGAGGCTCATGGACATCTAAGTAAGACGTGCCATGTGAGATTGCCTCTAACAAATTCAAAATGCCAACACGATTGGGAGTCGACTCGTTGACCGTTAATTCAACCAGGAAGGGTACCGCAAAGCTCGTAGCTTGGTAAACAGTTCCTTGGTGCCAGATGTTTCCAAACAGTTCGTGTAGAGCATCGCTGCTGGTTTCGGAAGATTGCAACGCTCGAATCAACCCTGGAACGTCGTCAGCCTTGCCATAGGCGTGATCAAGAGTGCTCCACGGGACTTCGTCGAGAGAGTTCAATAGCATTTTTCGTTAAGATGGATCGTATTTGAGTTCCAGTTACTTGGCTATTCGATCTGGATTTTGCTGACTTCGCATGTGGGGAGTAAACGACGAAGCTCGTAAAGTCCTTTGTCGCTGGTTGGAGTGCTGTAGAGATAGACTTTCTTAAGGTCTTTGCAGGATGCGAGTTTCAGTATGCCAGCGTCGGTGACCGAAGTGCCTTGAAGGATCAACGATTCCAAGTGTTCCAGCTTAGCGACATGTTCTACCCCAGCGTCAGATATTGGTTGATCTCGCAGATTCAGGTCTCTCAACGATTTAATTTTAGACAAGTGTTGCATTCCTTCATCAGTTAGTCTTGTCCCCCAAAGGTCGATATACTCTAACCTTTCAAGCGTGGATAAGTGCTTTAAACCAGCGTCGGTAATCTGAGCGCGATCAAGTGAGAGTCGTTTTAGATTTTTCAACTTGCCAAGATGCTCAGCACCCTCATCACTAATTGCAGAGAAGCCCACGTTGACGCTCTCTAGGTTTTCGAGTCCAGCCAGGTTGCTCATGCCCTTGTTGGTGATGCGGCACATCGATAGATTCAGACCCCGCAGTGCAGTGAAGTGAGTTAGGATCTTCAGACCTTCGTCTGTCACTTTGGTGGCACTTAGGTCTAGCTGCCGCATCGACGTGAGTCCGGCCAACTCGTTGACTCCAGTATCCGATACCGCAGTGTAGGAAGCACAGAAACTCTCTAGTTCTTTAAGACCAATCAGGCTCTTCAGTCCTTCGTCGGTAACTTTGCTGAAGCCAATGTTGAGCGAACGTAGGTGCGGAAAGCCTTTTAGTCGTTGTACATCTGCATCACTTATGGCTGAGCGACCGATTTTGTAGAGATCAACACTTACCACCGGATTGCCAGGCAATTTTGGATCACGCGTTAGTCTTCCATTTCGCTCAACCCATTGTGCTAAAGCCCCATCATCTGCGATGATAGCGATGCAGCAACAGCATGAAATTGCAACGGTCAATCCAAGACTATAGATGACTCTCATTTTGAGCTCTCAGTACTTTTTACCTTCGGAAACGTAGCACCATCCTGCCGACGCACTCATCCTATAGCTCCTAAGAATCAATTGCAACTCGATGGCTCGTGCCAGTGTAACTGGTGAGATTTACGGGGTCGCAGGCTTTCCACTGCGAGACCGAGCACTGCGTCCCGCTTAGAAAAACTAGTCGCCAAACGTTTGGCTTCGGCTCAATTGGGAATTGCGCTGATGTGTTGTCTAAAGAATGCAGCCGGATCGAAAACGATCCATAAACGGATTTTCAATTCAAATGGACCCGGACGCTACCGTGTGGCGGCTGGTTTGAGAAGTGTTTTTGCAGCCTTTGCGGGACTCCAACAGCCTCCTGTTAAGGCCAGTTTGCACTACAATCGTAGCCTGCAATCCAACCCAAATTCTCGCAAACCTGCGGATCATTTGGCTTTGCATTACTTGACGAACTATCAATCCTCTCTGAGCTAATCATGAAGCGGCCTCCTAGAGCTTACCTAGTTGTTTGTTTTTCTCTCCTATCTACGTCACAACTTTTTGGATTCCAAGCTTTCAAGGACTCGACAGGATGGTCACAGTTTCGCGGTCCGAACGGATCGGGGGTTGCAACCACAGGTCAACTTCCGATCGAGTTTAACAAGGAGAAAAATCTGAAGTGGATGACCGAACTGCCAGAGGGACATTCTTCGCCAGTCATCTTCGAACGACATATCTTCCTCTCCGCGATTGAAAACGATTCGCTGCTCACAATCTGCGTCGACAAAACAACCGGAGCGGAAGTTTGGCGACGTTCTGCGACTGGGGATCGAAAGGAGAAGATTGATTCACGCAACAATCCAGCCAGTCCAACTCCAGTAGTCGACTCCAGCGGAGTCTACGTGTTCTTTCCCGACCTGGGCTTGATCGCATATTCGGTTACGGGTGAAATGAAGTGGCAAACCAAAATTGGTCCATTCTCAAATCTATATGGCATGGGTGCATCACCCATCATCTGCAACGGTCGATTGATTTTGGTTTGCGATCAGAACTTGGACTCGTACATTGCTGCTTTCGATTTGAAGAATGGCGAGCTAATTTGGAAGACCAAGCGTCCTGAAGCAACCAGTGGACATTGTTCACCTATTCTGTATCAGCCTCCACAGGGTGAACCCCAGGTCATCGCGGCTGGTTCGTTCTACCTGACAGCCTATTCTGTCGCTACCGGCAATAAGCTTTGGTGGGTTGGTGGACTATGTTTTGAGATGAAGTCAACGCCGATCATCCATGGAGATTTGGTGTACATCAACGGATACGGCTCGCCACAGAATGAAGAGGACGCGAGTTTCAAGATTGGCGAATTTGCCGAGGTGCTTTCCAAGCAGGACAGTAACCGCGATGGCAAGCTGAATCTGGCTGAAATGCCTGACGCATTATCCAAGGATTTCTTTCCCGCAGTGGACTTGGATGGTGATGGCAACCTCGATAGCCGAGAGTGGGACTATTTTCGAAATTCGCTAGCCAGCAAGAATAGCCTCATGGCCATTCGGCTCAATGGCTCTGGTGATATGACCACCAAGAACATCGTCTGGAAGTACTATCGAAACATACCTCAGCTTCCTTCGCCGTTATTCACGAACGAAAAGCTGTTCATGATCAGCGATGCAGGAATCGTTAGTTGCCTCGATCCACTCAAAGGAACGCTGCTGAAGCGCGGGCGACTGCAAGGAGCCGCTGGCAACGTTTATGCTTCACCCGTAGTTGCCGACAACAAGATCTTTTTCGTCACTCTGGATGGCAAAGTAGCTGTTACAGACACTAGCAGCGAATTCAATATCCTAGCAGTCAATGACCTACGGGAACCGTGCTATGCTACGCCCGCGTTCGACAGCAACCGAATCTTCATTCGAACCCAACGTGGCTTGTACGCCTTTGGACTGTAGAGTTTGAGTGTGGTCTTGCTCTATGACGATGGTTATGATGGTGAGGTCATATTGACTGCACGCGTGCGTAAAAGACACAAAACGTAGGTAGGAACAGTGATCCAACATTTCTCTGGCTCGCAAAGCAGATTGTTTCGGCGAAGACGATTATCTCTTTCCGCTCTCTTGATTTCCGCATCGATCTGCATCTTTTTCGGTTTGAAATGGTGGTCTAGCATCGACGACAACTACGCCGGAAGGCTGCCACTGAATGAACGCGAGATTCTAGCGATACATATCAAACCAATGCGCATGCTAGAAAGCCCATACCTGTGGACGACTTGCTTTGACTACGCAGTTCCTCAGCATATCTCGCCGCTGCAATTGGTCAGCGTGGGTGTTGAATCGCTGACGGTCAGAGCAGCTTTAAGAAGTACCCTCGAAACAGTAGACACACTAGATCCAATAAAATGGTCAGCGATTGCCAAACTTGATCAACCGACCGGATTGGAGGATTTACTGGCCCGTTGGCGCACTGCCAAAATTGTTCCTGGACTTCAATATCGAGAAGTTCTGCATACAGAGGACGCTCTGACTTTCGCTCAAATCCCAGCGGGGACCGTACTCACTCCTGTAGTACGGTCCGGAATCTTAACATTTGAAGATGGGAATGGTAACCGCTTGGAGCGAGGACTCAACGTTGGAAAAGTTGACACTTACTATCAATTTGTTGAAGGCGGTTCAGAGAATTGCGCTGTTTTTGAATTCAGCGACATAACAAAATCGGTGATGTCTGATGGCGATCTCAGGCTTAGATTGATGTGTTCGGTATTAAACGTTGTTTCCGATAGCGGTCCACTAAGCTTGAGCGTACGAGTTCGAAATGCTTCTACAGACCTAATCTCGAATCCAATAAAATTCGAGGTACGTCCACTGCAAGTTTGCCACATCTCGATCCCTGAAGTAGTTCAAGCAGTTGTAGAAAATGAGCCGCGGTCGTTTAGCTTAAGCGACGATTTTGTGGTCGAAGGAAAACTGGAGATATTGTTGTCATCCGAGAAGCCAGGAGCGTATATCGGCTTTGGGCCGAGCAGTGTGCAAACGGAAACTCTCGGCGATGAGTTCCTGACCGTCTTGGGAAGTACTGTGTACGTTGCCGAGACTGTTGACAGCCTGCGACAAATTATTGCAGAAGACAATCGAACTCAATCGCAACCGCCCCTTACTCTTTACGATCTCCACTTGTCCGCGAATCTTGATACCGAGGAAAAAAAATCCACCGCCCGACAGTTACTCAAAATTGGCGGTTACAGAGATCTAAAACCAGAGTATTGGCAGGCTATCGACACAATCCACATTTGCGGTAGTTTTCTTCCATCGATGGAATTGAAGGCACAGATTGGGACTTCCGGGCCTTCGAGCAAGAGGATTCAAACAACTCTTGCTATGTTCATTACAAACTGGTGGAGCGATCGCCGTCAAGACGCAATTGCTTCGGTTGGTGGGGCCGAATTGATCGCTAATTTGCTCGTTGGTGTATTTGATGGTACGCCGATCATATTTCCGTCTCACCAACGGATCAAGGAGAAAGAAAGGGGTGAGTTACTAGACCGCTTCGTTGGTACTGCTGAAAATGCCCCCCGAATCAAATTCAAGAGCAATACGATCACAGTTGACTATGCACAGCCGAAATTCCAATTCAAGGATTCACAGCAACAGTCGGACTTTCTTGCAAACTTTCATGTCGCAATTGCCTTTGACCGCTTCAATTTTCATCGACACGAGCTCGGGGCATTCATAATCGAGCGTTCATTGAAATATATGCCCGACGAACCGATGCTTCGATTACGAATTGCTCATCAGCTTGGCTTCAATGCTTCGATTGATTTTTGCGAATTGGCGTCCTACCAGTGGATTCGGCGCGGCCTAATAGATTTGCTGGAAGGAATCGAAACGGATCGATTAGCTTCGGCAGACAACTATTGGTCTGCCGCACGGCTTGTGACCAGCAAATTGGCAAGCGATCGCATGACTCCATTTTTCATCAAAGACGAAGAGCTACAAAGTCGTCTGCGCAAAGCCACAGGCTTTGACGACAATTCAGCCAAGTGGAATCCGATTGCTTGGTTCGTCGCTCGCCAGTTGTTGCAGACTGCCATAAGTATCTACGAAAGATCCGAAGCTAAAGAAACAGTCACGCCGTCCCTGTTTTATTCCGACTATGCGCGCACGTTCGCGGCTAACGCAAAAGCTCTCGCCGTATTAGGCAATATTGAGGACTCGCAGCGAGAATGGAAACTGGCTTTGGAACAATTTCGTATGGCTGCCAATAAGCCTATCATCAACTTCAATTCAAAGAAATATCGTGTTGGAGATATCGTAGCTTTGGATGGTCAAGCACACCCTAACGCTGCGCTTGTTGCCAAGTTACAGCAAGAACTGTTGTGCACACAGCTCGATTTTCACTACAGATGCGCACTCATTCAACTCTCAGACACAATGAAGAAGGTTGACCAAGCTTTTTTCGAAGCGAGAATTGCTGTTGCAAGCCAAAATACCGAACGTGCTACTGAAATTCTGGAAGGCGCATTTGAAGTGGTGTTAACGAAATTTTCCGATCCAGAGGATCGCTTGGCTGCGGCAACTTGTATTCAATCAGAGTGGAAGTTGTACAACGATCTTCAGCCTACGGTTGCCGTCGACGGGGGTACCAGCGCTTCGAGCGCTGGTTTGAAGGATTTGCGTGATACATATGAGTTGTTGTTAGAGCGCGATCGAGATCGGTCCATGAGACTCGTTTCAGGGACCACTTCGGACGAGAATCGTCGGTAGCTCGAATTGTCGCTCGCTCAGTAAGCTCGTTTTGCTTGAAGGGTAGGCGTGGGCGATCTGTATTATGTCCCGCTAATCCACAACTATGGTTACCTCAACGCAACTGCCTTCCACCAATTTTTCCTGACGGCGCACGCCTGATTTGACTGGAAGTAAGTAGCAGTTCAATTTTGAGTCGCGAAAGACGGAAGTCTGCCAACAGGTCTTACCAACGGTTGCGGTCACGCTTATAGAGCCAAAGTTCCTTTTGCGGTCCGAGCAGAACTTTTCAATGTCCTCGGAATCTTCGACCGTCAGGCTGATGAACCACCATGAGGATGTCCCTCCGTACTTCCACAATTTACCTGAGAATGTACAGCGAAATTCCATAGTGCTAAGCTGCTAAGGTCATTGCGCTTGTTGGAGACAAGACACATTTCATGGAGATGGATCTAGACTTCTTTGACTACAATTTTTATTGACTCAATGGCGGCGTGTCCTGACTTTCGAAACGGTCGCGGCATAGGTTGAGCATTGCCTTGCTGATCGATGGTTCGGCATCGAAATGTGTATTCGCCAGCGGGTAGAGCAGGTAAGGTGGCTGCCCAGTGAGCTTTCGTTAGCTTCATCGGCCACTCCACAGGTCTTCCATTTTCGAAGCCTATGGTGCCTTCTGGAATCAGCCCATCATTCTATGAATTCCAAAGAGCAGGCGGCGGTAGAATTTCTGCGTCGATCCAAGGTGCTTGCTTGTGATGCGGATCGTCGGCTCGTTGCACCGAAGTGGGCTCAATCGATACTTGAATCTTCGACAAGCCAGTTACACCAACCTGAGCATAGCCTGAAACTTGAATGGCCTGACCAGCAGTGATATCACGAGGCACAGACAGTGACGCAGCAAAAGTTTTCAATGGACTGTCAACATCGTTATTCTGCTCAGCGTAAGTATCGTTAGCAAACGGAGCATTCGTGAGAACGACGTGCGTTAACCATTTGACCGACTTAAAACCATAATGCTCTGGCACAACCATTCTGACAGGCCCACCACGTTCGGGGCTAAGCCACTGGCCGTTGAGTTTGTAACACAGGATCACAGGAGGCAGGCCCTGCGGATCTTCGAGTACCCGTCCGATGGGAAGCGAACTTCGGAAGATCTGCTTGGGATCATCGTTGTGAAAGCCATAATAAAAAACTCGCCGCAGATTTTCTTGTGGCTCAGTCATCCAAATCACCTCGCGCAGCGGAACACCTTCCCACAGTCCCATTCCCAAAGGACATCCCATGTTGAGGCAGGTCATCAGCTTAGGAAAGCGTACTGCAGATTTCTCGCCCAGCTTTAGCAGCGCGTCAAAGCTGAGTGCGGTGCCATTTTCACGCGTTATCGGCTTCTGAATCTTTGCGGGGCTGGCCGTATCGCTGATGACTTCCAGGCTCCAGGTGTCTCGCGTTAAACCAACTTCACTCAGTTTGGATTCGGGCAAGGTGTGTGGTATCGGCTTGCCGCGTGAAACGTCTCCAAAATGTTCACTGAGTGTAAAGTATGGTTCGGGAAGCACTCCCGCTTTATCGGGCTTGGAGATCTTTGTTGGCTTGGTTTCCTGAGCAGTCGCTGACGGATTCCCGAGAGCAACTGCAACAACGCCGGTGGCAAACCCTTGTTGCAGGAAGTACCGACGACTCACCTCTTGATGCTCGGTCAAAAAATCGTTGCCTGTGATGAGCTGTTTAGCTTCATTGCTCTCGTGCCGCTCTCAGGTTTCGTCGCTCAGTAACTATGCCCTGCTGATTGAGTTCCTCAAATATCATGATCGAGTTTCTTGCTTGGACTAAGTGTGTTTCTTTCGAGATACGAAAACCAGACCATGAGTGAAGGTACCAAAGCAAAGACAAATATCGCATTCCACGGGGGTCTAGGCCAGTTCATTGCGGCAAGAGATTTTGGTGACGCCCAATTTTGCACCATAATCCAGATAGTAGGAGTGAAAATGGCCAGTACCGCAAGCATCGCAATCAGTGCCGGGAATGGATAAACCGAATAACGCCTAGACCAAAGATTAATGGTCCCAAACAGAACGATTGCGAAGGCCACTGTTGGTGCGATTGCCAGTAACCGATCTCCATTGCCGAACAAGAATAATGCAACCATCAACATCCATGCGGAACTGCCGAGTAAAGAACCGAACCAGGCTCCCGCATTCCATTGGAAGCGACCCGGACCAAGGCGAGCTGTTTTCATAGCGTTCATATCGATTGTTCCAGTGGAAAGCCCCATCGTTTCTGACAGATCTTTCCAGGATAAACCCGATGATTCCCAATTCGGATCAACCTTAAAGTCCACAAATTCATCATGTAGATAAGATAACAAGTTCCGGCGTTCCAAACAAAACGTCGTTATTCGTTTGGCTTATCGGATTTGGCTTTTCTCAGTTTATCTCGAGGTTGCCATCACTGTAGCCGGAACTAGCCAGGGACTGTATTCGTGAAACTCGGGCTATTCCTGGTCCAAGTTTGAGCGAAAGGAACGGAAAGCGGTTGGGATGCCACGGATGGCAAATTCGGAAAGCCCCACTTGCACAGCCACAACAAGACGACTAACATGCAACCAAATGGTTGCATGATTAATTTTCGAATTGCGTCAAAAAACTAAGCCTGGGAGAGAAAATCACGATGGCCGAAAGTAACACAAATCAAATTAGACGACAGATTGTTCTCAAAGCTCCAATGGACCGAGTTTGGGAGGCACTTACCGATTATCGAAAATTTGGAGAGTGGTTCCGTGTGAACTTAGAAGTGCCGTTTGTCGTGGGCCAAAAGGCTTACGGCCAGATGACCTATCCGGGCTATGAACATTTTAAGTTAGAAGTATTCGTAGTCGCCATCGAGCCGAAGACTCGGTTCGCATACACATGGCATCCTTATGCGGTTGATCCGCAAGTGGACTATTCCAACGAGACGCCAACCACAGTAGAGTTTACATTGGAGTACGTTGACGGCGGAACACGATTGACAGTTATCGAATCTGGTTTCGACGCGGTACCTGAGTGGCGGCGCAGTGAAGCGTTCCATGAACGAAGGAGGTTGGAAGGCACAAATGGTCAATATCGAAATTATCTTGAAACAACCCAATGAACAAGTACTTTGCAAAAAAGGTATTACACGCTTTATTTACTGCTGGGTAATGGACTCGTCTGTCTTTGCTTCTTCAATTGGGTGAAGGGAATCAAGCTTCCGTTACCCAACACCATGAGTCGTCCACAATCGCGTCAAGCGATTCGCAACCTGCCCACCGTCCTGGAAGATGCGTTAGTCCGGGGAGTTCGCGTAGCGTGAGAATCTTCTTCTGCATCGCCGCTGCAGCGTTCTTCTCGTTCTGGTGTTCGCCTCTGGCGTGAAGAGCAGAGCCGGCGTGGCACGGCGGTGCAAGGCCGCGCTGTACGCTGCTTCTTCCGTATGCAAGCGCATGGCGGACGCGGCGGAAAGCGTGGCGTGCCGTTTGGTTTAGCGCCAACAACGGCTGCACCGATGTGAGAGCAGAACAGACACAAAATGTGTGGGATTAGAATCAAACACTGCAAACAGAGCAAGTCAGGACTGCTGCGACAAGACCATCCTGGCCAACATGACAAGACCCTGTCTACTAAAAATTAATTGACAATGTTACACAAGTTCAAATTCACTGCACTCTTCAAGACTGCAACAACAAACATGGTGAAACCCTGTACTAAAAATTAGGCATCTATAGTGGTGGCATGTTTGAGCTGCAGTAGTTCAGTGTGGCATGTTCAACAACCCTCCTTCTGACATTAGGCTAGAAAATGCTACAGCAGCAGATATAATGAGCATTCAGGCAGAGGCAGTGGGGTTTGTTCAGCCCAAACTCTAGCATGGAAAAGCAATGCATGGTGACAGCAAAAACAAAAAAAAGAAAGCCACGCAGTGTTAGTCAGATCAAGTGCTGGTCTGACCCCATACACAGACATTGGCTCTGATACAATAATAATTCGTGACATCAGCCAAACAAATAGCATGCCTGTCTAATCCCAGCTGGAAGCAGGAGGCAGGAGGCGGAGGCTGTGGCAGAGGCCGTGAGGTTGCAGTGAGCTGCAGCCGTCACAAGTTTTATGCTTGTAAGTGCAGCCGTGGTGGCAGCAGCAGCAATCGTCACCTGGGTCATCAAGGCAGATCGTGCAAGCTGGCTGTCGACTTCCAAATCAGATCTAGGCAAGCCTGCACTTGCAGCACCAACAAGATGGTGCAACAATGCAGAATGGTGCAGACAGCATCAACCGTTCGTGGTTGCAGCGTGCTGATTTCAAACCGCATGGCTTCATTATTTCATGCAAACATCTGGTAATCCTTGACAAGCGTGGGCAGGCGTCTTCTGGCCGACGCAATCAATTGAATCAGCGTGAACTGCAATGCAACGGCCAGAACAACACATTCAATCCGCACGCCTACAAACACCACCGTGTGTGGTGCAGGTCGTCTGGCTGCTCGCATGGAGCAGGAGACGAGAAGAAGAAAACCGCCTGCTGCGCCCTCGGGTGTTCGGCCGTCGCTTCAGCAATTGACGAAAAGCGTGAAATAACGGTTGCCAATGGCTTTGCTGGATGCGTCTTCAGGGATTCATTTCTGAAAGGACTGCTGCCATTTCTTCAGATCAATGAGTATTTAGGCATTTTTCTAAGCAGACAAAGTCGACAGAGCCAGGAAAGTTGAAATAGTTACAATCTTTCTCTCATGGCCCTGGAATTTGACCCTCAGCTTATCAGTTGACATTTCCTGGATTGATTGAAGGCAAAATGGAGCATCAACTGCTCAGACGACGGAAACTGATTTGCTGCACCAAGCCAAGCTGGGTGATTTCGCAGCATTTCAGAGGCTAGTCGCCAATCTTCAACCCCGTGTCTATGGCTTGACGTTTCGGATTCTCCAACAGGCGCAGGATGCAGAAGATGCGACGCGGCAGACCTTTGGCCTTGATCAGGCACATCGCTGACTTTCGCGAAGAGTCAACCGTCGCGACCTGGGTCCTGCGCATCGCAACCAACAACGCTCTGAAAATCCTCCGCAAAAAGCGAACGGTGAAGATGATTCAGATGTCGGAAATGACTTATGAAGACAACTATGGTGAGGTGCCGCACCCAGAGTTCATCGCACCTTGGAGTCAGACGGCTGAAGTAGGATCGTTCCATGAGCGGAGGTCAAGCGGAATTAGAGTGCCCTCATGGAACTCGACGATAAATGGGCTGGTCTTCGTTCTGCGCGACGTGGGGGCTCTCTGTGCGTGAAACTGCACAAGCCTTGGAGCTGACAGAGTCGACCGTCAAGGTTCGATTGCTTCGAGCTCGCTTGGCACTGCGAGAGCGGCTAACGCGTAAATTTGGCGATATGACGCAAGTCATGACTCCCGATCACAATCACTCCTAAATTTTGTTGCCAACCAATTCGGTATACCTGGATCAGAAAACCGAACGCAGCATTTTGCGAGGAAGACCAATATGACCTGCGAAGAACTGAAAGCCCTCAACGACTATATCGACGGTGCGGGACTAACGGGAGATCTGCGATTTCGCAGCATCTCGCTGGCTGCAACCCATGCCAAATCGTTATGGACAACAGCATACAGCAGACGATTTCGCTGTATCGAGCAGAGCAGCCCTACGCGATGCATCATCAGCGAAGATCGCCTTGGCAAACTTTGAAATCGCGCTTAGGAAGAAGGATTTGGAGCCTCTGGGACTGCAGCCGAAACCGCTGGTAGTTTGCAGATTGGCCATTTCTGCGCTGATCGCGGCGGCCAGCGCGACAAAATGCGCATCAGGCTCTACTGAATGTCCAAAACTAACGTTTCAGATGCGATAACTTCGGGAGCAAGATTCGCATACTTGTAGAGACCTTCAAAAGTTCTTACTTCCGGTGTATCAATTGTGAATAGCTCGGCCACGTAACGGCTCGATAGCGATTGGAAAAGCAAACGAACATCGATCTTGTAGAGACCACTTGGCAGCTTCAAGTCGTAGGTAACAGTATCCGCGCCAGCTTGGAAGTTAGTATCGTTCCGCGTCCCTTTCGGCCGCGTAGCTTCGGCATGCGAGTGTTGGTGGCTCCATCCTTTCGGTAGCAAGCGATTGTCTTTTTTGAATTGGCTTCCTCTCAGCAGAGCGAAAGTCAGATCGCCATCACTATCTAGCATGACGGTCTCATAGATCTGTACTTGCTGCGAGTTGGAGATGATGTCGAAGTGAGGCAGAGTGGAGCCTCCGGCCAATTCACTTTCGATGGGCTGGCCTTGTCCATCACAAATCTGGCCAGCTTTATTGACGCGCCCAGATTCAAAGACGATCTTCCCTCCATCGTCTCGCACCACCAATTCGAGCCAAGCACGACGCGATGGATATGCAGTCGGGAATTTGTGTCCAGATTGATTTTCTACCGTGACGGAGATTTTGCTGACCGGCGATTCTGCTTGATGTTGAACGATAGCTAGTTTGGCTGTGTCGCGTTGCAGCATCTTACGCGAATCCTCAATCACTCGATCAAAAGCCTCCGGCGGCGCTGAGATCTTGAGCAACTGACGATTGTCACGTAGCAACTGCGTCATGAACACATTGCCTCCTGCCAAGGTGTGGCGACCATAGGGTTCACGAGGGTTGAGAAACGGGAAGTCACGACCGCCAGGGTTATGCGCCAATCTGGTAGAGATCGCCTTGCCATTGATATCAGTCTGCGGCACATGGCAGCTCTGACAACTTCTCGCAGTAGTTTTGTTGGAGTCAACTTCGTCGTTGAAAATAGAGTTGCGCCATTCGAGATAGGGCACCTGCTCATGAAGTTGGGAGTGGGTCGCCGTTCCTTTCTTATCAAAACTCTCCGTGATAACTGTGTGGCAGGTCGCACACATAGCGGAACTTAAGATGTGGTCGGCTTTGGTTGGAGTATACTCAACATGACGTTGCATGGGCATCGTGACTGGATTGGCATGAGGGCCATAGATCTCACTCTTCCTGTTCAACTTAAAACCGCCAGTAAACGAGGAGTCTGTGCCGAGATTTTCACTACTGATTTGATGACAGACGGTGCATGAGACTCCATCTTTGCTAAGAGCAGCCTTCGCATGGTCATCGCGTAGAAATGCAAGCACTTCACCGTGTGGACTCGTCGTAACTGGGGCTGCCATAGGGGCGTGGCATCGACTACAAACCTCTTCGATGTGCGATTTCTGTGATGGAGTTGCCACAACCTCTGCTGACACCGCTGCTTTCCAATACGGGTCCACTGCAGAATTCGCCATCATTGACCCAGACCAGAGATCAAACGGTGCAACATTTCGATTCTTTTCATCTCGCATAGCCGAAGCGGAATTCGAGAACGAATGGCAGAGAGCGCAGTCCGAGCTTTTGGCGAAGTGCACCGTGTCTGCTGGGCGAGTTTGCTGAACATCTCTCACCAACGGACGGTTTGTTTGTGCGCAGAGACTACCAAGACTTGCAGAGCAAACCAATGTTGCAATCAGCGTTTGAACCGTGCGGTGTCGACCACTTACAAGTGCGGCCCAACCGACTGCTTGTTGAGATAGCTGAGCCAATGGCTGTTTTACCTTCATTCTTTACTCCACAAATTCTGTTTCACTTTTGCGAGCCAGCATTGTGGAGGAATGATCCGCGATCTACGAAGAAGTTACACTGATATTGCTAAAATGTATCCACTGCCGCCAGGTGGTAAACGTGTCAGGTTTGACTCAGCAACGCATGGCAGCGGCAGCTACGATAGAGGTCATTTTGCCGTGAGTTGTTCATCTGACAAAACAACGCGTTCGTAGCGTATCGAAACGGATTCTGCGCCTTGAGAATAGAGCCAAGCAACGATTGCTGAATAGGTAGCAACCGAATCGATGGGCTGTCCCAAGGTGATTATCATGGTCTTTTCATTGCTGGCGGTGACTTCGTTTTCTGTTTCCGACGGTTCGTCGCCCTCCTCCTTCCAACTTTCAGCAAATGCCTCTGCCATGACACCGTAACGATACTCGGGTTCGGAACTGTTTACGTAACCAAGTGCATCAGCGGAATCGGCAAGATAGTCCTTTAGTACAGGGAATTTAATCCGCTCCGCAGGCTCTTGCGTACTCGATTCGGATGCAATGCGATTGGAGATCAACTCTTCATTCGCTTTCCTCGCAGCTTGTTGGTCAGCCTCGAACCGAAGCATGGCTTCAATCAATTTTTTCGTTTCCCCGCTCGAACGAGCCAATCCATCGTTGATCCACTCTTTCTTGAGCTTCGCATTTGCGGCGGCTTTTACTTTGGTCTCACTTTCCCACTTCTGCCAATACGCTTCGGCTTGCTCTTTAGTCACTTTACTGAAGTCCAATTGTTCAATCTCCGACTTGTCTGGTGGATCTACTATCCAGGGCAGCTTTTCAGCTCGTTCTTGGATCACATGCAGTAGTCGCCGACGACGAATGTGATCTGCGGTTGGCTTTCGACCGATCGTCCATGCGGCAAGCATTTGCTCCTCCAGATCTAGGTTCGGCATAATGTCTATTTCGTATAACACTCGATCAAACGAAGCTTGATCGCCGAAGGTAACCTTCAAATGGGGAAGCAAGCCTTTAGATGCGCTGAAAAGTCTAGCGTCCGCCACAGCGAACCGAGTTCGCATAGTTTGAAGTTGCGGGGAATTGCGCGCGGACAACTCTTCTTTGGATGGCGACTTCATCATCTCAGCGAATACTTCCTGCTGGTCGCGCGGAGCTGAAGCTCGCGCGACATCCACTGCGCTCATGAGAACCGTATTGCCGATTCGAGCAACGGAACTTTGCGGGTTTTCCTTGAGTGACTCAACGGCCATTTTCGCTTGCTCTTGGTCGGTAAACTGCCAAAACAGCATGGCGGATTCCGGCAATACTTCTTCACCAACTCGAAAATCGAGGTCGTTCTTGGGAAGCTCGTAGGAGATGGTCTCATACCGAGTATTGGCAATGTCGCTAAAGCGTTTAAACATCGAGCCAGCAAGAAATCCGAGCAAGCCCAGCAAACCAATGAATATCGCGCCGCCATGCAGAGCCCATAAACCAATGGTTGCGGGCCAAGACGTGGGCCGAGTATTGATCGCTTCGTAGACTCGTATCGTTGTCGCCGCCAATTGCGCTGTATTCACTCCCGGTAAATTGGCCAGTTGACAAGCTTTTGATATCTCTCGGATGGCTGCTTCGGGAATTAAATCGTTGGTAGGAGCGGGTAGAGGCTCTTTGGTTAACTTTTCCTGAACCTTTAACGTTTTCCAAATCGCGGGCAAGCCAATCAACATGGCAATGCCTAAATACATCAATACCTTATCCCCAAGGAAGATGGTCGAGACGAACATCGCGAGGATAGCTACAACTCGAAATCCAATATCCAAGTACTTCGAACGTGAGAATAATGTGATGTGAGCCACCCAACCTCCGTCCAGCGGTAAGAAAGGCAAAAGGTTTAGCAGATTGATAATCAACATCAGTAACGCTGCATTGGACATCCACGCCGTCGTGGTCGCGAAGCCAACGACCTCCAGGACAATTGCCAGTACGATGCTCGGTAAAGGACCAGCCAGTGACACAATTGCCTTCTTCCATCCAGCCACGTTATAGTGCCTGCCCGTTACTGCAGCTCCAAAGAACGGAATAAAGAACATATTGACATTCTTGTAACCAAAAATCTTCATTGCGATCAAGTGGCCAAGTTCGTGAATCAAGAGTATGGGAATTATCATCGCCACGAATGACCAATCCCATAGCGCTCTTCCCACAGCTAGAAAAGCTAAGACGGAGACGCCGAGCAAAAGAAGCTTTGAAAGTAGTTGCGTCTGCTTTGTTTCTTGTCTTCGAACCTCAGCGACCACTTGGTCGTCACTGCTCATTGGTACAAAAGTTTTATTGTCTTTGGTATTGTCATCAAAGAACACTGGCTCAAACGCAAGATTGTCTGCGACAGTTGGCAAACTTGCGGAATTCGGTTGGATGGTTTCGTGAGACGCATGAGATCGAACGGGTATCTGATGTCGTTCAAAAACGCCGCGTGAGGCTTGATAGTCTGCAAACTGACTTTGCAAATCGTCAAGAAAAGCGATTGCATCGTTGGGGGTCGCGAATGCCCTTTGAGAATAAGAACCAAAAGTCTGTTCGCAATGCTGGTCATGATTGCGGTACAGTTCTCGGATCGTCATCCCAGTATGAAACCTCATATTCCAACTGGGCGGCTCCTGTAAGTCGCGGTTTGCCGAAGTCGTGATAGCCACCGAGCCGCTCTCGAGAGCGCTCGTGAATTGGACTCGCGTAGTCTTTGATTTGGCCGTCAATTGCGGCCACCTCCGCAATCGCACCCAAGCAATCGTCTTGCGATTGGGCGACAGGAAGATACAGGCTGCGTAGCGAGTGTTGCTTGTTACGTCATTCAAATAGATGTCGCCGCAGTACGTAAACTGCTGCTCCGCCAGCCACGCACGTTCACTTGCAAGCGAGTGTAACAATTCTGGCTCAATCGACTCCCAAGGCACTAAGAAAGGTGAAAGGCGTTGAACTGGCGGAAAATCAATCGACCCTGGTAGACGAAGTCGCAACGTCTTGGTGAAGACCGCAATCAACCAGACAATCGGCTTGGACAATAGGCCCGATTCAAACAGGTATTCGCGAACTGTTACTTTGGTTGAGTTTACTTTGTAGAACATGATCGCAGCGCAAGAAAAGGCGTTCCTAGTGAGTTAAGCGATCCGAAAAAGCCACACCGTTACTCATCCCTGGTGCCAATGTGGATTGGTCGCAACCGCGTTATGTTGGCTGGATTCAAAGGCGTTGTCAATCAAGTCTGTGTGACAAGACTTGGCAAACGAATGGTTTTCTTCTTCTGGGAACTGGCCTCTTGAGGGCGTCGTCTATATCCAAATACCAAACTTGTGAACAACACCAATCTTGCATAGATGGAGATTACTGATGCACTGCCGTTCAGTGTTAGAGCTAGGAACAGCCAAGATTTGCTCATTCCTGTTTTTCCTATTGGTTTTCTCAGAATTGCGGGCTCAGGAGAAATCGATTGAGAGCATCAAGGCATCAGCGTCCAAGGCCAGTCTGGTCCAAGAGTTATTGACGCAACTGGACAAGGATTACCAGAGTTTACGACAGTCGTCACCGCATAAGTTGAAGCTAGAGCAGGCAGAAAAGCTGCTGGCTGAGACCAATGACAATACCACTTGGACGAACTTTTCCATAGCGTGCAAGATTCTGCGCGAGCACAGAGCGAAAGCGGCCGTACCGCTACTGCTAAAATACATGATTGTGCATACGGACCGAAGTAGTCGCCATGTGATAATTCCAGAGTACATCAAGACGCTGGAACAACTGACTGGGAAAACTCTCGTAATCAACAACCCAGGAACTGAGAAGAAGGACGCTTTGGCTGAACAGATAAGCCAGTGGTGGCGTGAAAACGAAGCTCAGATCCAAGTTGATCCACAAGAGATGGACGACCATGCCTTTGTGAAGTATGCCAACAATCTCTTGAATGAGATCAAGGGGGTTGGAGAGTTCACTAGGACGAGAGCTGAACGCGAAACCTGCTATGTAACCAATCAAACAGTTCACTACAACTTGCTCAAAAAAGCCGAATCGTCACGCCCGCTGAACGAGCTGATTGTTCCTCGACTATTGCCCTTGGTACTGAAGGCTTGTGATGAAGCCCCAGTGTTTGCTTACGAGGCGGTGTGGTTGTTGAGCGATTTTTGCAAAGTGGGTTTAGGGGAGAAGATTCGAGAAACTGCCGATGACCCTAATCAAAGTGCGGCTGTTCGCTTGGCGTGTTGGTTGGGAATGTATCGAGCGGGATATGTGTACCCTTCGAAAGAACTGGTGGAACTCTATCGACAAGAAAAGGATTTCGAACGACGTTTAGTGATTTTGGCTTCAATGCGTTGGGGTAACCGAGATGTGGTACCAACATTGCTGATAGCTATGGATGATCCGAATTTTGAGATTGCCAGCGCCGCGGCTTGTGCAGTGGTGAAGTTTCAAACTACTGAAGCAATAGCAAAGTTTGAGAAGCTGCTTTCTGTCGAACGAGACAGTCCACTACTGGTGTACAATGCCTTGGCCGATTTGAAAACGTATGAATCGAAGTTGCTTCTCAAGACGCTGTTAAAGGACGGCTTGAACGGAGGTGCCAATCAGGCTCATTTGGGGCGACTACTAGATGCGTTTGAATCGGCTTGGGGAGCTAGGCCAAATATTCGCCCACGCGTGGCGACGATATTCTCGTCAGGGCTCGCCTTGGCCTTGAGTTTGCGGAAGTGACCCTCAAGAAACGAGAACAAGAGATTGCACAAAACCGCGAACGTTGAGAGCCTTCAAGAACAAGTAAAGCTGGCCGAGAAGATCTTAGAGCTGCGCCAGGGAGATTATCGGCGTCTGTCCGGTTTGCTCGGCGATGAAGTGGTTTCTGCAGAAGTGGTTCAGAAGCAAAGCAGGCGTTAGACAAATCACGTATTGAGGTAGAAGCTAGAAGAGGACAATTGTGGATGCTCGCTCGTTTGGAGCTAAAGGCGAAGCCTAATTGATCTCAAGCACGACAAAGCTGATAGAAGCCGAGCGAACTAAGCGTTGAAATCATTATGACCAGTAGTATAAAGGCAATAGTGCGTTTGGGACCAAGTCGAATCAACCAAATACCCAAGGTAAGCTCGACACTGGTCAACAGCAAAGCGATCCAATACGAGTTCTGAAAGTCCACACCAAATGCCGCGCCTAAAGCGGCCGCAGGAAGCAGATTCGGCAGGCAGGCTGACATCACAAGCACAGCCATCAGGATTCTGTCGCGTTCTTCGTAGCCGAGTATCCATACGAACGGAAGGACCATGCCTGCCAGCAGAGTGATAGCCGGCAATCGCGATTGTGAGTGCTTTTGGGCTTGCCAGATGAAGTGAAGAAAGGCAATCGCGCAGACTACTATACCCGCAACCATTGGAAATTTGGCGAACAGCGGGATTGCAAATGCGACAACGGTAGTGAAGACCAGGATCGCTCGCAATCCAAACCTTCGTACTGAAAGGGTGTCCGTTTCCGTCTCTGGAGATGCTATTGGTAGCCAGGGCAGCACGCAACAAAACACTCCGGCACCTGCGCCTGCCACACCTGGCACTATCCAAAGTAACGGTGATGGCCGACTCTGATCAGAATCTGTCCAGTTGTAGAAATATGGAATGAACCATCCAACGGCCGCGCTACAGGCGATCAGAGTCACAAAAGACAGAAGAAATGCCCTTGGGATTTGTTTGGTCATCATGTCTGGAGTCCTCTCGTACCCAAGTATACGAACTCTGTAGCTTCTTTCTTCTTGCGATCCTGAAGTTTGACAGGAAGTGCTTGGACCACGATCTTGGTGATGACGAGCGAGGTACGGGGGAATTCACGCTTCAGTCGCTTGGCGGACCACTTGAAGCAGTTGCACTGGCTGCATTGCAACTTCAATCTTTAGGCCAGTCTGTTTTTGGAAGTGCTCAATCACCAATCTGAACCATCAACGTTGTCCTCGGGATGAAATTTTTGAGGATGCACATATCATCGGAATACACTTGCCATCCGAATCCATTTGGTGTCTCGCGCAAGCGGTTCATGATGCCATACGAATAAAATCCCGTACTTAAACATCCCCGATGAACGAACGATGTTGATGCTGTAGCGACATATGTTATCCTGGCCGCCAACTTTGAGGAACATTCAATATCTGTCAGTCAAAACTTCTTGGCGTGTCATGAAAAACCAGCAATCAGTAGCTATCGCTAACCGGCCAATACTTAGTCCTTAAGTAGCACTTTAAACACTCTATGCTAATACCCCAAATATCCCGAACGTGTGCAGTTAGACATTTACTTTTGAAACACTGTATCCGCAATCTTCGTGACGAAGGACGCGTTAAGGTTGCCAAACTTCAGAGCGACTATATAGTGGAATGGAGATCGTAATCCGATTGCGTCGCCGAATCCGCCCCATACTTTTCGCCCACAATTCTATCATGTCATCCATCGATGTTGATTCTGCCCTCGCCAACTTTCGCGCAGAGACTTACAGTGATCTAAAACGCATGGCGTCCATTCGTTTGAGATCCAACCCACTTAGATCTCAAATATCCTGCACATCTTTAGTACATGAATCAATTGTTAAGTTCCGCAATCGAGCAGACTTGAACCTTCTAACCGAGCGCAAGCAGTTCTTCGCGACTATGGCTTACATCATGCGGTCCGTCCTTGTGGATCTAGCCAGACGAAAGCAGAAGGAGGCTCGCCACCTGATATTCGCGTCCATCGGGCTTAGTATTGACGAAAGCTCGCAATTTGATGAAGAAGACTTTTTGCAGCTGAACATCGCACTATCAAAATTAAGTGAGTTTGCCCCCGACATCGGACGAGTGGTGCACCTAAGAATCTTTGTCGGAATCGAATTTGCGGAGATTGCAAGACAATTGGATGTGTCACTGCGAACCGCGAAACGTTGGTGGGCCTATGGCAAAGCTTGGCTTAAGTTGGAGTTGGAAAATGCGGCCTAGCCAGCGCGATTCTAGAAATTGGAGCGAAGAGCGCGACATCGTATTTGAAGCGATCGAAATCGTCGAGGAATCCGAGCGAAACCAGTTTGTGCGGGATCGTTGTGGCGAAAATTCCGAGCTGGCTCATCGAGTCTTCACCTTGTTGGCGTCAGTGATGTCTGAACTTACTCCGCCGTCAATTATTGACTCAATCGCGATACATCAGGGTACGCTACAGCCGGGCATTCACGCCGAGTCACTGCCTTTGAACACCGACATCGTCGAACGCGAAGTCGGTCCTTACCGCATCGTTCGCAAACTTGGCGAAGGTGGCATCGCGGTCGTTTTTTTGGCAGAGCAGAATACTCCCATTCACCGGAAGGTAGCGATAAAGCTTGTCAAACCCGGTATGGAGTCTATGGCAATCCTGTCAAGGTTCAAACAAGAGCAACAAGCATTAGAGTCGTTGTCACACAATGGCATCGCCAAGTTGTTAGACGCGGGTGTTAGTCCTTTCGGGCGTCCCTATTTGGTATTGGAATACATTGACGGAACTTCGATCACCGAATACTGCAATGCTTCTCAACTGAGTATCGATCAGAGATTGGAGTTATTCCTCAAGGCTTGTGAGGCAGTACATCATGCCCATCAGCGAGGGATTATTCACCGCGATTTGAAGCCAAGTAATATATTGATTTCGGTCAACGATCAAGAGGCGGTTGCAACGGTGATTGATTTTGGTATCGCGAAATTGTTGGATGCGCGCGACCCATCGGTGACAGCAAAAACACAAATTGGGCAGTTGATTGGGACTTTAGAGTACATGAGCCCTGAACAAGCGCAGTTGGGGAAAACGATGGTCGATATTCGATCGGACGTTTACGCACTAGCCTGCGTCCTTTATGAACTTTTGATCGGGCACGCCCCGTTGGCTAAGGAACTCTCAGCCTGTGCATCGCTCGAAGTAGCGCTGACCTTGATTCGCGAGCAGACTCCTGTCCGGCCGCTTTTGAGTCAACGTTCGATCACCACCAAACATTCAAAATCGCAGAACTTTGGTGAAGACCTCGAGTGTATTCTGATGAAGGGTTTAGACAAGTGTCTATCGCAGCGTTACTCGACAGTGCAGTCCATGATTGACGACATTAGACGGTACTTGAATCACGAAACAGTGTTAGCACGAAAGCCGACGCTCGGCTACGTACTTACAAGATTTGCGAACAGACATCGGGTTGCTATTGCCACCTTTGGTATCATTGCATGTTCTTTGATTCTGGCTTTAGGAGCTTCGATATTGGGATGGATCGAAACCTCCAATTCATTTCATCAAGTACAGTTGGCCAATGAGAGAATTCAAGAGGCCCATTTGCAAGTCATTGATGTCAACAAAAACTGGAGGTAAGTCGTCCGAAGCTATCGCCAACAAGGAACAAGCAGAAAACACCCTGGACTTCTTTCTGTCACAAGCCGAAAAAGCTACCCCAGGTCATTATCGGCATCGAATCAACCTAATATGACAGTCGAAGAACTACTTGATAACTATTTAGACTACGTTAAGGAGGACAGTCTACGTGAGACGCCCCATCTATCTCCCCGAACTGAAAATTGAAATCCTATCTCGACTGGGGAAGGTTAGGCTTTCGCGCTTTGAAGGCAAACCAGCCATCGAAGCCTACGAGATATTGATGCCACTATTTGAGGAGCATTGCCAAGATGACAAGCAGAAGATTCTTACAGAGACCTTTTGGTATGCCAAGAGCTTGTTCACGGAAAGAAAATTAGAGAAAGCGAGATCAGTTCTAGAATCGATTTGTCCTCAGGTTGCCCATACAGAGTTTGAGGGAAATGCAATTGCGTTGTTGGCCAGAACCTATCTCATGCAGGACAAAATTCTGATGGGGGTTGAGACCCTTAAAGGAATTCCCCCCGAGATTCGATCGCCATCCATTGAGTTCGCGCGGGGACAGGCGCTACGGGATACCAAAGAATATGAGTCAGCAATCAAAGTCTTACAGCTCAGCCTCGAAGACTTTGGTACGGCCGATCGAGCGATGGCCTCCGAATGTCTCGTCTTGTGTGGCCAATGCTACGCCAAACTTGGACAAGCCGAAGAAGGGTTTCGATTGATGAAGGAAGCGATTGCAGCAAATTCCGACGTTTACGGAAAGAACCACCTATATACGTATAGTTGTCGAGGCCGACTGTACGAGAGCTATCTCAGATTTGAGCGATATGCGGAAGCATTGGAGGGATTCGTTTCTATACAGGCCGAATTGGAGGCAACATCCGCTGGAGCATCCATTCGTAAATTGATTCCTATGTGCCGTATCCGAGTATTGGCTTGTCTAGCAGGCTTGGAGCGTTACCAAGAGATTTGGCAGGAACTCGAAGTTCGCCCCGTTGATGGGAATCAGTTACTTGATCGGGAACGTTTCGAATTGGCCTCGATCTTGGCCATTGCCCTGACCAAGACTGGTCGCCAATCCGAAGTAGAACACTTTATCGAAACGCGGAATAGGCTCAATGCTGCCGTACCTAGCGACAACCTTGCCTGGATCGACACGCGAGAACGTGTTATGCAATTGCTAAGGGTGAGCGGAGTTCGGTTGGATTAGTATGGGTTTTTGCTGAACAACTCAAGTGGAGGAACGCGTCGAAGTTGGTGCAGAAACTCAAGGCGCCGCTTAAATGCGTCGGATCTCTACATCTGTAGTTGGTTAGTGCCAGCCCCCCATGGCCTCCCCTCTATCGAGGACATCTTATCCATTACGTTGGATCTCGAAAAAGAAAAACATTTACTTTTTTGCACTCGGTCTTAACTCCTTCGTTCTTGAATGTAGATCGACTTGAGCCGCTAGGGGCGAACTTCTTTGCAATGGCGAGGCTCACTGGCACTAAGGCGGCTCTCGAATTATTGAGCGGTGTCAATACCAAGTCTGAAGTCACTTGGGCTTACTTTGTTTTAGAGGAGAATGGGAATGTTGAAGAAAATGTGTTTTGGCGCGGTGCTGTTCGGCTTGTTCCTTTGTCAGCCTGTATTAGCGCAAAATGGCGGAAGTGTGTTCTTTACACGGACGGATACCGGTGCTGCGGGAGAGATGGGCGTTAACGGCCGTATGGCGGGTCTAGTGAACGCCGCACTCCCGGCGAGTACAGTTCAGGAAACCTTACCTAATGCTTGGAGTGAGATCACATACGCTAATGGCCAAGCGATGTCAACATCTGCTGTACTTCGAGGTGTCGAGCGTCTCCGATCGTCGATGATATCGTTATTATCGGCACGTAATTTTACAAGCCGAGGAGCGACAACAACGGGTGCCAATCACACGATCGCAGCCAATTTGGAAGGAGACATCATCGTGTTCGATCAAGCCGCAACGGGAAATGTTAACGCGGCTACTGCCGCAATAATTCGAGCTGAATACACGACTTCGCCTCCACAATCGAGTTTACCGCTCAATCCAGCGAATAGGTTCGCCACGATGAAAAACATACTTGGCTTTCTTGTAGTCGGTATGCCGGTCGAATCGTTATTTACATCTGCCCCCCCCCTTGATCACTGGGACTTTGGCGCAATGACTGGAGGTGGATTTGGGGGTATGCCTGATACGAATGCGTTCGCGGGTACTGCTTACTTTGATCAGTATCTTGTCGGTGCATTAGGTGAGTTTCGGCAGCGTGTGATTGTGAAAAACACTGATCTAGAGTTGATGCATTTAGGCGGAGGTGTGTTTGTAACAGCAGGAAGCTATTCCTACTCGACCGAAATGCATAATGCCGAGCCGTGGCATCAATATGTTAAGTTTGATTTTGGCGGAGTGAACAACACCTTCATAACTTGGGAGAGAGTTATGATCAATGGGGAGCGAGTTGGCGTAGCGGTGTTACAACATAGCCGAGCGTTTGCTGTGAAGTGTCCTCTCGCGGTCCCCACCGAAGATGGCGAACCTGTGCCACAACTGGATATTAAGAATTTCCTGTGGGGGTTTTCTAACCTTCTAAATATAAGTGCCAATGACAACGCTTCACCGGATGGAACGCTTCCGCCGCCCAATCCAGCTCCACCTATCACTCTACAGTGATTTGGTTGAACGAGCGTTAGCAGTACGCCGCTATCGAAAGGGAGTTGTGATGGCGGCGTATGTGGCAGGTTATTCTTAGCGACGCAAATCTCCAGGGTTTGATTTGTGTTATGTTCTCTTAGTTGATTAGTTGCGTTACTTGCCTTCAATGAGTTGATTCCTGATGAAGAGCCTTTCAATGTTGATCAGAGCAAATCCATTTTTGACGGGATCGATCGCCATTCTGTTGACACTTACGTCGATTCTGCCTTCGGAAGTTGTTCTAGCCCAGTCTTTTGCAGATGAATTCCGGTCCATAATGAGTGCTGAGTCTTTGGGTTCTGGAGGAGGACAGCAACTTTCGGAGGAGCATCGCAACCGAACATTGAAGGCCCTAGAGAATCAGAAAGGATTGCTTAAAGACTTACTGGCTAAATGGCGGTTGACAGACCTGAATTCTGAACAGGATCTACTGGCTTACGGGATGGCATCGGAAAAGGCCGCAGATCAGGTTCAGTGGGAGGCTGCATGCAAAAAGCTGTCTACTCTTGATATTCGAATCCCACAATCGTATGCTTTGCTGCTTCGTAATGAACTTGCGAAGTCCAATGTGCCCGGTGCAATCCATTGGATGTCCAAATTGGAGACTAATCGAGCATATCCTGTGATGTATGCACCCTATTGGTTTGGTATCGCTTGCGTTCAAGTTCGTCAGGAACCCCAACAAGCGGTCGCTTCTGCGTTGCGTTATATCGACAGTCGCACTCAAATGGCTTCGACAATTCCTGATGCACTTAATGTGCTTTTTGGAACGGTTCCTCTCTTCTCCCGACAACTGTTGATTGATCCCGTCGCAAATCAACTTTGGCAAGACGGCCTAGTCCGACGGGCAGTTGAACTACAAAAGTTGCCAAGCCACCAGAATCCAACGGCAATCGTCCAAATGGCAGAGACACTTCTCATGGTGTATGGTGCTGAGAGGATCTCTACAGACTGGGTGGAGTCAAAGTTACGATCCAAAACGGACTGCATAGATCTACTCATCGAGGCGTCTTACAAGTGGGAGAATCCTGAGAAAGTTCGGTCAGTCTGCAAGCAGATACTCCATGAGTTAGAGGATCAAGAGTATTCACAAGGTGATAAATCAGCCAAGGAATTGGTCAACAAAAGGGCGGCAGGTTTGCATGAGCTTTTGGATCGTTGCGATGCGGCTAGCCAGATGCAAATTTGCGTTGGAAAGGAGTTTCGTGCTTTGGCTTCTCTGGAGAAATGCCTAGTAATTGTTCAGAATGACGAACATGCAATGGATTTGTCGAGAAGCTCGATAGCTCGACTAAGATCCTCGAAGGGGATGCCGATCTTGGTCGTCTCCGACAATGGATCCAAACGTGAGCTCTCATCTGAGGGAACTGAGCCAGATCCTCAACTCAACATCTCGATTGAAGTCGCCGATCTGCATGGCATTGATGAGCTTCCAAAACTGCCGTTGACTTGTGGTCTACTTCGAAATGGCCGCGCAATCTTTTGGGGCGATGGCGCTTCGCCACATATGATCATGCACATGGTTCGTTTGGCAAACTGATTTCAACAAGTCACTCACTTAGAAGTGCGATCAAAGTCAGTGGCCGGATTGTTGATGGCTTTGGCCAAGAGTAGATGCGAACTTCAGGTTGCTGGTTTACTAACCTTCCAGCCGGAAGCCGTCGTGCAGTACCGCTTCTTTGCACAGAATGGGAATCCCGTCACGGATTAGGCATGGGGCTTGCGCGTCACTGTTCTCAGTCTTCTTAAGGTTCTCAATGAAGACGTTTTTGCCGACTTGCGAGTTTTTATCGAGGATAGCTCCTACAATTCGCGAGCCCGATCCGATTCCCAGTGGCGGTCGTCCTACAGCCGAGTGCTGGGCCACATCAGACTCGCCATCTAATATGTCTGCACCCATGATGATGCTGTCCTTGATCGTTACGTTGTCGCCGATAACGCAACGTAAGCCGATAACGCTGTTTTCAATGACCGATCCCTTGCCGATGCGGCATCCATCGGCAATCAAACTGCTGGTAACTGTGGCTCCATCGATTAGGCTCGGCGGCAAGAATCTCGCTCGTGAAAAAATCGGGTGGTCGGGGGCCAAAAAATCAAATGGCGCATCGCGCTTGGTCAGAGCCAGATTTGCGTCGTAGAAGGCCTTGATCGTTCCAATGTCTTCCCAGTAACCATCGAACAGGTGAACCTGCACCTTTCGACTGCGAATCGCGGCTGGGAAAACTTCTTTGCCAAAGTCTTGATAGCTGGTCTTGGCCAAAATTTCAAACAGCAAATCGCGGTTGAAGATATACAGACCCATGCTCGCCAAGCACTCGCGGCCGTTGGCCTTTAGTCCTTGAGCTTCCAGCCAAGTAGGATCCATCTTGACCATGTCGATCTCAGCTTCGGTCTTTGGCTTTTCTAGAAAGCCCGTTACACGCCCCGTCGCATCACAGCGCATCACGCCAAGTGCACTAGCCATGCTGCGATGAACGGGCAAAGCTGCGATCGTGACATCAGCCTTGTTGAGCATGTGCGTTCGCAACATATCCAAATAGTTCATACGGTAAAGCTGGTCACCAGACAGGATCAAGATGTACTCGACACCCTTCTGATCCAGATGACGCAAGTTCTTTCGCACTGCGTCGGCGGTACCTTCGTACCAGTCGGTGCCACCTTCCATGGTTTGCTGAGCAGCTAGCAGTTCGACGAAGCCGCCGGAAAAATGATCAAATCGATACGTTTGTCGAATGTGACGGTGTAACGAGTTCGATAAGAACTGCGTTAGAACAAAAATCTTGTTGATGTTGCTGTGGATGCAGTTTGAAATCGGAATATCGATCAATCGATACTTGGCTGCCAACGGGACCGCCGGTTTAGCTCGAAACTGGGTCAAAGGGTAAAGTCGCGTTCCGCGTCCTCCACCTAGAATTAACGCAGTAACCTTTCTTGGATCAACATCAAGCATCGGAAGCCTCACGATGGACGAGCGAATGGAATTGCGACGGGCAACTGAATCTGCAAAGAAAACGGTTACGGGAGATTGTGCGCGGAAGTTGAAGGGCTCGCAAGCCACCTTATGTGACCGAATTGAGGAAGCTGCAAGTATGCTTCGTGTCTGGAAATCGACTGGCAAGCTGGAAGCTATCCCCACGATCGGTTAGGATAGCCCAGAATCAGTTATTCGGCTATCGTGTCCGAGCGGCGGCATCTCTCATATTATTGACAAAACATGGACCCACTTCAGCTCGCTCAGGACTTGATTCGCCAAGATTCGGTGACAAGCGGCAGCAATCGAGCTTGCTCCGAATTGCTACAGCGAATGCTGCTGGATCGTGGGTTTGAGGTGATTTGCCATTCCTATCGCGACGTGTATGGCTCGGATAAGGTGTTAATATCAGCCATTCGTTCTGGTTCGGCTTCGCACGATACTGGGCTGGCTTTTCTCTCTCACAACGACGTGGTCTCGGTAGATGGATGGCGAGCCACCAATGGGTGCGGACCTTTCGATGCATTTGTAGACTCAGAAAAGCTCTGGGGCCGTGGCGCCTGTGATATGAAAGGCCCAATCGCCTGTGTGTTAGCGGCCATCGATCAAATCAGTCCAGAACAACAAACGGCTCCGATCTACTTCTTCGTGACCGGCGACGAAGAGTGCGGCATGGTGGGAGCTCAATTATTAGTGCAGCAATGCCCAATCTATCGCCGCATGGTCCAATCCCTAAGCGTAGGTGTCATCACCGAGCCAACTCAACTTCGCGTGGTGAACTCCCACAAAGGCGGTTGCCAGTTTACCGTTACTGCTCACGGCATCGCCGCTCATAGTAGCACCAGCGAAGGACTTAATGCGAATTGGCAGTTAATTCCTTGGTTGAGTTACTTGAGTGAAGTGAAACTGCGTATCGAAACTGATCCGGCGCTAAGGAACGAGGCCTTTGATCCACCGACGCTGAGCATGAATGTGGTGCTCAAAAATCAACCCACGGCTTACAACATTACTGTGGGCTTGGCTAGCTGTTGTGTGTTTATTCGAACCATGCCTCAAACAGCTTGGCAGGCTTTAGTGGACGAGTTGACCAAGCGGGCTCGAGAAATGGAGCTAGATGTTAGTGCGGTGGCTGCACTTTCGCCAGTTCACACTCCAGCTCAACAACCAATTGTGCAGACCGCGTTAAAAGTATGTTCGCAAACTTTGCCCGACGCGGTTAGTTATGCAACGGATGGCTGCCGCTTTAGTGACTTAGCCAACATGATTGTTTTAGGGCCCGGCAACATCGCACAAGCTCACCGCTGTGATGAGTGGATTGAGCTGGAACAGTTGCAACGAGGAACCGAGGTGTACCGACAGTTGATTCAGCACTATGCGGGTTGAGGTTGTCGAATGAATTCGAGCGTAGCCGCGCGAGCGGCACGGTTTGGGTGCTGTAGTTTGATTTCGCGTGAACGTGAGTTCAGCTTAAAGAATCGTTCGATTGCGCCGTTAGGCTGAAAGAAAACAGAATAACCGTGCAGCTTGTGCTGCTACGCTTGAAAAAGAAGAAACGTGCGGCTCGCGCCGTGACGCTTGAAATAGGGATTTTGCAATGACTTCAACGACCACCAATACAACTAAGCAGCGATTGCTCCCGGAGGGCTATGAAATTCGCGCGGCCGTTCCCGAGGATCTGACGGCGATTCACGGCTTGCTCAAGCTATTCGTCGATCAAAAAATGATCCTTCGCCGAACCAAAGCCGAGCTACTCGCGCTGATGGCAACAGGCTTTGTGGCTGTTTTTCAGGATGAAGTTGTCGGATTTGCCTCCGTTGAGATTTACTCCAAAAAGCTCTCCGAAATTCAGTGTTTGGCAGTCAGCCAAAATCATCAGGGAAAGGGGCTGGGGGGAGCCCTTGTCGCTCATTGCGTCCAATTGGCGCGACAGCGAGGTGTAATGGAGGTCATGGCCATCAGTTCCTCTGACAAGTTCTTGATCGATCAGGGGTTTGACTATTCGCTGCCCAATCAGAAGAAAGCGTTGTTTATTCAGTTGAGGAGTCGCGAAGAAGTCTACGGCGAATTGGAAGAGTCCGGCGAGGAGTAGCCAAAAAAGGGTAGATTGAGTTCCACGACCGACTATCTTTGAATAGAATCTGCCCTCAAACAAAATTAGCTAGAGGAAAAGTGGCGGCTGTTAAGAGGCTTGCCCAATAGCAACTGTTGGCAGAATTCGAACATAGAGGATTGCTGGTGGCGAGTATCGAGGAAATTTTGGTCAACTCACTTGGCGAAAAATTCGGCACTCGACCGGAATTGGACGATAGCCTTCTTCTGCTGGGTATCGATTCGGTTGGAATGGCTGAACTGACTTACGATATTGAGAAACAATTCAACATCAGCATCGACGACACTCTCTTGGACGTTGATACGGTACAGGACTTAGCCAACTACATTCGGCAAAAACAAAACCAACAGTCGAGCTAGTCAATAGCAGCATTTGCACGCCAAGCCTTGGTAGTTTGCCCCTACTCCACCCTCCGAAAAAATCGCTATGATGGAGGAACTCCAGTTTCTTTGAACTGGATGAAGTGCGGGGAGGTAATAGCTTGGCTGCGCTACGCGAGATTCTCATTCGATACATCGGTAGATCTGTTGCCGTACAGTCGTACGGCTATCGCAGATATATTGGTGCTGTTGCGGCCGTCACCGACGAATTCGTAGTGCTCAAAAATGCAACAGCACTGGATGACTATGAAGGCAGTCGTTGGGACGACGAGGCAATTCACTGGCGAGTCAAAGAAGGCGTCGATACCGGTTTTGCCGAGACGGTTTTGACGCTGGCTTCCATCGTCGCGGTAACGAGCAGCGACAATGAAGGGCTTGAGCCAATCGAAAAGGAATTGCAGCCAGGAAAATCGGACGAGCCGTCTTTGCGAGAAATTGCTAACCGGGAGGAATGGATCGAGGCTCACTATGATGCGATTGAGATTCAGCTTGGATCACAAATTGTTTCTCACTTTAGCTCCGTGATCAACGAGCTACTTGATCGAATTGGCAGCGTTCGAAAGCAGCTTCACCAAGATATGGGTTTTGAGTTCCCTAAAGTTCGCATTCGTGACAGCTTGAGCCTGAAAGAGGATCAGTACTCGATCAAAATTGCTGGGACGCCGCGCGGTGGTGGGCAGTTTCCAATTGACAAACTGCTTGCCCTCGGTCCTGAGTCTAAGCTGATAGAGTTCGCCCAACCGATCATCAAAGAGCCCGTATTTGGCTTACCCGCAATTTGGATTTCCGCAGATCAGAAGACAGATGCTGAACTTCGTGGCTTAAACGTTCATTCGCTGTTTATGCTGCTGGCAGCACACCTAAAGTCACTTCTGCTGAGCAATATTCGCGAGATTTACAACTATGAAATGACGTGCAAGTTGATGAATGACCTGTCCATTACTTCTCCAGCTTTGCATCAAGAGTATTTCTCGGGCTATTCCTGCCGAGCGAGACTGCATGAATTGTTGTTGAGTCTAATGTCTGAGGGTGTTTTCCCAGATCCGATCGAACGCATCGCCGAAGCGGTGGCCATCAGCTCTTCCGAATCGAGCGACGAACTGGTTGACCGAGTTCGATTCGAGATTGTCAATTCGATGCTAAGACCCGCAGTCGATGCTGTCGGTCAAGCGACTCGAATTGAATTAAGTCGTGAGATTTTGGAAGAACTTCCGCAGATTGTAGAGTCTGATGAGTTGTCGAATCGATTTCGCGTTGCATTGTTACAATTTGCAAACCATGCTGCGAACTACCGCGCCTTGGTATTGGTTGTGCCTTACGAGTTTCGAAGGGCGATCTCAGGACTTGTGTCTGAAATGCGCACGCTTGTGATGGTGATTTCAACGGAAGAGTTTCGCCAAAGCAAGCTACGCTGGAAATCGGTGCCGTTTTCAGTGGATAATCTGTGTGGTATTGGTTCAGATTCAGCTACCAGTAAATCGGTTACATCAGTCGCCAACCACGATGCAAGAATGCACCGGAGTTAATCGAATAGACAGTCTGGTTAGTTGAAAGGGAATTCCATTGAGTCGAGCGAAACGGAAATCTTCGCGGGCAGAGGCAGTATTGACGCAAGCGGATCAAGGACGAGGTCTGCGAGGTGTGCTGAGTTGGTCGTTCATCAGCAGCCTAGTGCTGTTGGCCGCTTTTCCACCTTTGAATCTGTATCCATTAGCCTGGCTAGCTCCGATCGGCTGGCTACATCTGTGTAAACGTGCACAGCCCATTGGACGCAAAGGTTACTATCAACTGTGGCTAGGTGGATGTCTGTTTTGGCTGGTCAGCCTTCACAGTATTCGTCTTGCTTTCTGGGCTCTTTATGCTGGCTGGGTTGCGCTGGCTCTTTATCTGGCTATCTACCTTCCGCTGTGGGTAGGTGCGACTCGCGTGATGGTGCATCGATGGCGAGTGCCATTGGCTTTAGCAGCGCCCATCGCGTGGCTTGGGTTCGAGCAGATTCGGGCCTACATGCTGACTGGATACGCCGCAAATACACTGGCGCATTCGCAGGCTTGGCAGCCCTATTTGATTCAGATTGCCGACATGTTTGGCCACGGCAGTATCAGCTTTGTGATGGTCTGTTTCGCAGCCCTTGTAACGCAGCTTTGTGAACCGCTCTTGAATCGGTTAGAAGGATCAAAGAGTTTGGCAGTCGAGTCGGAGCAGGCTCCAAGTCCTGCGAGTTCTGAATCTCAGGCTTCAGTGGAGCGGTTGCAACCAATTCAGCCGAACAACTCGACGAAATCAAACATTGGTCTGATGGCTAGCAGGTTGGCGATTGCCGTAGCTCTACCTGTGCTGCTGGTTGGTTATGGAGCTTGGCGAATTCGGCAAGCGGACGCGTTGTATGTTGAGCGTCCAATGATGCTTAGCTGTTTGCTGCTGCAGGAGAACACGCCAACAATTTTCGAAATGAATCCTGACTCCGATGAATACATGGAGAGGACTCAGGTGGCTTGGACTCAGTATGCCAATTTGTGTCGCCAAGCCGTGAAGGAAAGTAGAAGGATTGATCTGGTCGTGTGGCCCGAGTCGACATTCACCGCGTTTGAGCCTTACACGAAACTTGAATTTGAGGAGGGAGCCTATCCCGATTGGCTAATAGCTCAGCTTCGAAAGTATGGTGTGGATCGAGCGACTTTTGAGCGTAATCTCGCGAAACAGCAGCAGTATTTCGACCTCAAAGTCAAAGTTGCGTTGCTTGCTAGTCGGGGCTTCGAGATTACTGATCCATTGCCTGATTCGCCGGGACCACAATTGTTGGTCGGTTGTGATGCGGCTATCTACGGTGAAGAGCGACTCAAACGACATGCAGGTGCCTTGTGGATTGGTTCGGATGGTCAGGTTAATGGTACCTACGCAAAAATGCACTTGGTGATGTTCGGCGAGTATATCCCGTGGCGACCGGTTCTTGGATGGTTGGAAAACCTGTTTGGTTTCGCGGGCGCTGAACCCGGCGAGCAACCCAAGTCATTTCTAATCAAGAACGTTCGTATATCTCCGAACATCTGTTTTGAAACGATGGTACCACGTCTAATTCAAAGTCAGGTCAAGCAGTTGACCAGCGACGGTCAGGCTCCAGACCTGTTGGTCAATCTGACGAACGATAGCTGGTTCAAAGGCACCTCGATGCTCGACCACCATTTAGCCAGCACCATTCTTTGTTGCGTAGAAAATCGTCGACCTATGGTTATCGCGGCCAACACCGGCTTGACCGGAGAAATAGACGGATGTGGTCGTCTGATTCAATGTTCGCAGCGCCAAACTGTACAGGCAATCGTAGCTCAACCTCAGGCCGATGGTCGTTGGGGGCTAGTCCAGTCGTTAGGCTATCCCTTGGCTTGGCTGTGTTTGGTGGTGACTGCCTCTGCTTTATTGTCGGGTTGGCTGGGTCGAAAAGCCCAAGGTAACTACGCCCAGTGATCCTTCCGCCTGGACATTTATTGGTTTTTTTGCTTTTGGATCGGTTTTCGGTCGACGTCATCTTCCTCAGATTTCGCGCCACAGCCGGATTCTGAACTGCAATTTAGATTCTCTGATCAATGAAGCTGAGTTAGACTAGAAGTACTACCGTAAAAGTCATTTCTGGGAGTCTGGGGCATGCAATTTTGGCATTCGCTCGCAACCTGAGATGATCCAAAACGGCCGGTGCAACGAACTTACTCGAAAAGCTGAATGAACAACGTGTCTAGCACAATTCCCAACGTTCCCACTGCTCGTGTTCGTCCCATTACTGGCACTCACATGCCAGCCTTTGTTTTCCAGACTGGAAAAGATCTGGCTCGTCACGCTGCTCAAATCATTGCTCGGCTCATTCGCGAACGATCCGACCTTGGGCAAACAACAGTCCTTGGCTTGTCCACCGGTAGCACCCCTGTGGGAACGTATCGCGAGTTGATTCGTTTGCACCCGCGAAGAGGGGCTCGATTTCATGTTGTTTCGGTTGGTGAGTTTGGAACGGCCCAAGTGATCCGCAGGTCATCGTGTCACACTGAATGAGCACTTCTTCGGCACGTCAACTTCCGGCTAACCAGGTTACATGGCCCGGATGGACGTTTACCTCGAAGTCGGCGATGTGCCGGGCTTTGATCACCATTGACATTGGTGGTTGACCTAGTGCTGTTGGGTCTGGGGCATAATGGCCACGTTGGTTTCAACAGACAGGCGCGATGCACGTGAGAACTCGACTTTGCACGCTTGATCCCATAACTCGCCAAGCATGTGCCAGTGACTTTTTTGGCGAATCTCACGTTCCACTACAAGCAGCGACCATTGAAGCGGGACGAACAATGGCATCGAAGCATGTTCTGCTAAAGCGTAGCCAGAAGGCCAATATGATTGCCGAGACATTGGAAGGCGGCATTACGGATCGAGTTCCCGCTTCATGCACAGAGCATTCCGACGCTCGCCGCTGACCGGATCTGCCGCTGCAGGCGGTTTTGACCAGCATTGCCAAGCCCTGGTTGGTGGATAAGGTCAACTGGGACGAGCGAATGATCAAATGTGCCGTATTGTGGCTTTGTGAATGCACCGGAAAGGCTCTGCTGAAGCTGGACGACGAGATTTTCGTAGACACGATCTACATCAACTACTGCGACATCATCGCTGGACCTGCACAAAAACGCTCATCGAGTCTTCCGCTGGATGCAAGATACGATTGATGCTCATCCGGCTGGCTTAAGAGATGCCGAAAAGCCCTGTGCTTTAGCCCTCATCCAGATGATGATGTGATCAGCATGGGCGGTACGTTAATTCGGCTGGTCGACGATGGACACGAAGTGCATGTCGCCTACATGACTAGCGGCAACATCGCAGTCTTCGATCATGATGCTTATCGTATCGCCGACCTTGTGACTGAATACAATCGCTTGTTTTGTATCGATCATGAGAAATCGGCTCAAGTACAAGCTCAGGTCCGCGATGGCATCGCTACTCGACAACCGGGACAGCCTGACCATGAGACAATCTTGAAGATCAAAGGCCTTATTCGTTGGAGTGAAGCGCGTGCTGGCGCGATGCAAGTCGGATGCCGCGAGGAGAATCTTCATTTCTTAGATCTGCCGTTCTATCGAACAGGCACAATTGCCAAACGTCCGATGGGCACCGAAGACACCGCGATCATCCGTGAGTTGCTAGAACGCGTACAACCAGATCAAATCTATGTGGCTGGTGACCTAGCCGATCCGCATGGAACTCACCGTGTCTGCGCGGAAGCCATTTTTTACGTATTGTGCCAGATGCGAAATGAAGGTCGAGCGATTCCTGAAGTTCTTCTGTATCGAGGAGCCTGGCAGGAGTATGCGCTGCATGAAATCGAGATCGCTGTTCCATTGAGTCCAAGTGACATTGAATTAAAGCGAGAAGCCATCTTCATGCATGAAAGCCAAAAGGACGAAGCGCTGTTTCCAGGTTCAGATCCGCGCGAGTTTTGGCAACGCGCCGAGGATCGCAACAAAGGTACGGCCGAGAAGTACAATCAAATTGGCTTGCCCGAGTTCTTTGCGCTCGAAGCCTTCACGCGCTGGAAGGGCAACGACATCTAGTGGGCCTGTATGTAGCTACGCTCGCCGGTTCGCTCGCCAGAGCGTGGTAGTCGTAGTGGACGAGGTTACGAGTCCTTTTTTGAGCCTTGGCTGCAAGTTTCAATCTTAGTTTGCAACCGAGAAAGCACGCGGCTCGGGTCGTACGCGTGCCACTGGCTTTGTCGGCCCTGCTAGTGTTTTTCGGAGTTGGGCTGAAGCTTGTGTCACCGAAAAAAAAGCGGCCTCCTGCCGCGTACAATGGCACTACGTTGCCAAGGAATTCAACCTGTCGTGTTTACTGCGCGCGCGTCCTAGCATTCGACAATAGGCGATCCTACCTGATACCATCCTGACTGCCGATGCAAAGTGAAAATCCTAGGCACGACAGGTGAATGTTCTTTACAAGTTTGATCAACAATGCCACTCAACATGCTGATCCAACCACATGATTGCTCAATGAAAACGGTTCCAGGTTGAGAGCCAAAACTCGCTCAATCGCTGGCATGGTGGGCGAATACGGAAATGGGCATAAGACAAGTTGCAAAACAAGATGAGTAACTCGGTCGAAGAAACGATTTGCGAGCATCTGACTGGTCAAACCTGTCAATTCTCGCTGTCATCGATCGAGGAGTTGGATTGTGCTGAATTACAGTGCTCTTGTCAACAAGGGTAACTCAAAATTGCCGACCATTCATACGTAAGATGTTCTGACTTGCAACGTTCTTCAACACTTTCGTTAGGAAAAAATTGCGCGGCAGATAGTCGATTACTCATGTGTGCCATCTTGTGCACGCCATACTTCGCCGCAACGAAATCGCTATAATGATTGCTGGCTTTGTGCAGGACGCTTGAGTGGACAACGGTGGTGGATCTGGTTGGTGTTTTCCACAAACAAGATCGGTATGGGCTGTTGTGTTTCCGTAAATGGGCTCCTTGGATTGGCTTGCAACCTTTCTGTTTTTGTATCCCAACTCCAGTGCTTTGATGACTTAACTATTGAACTATGCGGCCTGATCACGATTCATTCTCATCGACAAATAACTCTAGTGAACTTCCTGCTGAAGTTCATTTAAGTAGCACGCAGGCATCACGATTAGATCTAGTGTTGACCGATGATGTTTGTCGTCGATTAGGAATCTTTGCGATACCGGCGAACTTTCGATTGAGCGTAGTGATACCTGTCTACAATGAAGTTTCAACAGTGTTGCAAGTGATCGAGCGTGTTCGTCGTACGAATTTGCCTCTGGAGATCATTGTCGTTGATGACGGAAGCGTAGATGGAACTCGCGACAAACTGGCCGCAATACCAGCAGCGGACGACTTACGAATCATTTTGCATGATAAAAACAAAGGTAAAGGAGCCGCTCTGCGAACCGGCTTCGCTCTGGCCACGGGTACTGCCATTGTTGTTCAAGATGCGGACCTGGAGTACGACCCAGAGGACTTTCGAATCTTGATCCAGCCGATCATCGAAGACACCGCAGACGTCGTTTACGGTACTCGTTTTGGTCATTTTGATCGACCTGTTTCGCCCATGTGGCATGCTTTGGCGAATCGTTGGATTACGCGAATGACCAATCTGCGGACAGGGTGTCATTTCAGCGATGTTGAGACCTGCTACAAAGTAATTCGTCGAGAGTTGCTGCAGGAGTTGGTTCCGGATCTTCGCGAAAACAGATTTGGGATCGAAATTGAACTAACCATCAAGTTGGCGAAGCGACGAGCCAGATTTTACGAGCGTCCGATTCGGTATTGGCGACGTGGTTTTGACGAAGGCAAGAAGATTGGTTGGCGAGATGCGGTGAGAGCCTTCTACTGCATGATTCGTTACTAATGCGAAAGACTTGCCCTTGAACTCCTCGCAAATTACTTCGCAACTCTACACACCAGCCATGATGGCTGAGATGCTATGCGTTTCAGTTCGCGCAGTGCGTTTGTGGTACCGTGCGGGATTGCTGCAGCCCACTCAAACCGTAATGAAGATTCCCTACTTCGATTACGCGGCCCTAACCACGGCTAAGACGTTTTCACAATGGGTCGATCAAGGTCTTACCGCTCAGTCAATCGTCCGGCAAGTAACAGCACTATGTGAGTTGAGCGGTATTTCGGCGGCGGAAGGAGCAGGCCTATCGATTTCGCTACAAGGCAAGCGACTAGTTTTATCTCAGGGTAGTTTGCATCTTGAAGCCAATGGACAACTGCAGCTTGGCTTCGATAGCCAAGATACTGAAGAGTGCACTGAACCGATCACTCTGAAGTTCTTGGGCAATACCAATGACATCGGCGCAAAGCTTGGTAGCAAGCAAGAGTTTGGATCGCTGGCTGAAATGGTCGAGAACGCCATCATTGCCGAAGAGAATGACGATTTGGATGCCGCCATTCAATGGTATCGGACCGCATTAGCCGCATTTGGTTCTAACGCCGATGTCTGTTTTCAATTGGCAGAAGTGCTTTATCGAAGTGCAGATCTTTCAGCAGCTCGCGAGCGTTACTACTGTGCGATTGAACTTGATCCAGAGCTTGTCGAAGCTCGCGCTAATCTTGGCTGCGTGCTGGCCGAGTGTGGCCAATTGGATTTAGCTGTGGCAGCTTTTCAAGGCGCGCTAAGTCAGTATCCGGATTATGCGGATGTCCATTTTCATTTGGCTAGAACACTCGATGATGCTGGGCGCGCGAGCGAAGCTTTGGTTCATTGGCAGCGCTTTGTTGAGCTGGCTCCGGCAAGTCCTTGGGCTGATGAAGCTCAGTCGCGACTTGGCGTGCAGCCGAGCCTGAACTTTCAGGAGTAGTATGGCACCGTGGACGATCCGTAGCTGGACCGGCCACGGTTCAGAGTTCGGCGGTGCCCGATCATAGCTACTTTTGGACTCTCCTCCTGGGAAAGTTGAGCGTCTGTGAGGTTATGGGCTTTGCGCCAGCAGGTAAGACAAAACGCGTGGCGATTCGAACGCAGACAATTCTGAACTCTGGCGTGATCAGCTACCATGGCGATCCACCAGCTTCTTGATCTGCTCAACCGGAACTGCAAAGGCTCGAACGCGACTATGGCGAGCGATGTTAATGCCGATGCAGTTGCCATCTAGATCAAAGACTGGCCCGCCGCAGTCTTCAGGTTTGACTATAGCGTCATGTGAAAAGACCGAGGCGAAGCCATCGCGACGAAGACTCTTCTCCATCATGTCCGCAGCGTGATTGCTTTCAGCCGGTGGCGCACCCAGTCGGATCTCCATCTCAAACTCAGTTGTCTCACGACGAACTTTGGCTTTGATATTTGTATTGGGATCAAGCGTTTGCAGATAGCCAATAATTTGAGGGCGATCTTTGATTGCCAATTGATCAACTTGCAGAATCACATCTCCAGTCTTGAGGCCAGCCTTGCGAGCGGCGCCTTCATTAACTTCTAGCAGGATGACTCCACCCTGTTGATTGTCATCTAACTTAACACCTAAATATCCTCGGCTTGCTTCGCGTGAGGATTTGAAAGCCGTCGAACTTGCAACGCTGGTTAGTCCTTCATTGTTGGGATCAGGCGTTAGTAAGAACGCGCCTCGCCGGGGCAGTTTATGCTCTGACGGAAGCGTTACGCCAGCGATGTTCAGCTCCGGCGACTTTAGCAGAACCAAGTCGCTAGACTCATCGCGATCGACTATGGATAAGACGAGCTTCTTACCTCCACTGACAATCGATGGATCCGTTCCAATCGCACTGTTCTTGCTGACAACCCAGTTTGATGCAGCGATGAAAGTTCCCGTGATCTCAGTCTTCTTACCATCGATGTCGCTAGTGATGATACAACTGCAATCATCCAGTTTGTTTTCTAGCTGTGAAAGCACCGAAGGAAGTTTGGCCAGTTGCGAAACCGGCTTAGATGCAAGTTCGGGCGCATTGTCCATGCCTGGCAAGCGTTCGGCCTTGGGGACATCAAACTTGGAAGTCGGAAATTCGTAGGATAGTTTTTCTTCACCACGAGTAACGTCAACCTTGATCTTTTCGGGGCGTTGAGAAACCACGTCTGAAAGTGTTCGCTGCAGTTCGTTTAGCCGAGCGACATTCCTGCCATTCACAGCGGTGATGTAGTCTTCCACTTTGATTCCAAGACTCTTGGCAATGCCCGTGTCGTTGACGCTCAACACGTGGATGCCATTCTTTTCCGGATAGTCTTCACCACTAAAACCCAACTTGGGAAGTGGTTTCAAATTCTGTGTGAAGAACTTGCTAGGAACATTCAATTGATCCCAAAACATCTTGAAGGTGTCAATCGGTACATCGAAGTTCTCGGTCATGCCCTGCGTAATCCGCGAGTGAATCCCGATCACTCGGCCGTCCAAATCAAGCAATGGGCCGCCAGAGTCACCTGGTTCCATTAGAGCCGTCGAACGAATCATTCGTCCAGGTGCACCAGCGTTAGTGATGTATCCGAATCGTACTAATGGCTCGCGGCGATTGCGCTGCCCTCCAGGATAGCTAATACTCAAGCATGGATGGTGAGTCTTAAGTTGTGACGATGATCCAATTTCAGCAAAGGGCAGATCTATGGCACCTTCGATCTTAATCAGTCCGCAATCGATCTGATCGCCGCGCATCTGTTCTGAGCACCCCATACTCTTACCCCGAAAGCGGCGACCGTCGGGCAACATCACATTGCAAACTTGATCTGGATCGACCACCGTGTGGCCAGCAGTCAGCACATGGCCTTGGGGGCTAACTATGACTCCGCTAAACACAGACCCTCGTCGAGTGATTTCGACGATTGCCGGCGCGGTTTTGTCCACAACGGTGTAGATCTGCTTTTGAAGACTCGGCAGATCAATCTCGTCTGCGCGAACGAAGGTAGACAGGCTGAATAGAAACAGCCAACAGGTTACGAAGATTCTTGTGCGCGACATGCGATCCTCGATCTACTCTTACCGAAAAATCAGCTTTAACCGTCAATCTTTCTCTGGGTGAGAAATCCACCTTATTGTAACACTGCACGGGACTGATCCTCTCGCTTCAAGAATCGGATTTCTTGACAGAATCCCCGCAAAAGTATGTTGGGATTTCTATGATTCAAGTTCACCTGCCCTCCCGTTGTGCTCGATTTTCCGCTGTGGAGGGCAATTTTCCCTTTGCATCTGCTGGTTTAGCCGCAATGCCGTTCAATTAGGCTTCCTTTTCTAGCGGAGCAGCGCGAGCTGCCCGGTAACCGTCAAGGAATTTACAGGGAACCGGACGGCTCGCGCCTTTCCGCTGGAATAAGATTTCGCACTAATTGAACGCCACTCCGATAGCGTCAGCGAACCAGTGACACTCATATCAGCTCAAGAAACTGCTATTTGAATTTCATCTAGTTTGGTTTTAGTTAGGCGACAGGAACACCTTCGATCACGCAGACTGGCGATTGAGTGGGAATGATCCGAGTCAGCTTAAAACCAGCCGAGCGAAATAGTTCAGCGAATTCGCTCTCAGTTCGTTCTTTACCGCTGGCGACAACCATCATTTCTAAGTCAAGCAATTTCGATGGATGGGGTCCATGATCCTCCGGTACCACCATGTCTACTACGAGAAGCTTGCCAGTCGCTGGTATGACTCGGCGGCAGTTGTTCAAGATCTTGCGACAGTTGTCATCGTTCCAATCGTGAATGATGTGTTTCATGAGATACGCATCGCCACCTGCAGGTACTGATTGAAAAAAGTCACCGCCAATGGCTTGGCATCGCGATCCCATTCCAGTTGCGGCAATCGCTACATTTGCACCTTCGACGACATGATTTGAATCGAATACGATACCATTGACTGCGTGATACTTCTCAAGAATCGTTAGCAGCAGCTTTCCATGACCGCCTCCAACATCAACCACCGTGTGAAAGTTGCTGAAGTCAAATGCCTGAACGATGGCAGGTCCAGTCACCGTGGAGAAGCCCGTCATGCCTTCATCAAACACGGCGCTCTCGTGAGGATGTTTGCTCAAGTGTTGAAAACATCCTTCGCCAAAAACATGATCAAAGGCCGTTTCTCCCGTCTTAACGCTATGCATCAAACTGCCCCAAGCCGTCCAGCTCCAATTTGCTCCTCCGTAGTCGACGATGCCTCGCATCGATCCTTTAACGCCGGTCCGTAACAGTTGGCTGACTGCATTCAGCTCAAACTTGCCGTCGGATGTAGTGGTGAAGACGCCAACACTCGCTAGTGCTCGCATGATTCGGTACAGCGACGCCGAATGGCTTCCAGTCTGGCTAGAAAGTTCCTCAACGCTCAATGGACCAGCGGCAAGGTGATCAGGTATCTTCAATCTACAAACGACCGAAGCCGCCATTGAAATCATCTTGCCGAAAAACAGTTGTAATGCGATAGCTTCAGGTGGCGGGGCAGATGGAGTGTCGCTCATGACTCTTAGGTAGAGGGTTGGTGTGTGTTACTTGGCGGCTTGCAGAAGGCTCAATAAGTCCGCCAGCTCTTGTTCGTTCAGCAATTCCAACATACCGGTCGGCATAATCGACACCTCGCTGGGACGTTGCGTTTCAATGGAGCTGAGTGGAATGATTTCCAGTTTGTCAGCGGCGATGCGCAATGTAATATCCTGAGCAGTTCTGGCGGTAACAATGCCGTTCAGAACTCGACCATCATCGACCAAAACACTAACCGTCTCAAAGCCCTGTTCGATGCGCTGACTGGGGAACAAAATCGCTTCTAACAGAGCTTCAGCAGTTCTGGCGCTGCCAATCTTACTAAGCTCAGGCCCGATTTTTCCGCCACGATAGCCCATTTGATGGCAAGCTCCGCAATTGGCTTTGGTCGAATGATATAGAGTCAGGCCGCGAATTGGATCGCCCACTGGAAGTCGTCCAAGTAGGGCTTGAACCGTTTGTTTGGTTTGCGGGTCCGACTGCAGAAGTTGATCAGCAACCTTTTTTGCCTTGCTCTTCAAACTTTCACTTCGATCGCGATACAGGTTGACCAAAGTGCTTGTCGGGATGGCTCGGGCCGCCTTGAGGTTAACGAGTTGGTCAAGCATCTCGCCATCCAACGAATCATCGCGAAGCGAGCTAACAATTTCGATCGCTTGAATCAAATCCGTTGGAGGCAGCTTATTTGCGACCTTCTGCAATTGCTCGGCGACTTCGCGGGGGAGTTTCATGCGTTTGAGGCATTTCCATGTTCCTGCAAGTGATTGAGATTCGCTCAGCGAATTAACCAAAGAATCGGTCAGGCCTTGCATTAATGAGGTATCTTCGTAGACCGGTTTGGCCGGCAAGCTTACTAGCAGTTGACGTTTGGCTTCATTGTTAGACTGCTTCTGCACCGTCGACAAGATGTGCTCGACCAACGGAGTTTGATCGGCAGCGGATAAATTGCACGACTCCAGCAGCTTGGCGACTTGCATCGGTCGTTCATCCAACTCTTTACGAATCCAATCAAACCAGCTTGTGGGTAGATGAGTTCCTGCGCGACTCTTTAGTACAACCTCTTTCCATGGCCAGCCTTTTTCACCAGTCGCGGATGAGATCGTCTCGGTAATGAATTTTTGCCAGGCCGGTTGGTCTCGCCAGGAGATAGCCAATTTTTCAAAAAGAGCCGTAGGTGGTGCTTGAGCGAAACCAATTTTCCATTGCTTCTGCAGCTTCGAAAGTACTTCGTCGGCCAATTCGGGTCGCTTGGCAAGCAACTCCATGGCTACATCTGCAACGGCCGCGTCGTTGGCAGCACTGGTAAGGACATCGGATGTGAGTACGGTTTTGGCTTGAAGTAGATCGAGCGTGGATAGAGCTAGCTTTCGTCGATCTGAATTTGCATCGTTCAAGTACTTAGCTACCGCGTCAGTAAATTCAAGTTCAAACAGAGCATAGCGAACGGAGTGATCCAAGAAACGATCGACATCTGCTCCAGCTAGCGACATTAGCAGTGGCACAGATTCTTCGTCGCCGATCTTTCCCAAGGCCTCGATGGCGATTCTAGCTGTTGACCATTGCTTGGTTAACGCGCAGCGTCCAATCAACTTTTCGAGATTGGATTTCGCCGGACGATAACGATGAAGCGAGACAAGATGACAGGCAACTTGCTGAAGCTGAACCTCTATCTCATCTGCGGAGCGACTTCGAATCATTTCAGAAATCCATTGCAAAGATCGATCTGTTCCAATAGACCCGAGCGCCCACATCGCGTTGGTGCGAATGCGTTCGGAATGAGAATTGTTTTGAATTGATTCGATAAGTTTTTCTACGGCCCAGTCATCCGACGATGCGATCTTGATCAGCGCCTGACGAGATATCCAAGGTCGTTCATCGCTCAACAGTTTTACCACCTGCTGCGGTTCGATCTTTTGCCATTCAACTTTGGTTGGATCGGGCTTGCTGGCCTTAGTTGTTTCAGTCCGTTTCAGTCGATAAATACCACCTGGTGCCGTGAACTGATCGACACGTGAAGTAGGACAGCAAAGATCGTACCAGCCTCCTGTATCGACAATCAGCAGGCTACCGTCTGAATCTTCAATCACATCGGTTGGATGAAAGTCAATTCTACTGCCAACCATCAGATCGACTGGCGTAGTTTGAAAAGTTGCACCGTTTGGGTGAAGTGTTAGACCAATCACTTTTTGCATATTGAACAACGTGGCTACCAAAGTTTGTCGACCTGAAGCAATCAGTCGATTACTTTCCAAGCAGGTTAAGCCACTGGGCGCGGCGGCGCCTAAGTGAGCCATGATTGGCATGAGCGGTCCAGTACGAACCACACCCGTTAGAGCCGCATGATCTTTACCGTATGCTCCACCATAAACGGCATGAGCAACTCCATCGCGCTTGCCGTCTCCTGGATGAACGAGGAATGTGCTCGTGAAGAATCGTTCGCCATTAGGTAGGCTGGCTACGTCGACCGGATTGTCCATACCGCCGCTCATTACCGGTTCGATCGGCGTTGTGGAAGTTGATTTTGAATCGACACCGAATTCGCGGCGACGGTGGATGTGCGCGGCACCATCGGACAGAGTTCGTCCGCTCACCAAAGCGTGATTTTGTTTAGCAAAAGCTCCCTTGCACCAATAGATCCAACCGTCACGTCCAAGGTACGGTCCGTGTAGGTCGTTGGCACAGCCGGTAAGCGTTTGACCGTCAAACCAAATTGTTCGAGTCTCGCAATAGCCATCATCGTCCGTGTCCGTCAACTTCCAGATATGCGGTGGAGCCGTAATCAGCAGATCTTGGCCCAAACACAGTACACCTTCTGTAAAGGGTAGTTTATCAGCCGCGACAATTCTTCGATCAAAAACTCCATCGCCGTTATCATCGATCAATCGAACGATGCGATGCAAGAGTTGCTCGTTGTGCTTTTCGATCGGCTTTGCGACTCCGGCCGATTCAACTACGACCAATCGACCCATCGAATCCCAGTCGGCCAAGATTGGCCACTTCACTAGCGATTCATCGGCGACCTTTTCAACTGCCAATCCGGGGGCCACAATAAAGGTTAGCTCCGTTTGTCGCGCGGCAACGAAAGATCCGCCCAAGTGAACGACAACACAACAAATCAAGCAGCAGAATTTAATGCAGTAATTGGTGCGCATTTTGTTTGTTTTCAAATCGCGATTGGATTTTCAGGCTGGGGCTATATTCTAACGTAGCGGACGAGGTTACGAGTCCTCATAAGATCAACCTTAGCAGGGGATTTGTAATCGGGCTGGCTAAGCTTGTTACGCGGAATTAGTAGGGACGCGAAGCGGGGATGCAATGAGAACTCGTGACCTCGTCCACTACAGTCTGCGGCGAATTGTCCAAAAGGCAGCAAAACGCAGTAATTCGTGGCTGGTTATCCCTACCGCTAGGGTGTGAGGCTAACATCCTGGGGAATTCAAGATAAAATAATGTTCAGCTTAACCGAGCTGTTCTCGAATCAATGCCCTCCCATACCGCACGGGTAATTGGCTGTACGATTCCGGTGCTACGAGAACCCTGCCAAAATCAAAGAAGATCGTTTGCTACTCCGAAGTGTTTGCTACTCGAAGTAGGTCTTCCTACCAAGACTCACTCTGTAAGGTGATGAGCCATGAAACGAGCCCCTAGAATCTACTCCATAGTCCAAAATACGACACTACTAATGCTGCTCAGCGTTGTTTGCAATCTGCAGGCCGCAGATCGATTGCAGTACAACCGCGATGTACGGCCAATATTAGCCGATAAATGCTTTTCTTGCCACGGCGCAGATAGCGCAGCGCGAAAGGCAGATCTTCGTTTAGATAAACGAGAAGCTGCCATTGAAATGAATGCGATCAAGCCGGGCGATTTGAAAGGCAGCGAGCTAATCGCCCGTATTGTTACTGAGGATCACAGTGAAGTGATGCCTCCGCCAGAGATGAAAAAGACTCTAAACGCGAAAGAGATCGAAACATTAAAACGCTGGGTGACCGAAGGCGCAGAGTACGAGGCTCACTGGTCGTTTATTGCTCCCGTGCGTCCTGAGACGCCAACAGTCAAAAATGTAAATTGGTCCAAGACTCCGATCGATCGTTTCATCCTGAGCCGAATAGAGCAAGCTGGACTGACTCCAGCCCCAGAAGCCGACTCGCGAACGCTAATTCGCAGATTGAGTCTAGACATCACGGGTTTGCCACCCAAGCCAGAGATGGTTGAGAAGTTTGTTCGAGAGTATCAAGCCGAAGGCGAAGCAGCATTATCGCGCTGGATTGAATCTTTGATGAACTTGCCTGCATGGGGCGAGCATCGCGCGCGGTATTGGCTCGACGCTGCTCGCTACGGAGACACTCACGGATTGCACTTCGACAACTACCGCGAAATGTGGCCCTATCGCGACTGGGTGGTTCAGGCGTTCAACAACAACCAACCTTTCGATCAATTTACCATCGATCAGCTTGCGGGTGATTTGATGCCTAGTCCGACTCGTGAGCAATTGATCGCTACCGGCTTTCAACGCTGCAACATTACAACCAACGAAGGTGGCACGATCGACGAAGAGAATCTAGCCATCTACGCGGCTGATCGAGTGCAAACCATCGGCTGGGTCTATATGGGTTTGACTACAAACTGTGCGCAGTGTCACAACCATAAGTTCGATCCGTTGACCATGAAAGACTACTACGCGTTGGCAGCCTACTTCCGCAATACGACTCAAGGTGCCAAGGACGGAAATGTAGCTGATGGAGGCGGACCAGTCATTCGCGTGCCATCGATTCAAGATGCTCCACGATACGAAGCCTTGCCAGGATTGATTGCGACGGCCAAGAAGGATCGGGACAATCGAAAGAATGAGGCTGGTGCTGATTTTCAGACTTGGATAGCAGGTCAATCGATTGAAAAGTTCGAGCAGTCGATGCCCAATGACGCACTGATCGTTCGTGCTCCATTAGCGGAGGGCACTGGCAATGAATGCACAAACTCTGTCAGTAATTCTAAGTTCAAAGCGACTGGCGAAGTGTCCTGGGTTGCCGATGGCAAGCTGGGTGCAGCACCAATGATGAAGTCCGGCGGGACTTTCGAAGTTGGTGACTTAGGCGATTTTGAACGCGATCAGAAGTTTGCTTTTGCAGCTTGGGTCAAACCAAACAAGAATAGCGGTTCTGGAGCCGTGCTAGCGCGCATGGATGTTGAAAAGCAGTATCGAGGTTACGACTTGTGGTTCGAGAATCGAACTGTTGGTGTGCATATCATTGATGCTTGGCCAGATAACGCCTTAAAGGTTGTGACCGACAAACCTTTGCTCAAGGAAGGAACTTGGTCGCACGTGGTGGTAGCCTACGATGGTTCAGGGAAGGCTGCTGGAGTAAAGATCTTTGTCGACGGTAAGTCTCAAAAGACCAAAGTTGCTTCCGACAACTTAAAGCCGGACGCTTCAATTCGTGCAAAAACCGCCTTGAGAATCGGACAGCGAAGCGTCGAGCAGATCTTTGATGGAGCTGTTCAAGAGGTTCGAATCTACGGACGCGAACTAAATGAATCCGAGTCAAACTTGTTGGCGACAGTTCAACCTTTAACAGCTCTACTGAACGTGGCCGCAGATAAGCGAACACCGGCTCAACAAGATCTGCTACTGAAACACTATCTCACAACAGCGGATAAGGCTTATCAGCAGTTGGATAAGCAGGTCCAGACTTTGGAAGGCGAATTTGCCGAGATAGAAAAACGCAGCCCAGTGACTCACGTTCAGCGCGAAAAGACCAACAGCCAACCGATGGCCAACATTCTGATGCGCGGTGAGTACGACCGAGTCGGCGATCAAGTAACGGCAGCGACGCCTGAAGCTTTGCCGCCTCTGCCAGCAGGTGCTCCCAACAATCGACTTGGCTTGGCTAAATGGCTGATGGATCGAAGCAATCCACTGACAGCTCGCGTGGCCGTCAATCGATTCTGGATGCAGGTCTTTGGAAATGGAATTGTGGCAACTCCCGAGGACTTTGGCGTGAGCGGCGCGATGCCATCCAATCCAGAATTGCTGGATTGGTTAGCTGTTGAGTTTCAAGAGAACGGCTGGAACATGAAAAAGCTGTTTCATCAAATGTTCATGAGCGCTGCGTATCGTCAATCGGCACAAGTTACAACGGACAAGCTCGAAAAGGATCGGGATAACATATTGGTTTCGCGCGGGCCGCGTTTCCGAATGGATGCCGAGATGATTCGCGATTACGCCTTGGTATCAAGTGGCCTAATGACTGAAGAGATGTTTGGTCCGCCTGTTAAGCCTTATCAACCAGAAGGTATTTGGGACGTAGTTGGATTGCCCGAAGGTAACACGCGAATCTACCAACAAAGTAAGGGCAAGGATCTGTATCGTCGAACCATCTACACTTTCTGGAAGCGGATGGCGCCTCCACCCAATATGGAAGCTTTCGGCGCGCCGAGTCGGGAAGTCTGTACTATTCGCCGAGAACGAACGAATACTCCGCTGCAAGCTCTCATCACGTTGAACGATCCACAGTTCGTGGAAGCGGCGCGAGCTTTAGCGACTCGAGCAATCAAGTCGACGACCCAGACCGACCCTACACTGCGTGATAATCAAACGCAGTCGACGGTCGCTCAACTAGTGCTTTGTCGACCTTTGGCTACCAGCGAGCAAGCGATAATTCTGGCCAACAAAGATCAGTTGTTAAGCTATTATCAGGCGCATATCGACGATGCAAATCAGTTGCTTAAAGTGGGAGAATCTCCGGTCGAAAGTTCGATCGATCCAGCTCAACTCGCTGCTTGGACAATGATCTGCAATCAGCTACTGAACTTGGACGAGGTGCTAAATAAGTAGTCGAAGGACCGCAATTGTCCGAAAATGGCGGAAAAATGACTCAAATAGCTCAAAAAGGTGGCGAAATCTGCTTTTTTGAGCGCAAGAAATCAAAGGCTGGGGTATCTGTTAGTATCGCCGTAAATCCAACCTGTCGATCAGACCTAGGTTGGAGATTCATGTGGTGATTTCGCCCTAAGTACTTTTATATATTCTGCCTTTCATGAACTCGGTCAATAGCGAAGATTCTGAATTAGATTCAATCATGGCTCGCGTCATGATTGACTTAGAATCTGGACGATCTGTTGACGAAGAATCGTTGCAGCGAGATTACCCTCACCTAGCGTCGCAACTGATCGAGTTTCTCAATAGCCATCGTCGGTTCATGGCTGCTACCGAATCGGCTAAACAGCAGATCGAAGATTCAGGCACGTCAGCTCTTTCGGCAGTCGCTGCCTCCGCCATATCGCAGCACAGCCTCAGCTCAACGGTGAACGTACCCAAGCAACTCGGTCCCTACGAAATCATCGAAGAAATTGATCGGGGAGGCATGGGCATCGTTTATCGCGCGCGGCATCTTAGCCTGGATCGAGTTGTTGCCTTGAAACTGATTCGCTCCGGTGAATTGGCTAGCGACGAAGAGGTTCAGAGATTCAACACCGAAGCCGCAGCAGCAGCCAGTCTAAATCATCCCGGCATCGTTCCAATCTATGAAGTCGGAATGCTGCAGGGTTATTACTACTACACGATGGCCTACATCGAAGGTCAAAGCCTCTCCGCCATCCTCAAAGAAGGCCCCATTGAGAAGTCTCGCGCCTTGCGAATCTTGAACAAGTTGTGCATGGCTGTAGAACACGCTCACAGTCATGGTGTCTATCATCGCGATCTAAAGCCCGCAAATGTTCTGATCGATGCGAATGATCAGCCGATTGTGATTGATTTTGGGCTAGCACGAGTCGCCAGTCGTGAAAGCGATTTAACGGTGACCGGCCAGATGCTGGGGACACCAGCTTACATGGCTCCTGAGAGAGCCCAAGGCCGAGTCAGTCCTGGACCCAGTGAGGATATCTACTCTTTGGGCGCAATTGCGTATTACATTTTTTCAGGCCAACCACCGTTCGTTGGTCCATCACCGTTTGACGTATTGCTACAAGTACTCGACAGCGAACCACCACACCCATCGCAAATTGCTCCTGGTCTTGATCATCACGTCGATTATTTGTGTCTGAAGGCGATGCGCAAGAACCCTTCTGAGCGATATTTGAAGGCTGCAGACATGGCGTTGGACTGCCAACGACTGCTGCAGGGAGAGCAGGTTGATGTCGAACGCCGGTCCATCGCTGAACTGCTAGAGAGTTGGTGGAATCGAGAGCCAATTCTCGTTTCACACGTTTGCGGCATCGGCGCAACGATGCTGATTCTCATACTTAGCTTCACTATTGCAGGCGGCGATGCCAAGGCCTTTAGCTATCGAATGATCCTGTTCGGGCTTTGGATGATTGTTTCCTTTGTATTGCAACGTTGGGTTCGTTTTGCTAAGCATCGCGATTTTGCTTGCTTGACTTGGACGTCGCTCGATGTGGTGCTATACACCTGGCTGATTTCGTTTGCCGAACCTCCTCGATCGCTCTTGCTGGTTGGCTATCCAATGATGATAGTGGCTAGCAGTCTTTTTTATCGCAAGCGGTTTGTGGTCTACACCACTGTCTGCTGTATTCTTGGCTTTATTTCTCTGGTCTTATTTTTCCCTCATCGAACCTACGAAGGAATCGATATCGACGAACAGTTTGGTTCGGCTGCGATTCGGGATGGTTATCTCGGCTTAGACATCGATTTCTTTCGCTACGAATACTCCGGGATTTTTCTGACAGGCATGATTGTCATTTGCCTGAGTTTGTTATCGGTGATTCGAAGAGTTCGGCGATTGAGTGTGTTTTCAAGTACCGAGACGTGAACAACGAATCTGCCTATTCACGTCAACGCCTTTGAAAATGCTTGAAGAGAGTTTTGTGAAGGACTTGCACGATTGTGCTAGTCCCGTATTCAATCTTGGAGTCCAGTCATGGAACCAATTTGCGCTTTTTTAGGTTTCTGTGTTATTTTCGCAGTGGTTACTGTGGTTGGTCACGTCTGTTGGTTGCTTGTGGCAACAATGTGGCGAGGAGTGGCCGGACAACCTGACCCGGTTCACACTAAGATCTCGCCAGATGACCCGCCACTCACGCCGACTCAGCAGATGCATCGCGATCTTCAATCGGCCCATCGTCTAATTGACTACGGAAAGTATCGTGGTTGGCTGGATGAGCAGCAGATCGACACGCTAAAGAAACTACTCAACGGTTTTAGGCAACGCGCCAACGCCGATATGGCAGGAGCCGAACTGGGCAAGATTCCATTATCGGATACCGCTAACAATCCCGTAGTTAATTCTCAACAAACTGTTGCCGAAAAGAAGCAACTCGCATCTGACAGTGCGCGCAGTTCGGTGACTCAGTCGCCGGCCGTTGAAAGTTCCCCGTTGCTTCCCACCTCGGCGGCTCCTACGCCAAAGCTACTGGGGGCCGAATCGGCCACACAGCCTACCTCAACCTCAACTCAGCCACTCGTCCCACTTTCAACTTTGGAACTAAAACAACTGGCAACTTCGCAAGCTCAGCAACTGGAAACACCACTGGTTATTAGCAGCAGTCTTCATCCACTCGATCAACCGGAACCTGTTGCGGCCAATAAAGCTGCTGCTGAACCTAAGCCGGCCAAGCCAATTTTGGCTGACTTGCTACGAACCTTCATGGAGCGATCCAACATCCGCGTGATCGAGATCGTTAGTGCGGCTCTAATCGTTGTGGGGTCAGTCGGTCTAGTAATCAGCCTGTGGAATACGCTTTCAGCTACCAGCCGCTACTTTCCATCGTTGGTATTTCTGTTAGCAACTTTAGCAGTACATGGTGCCGGTCAGTACACGTTGCGCAAATGGAAGTTGCGAAGTACCTCACGAGGCATCCTGCATATTGGCTTGATGTTGATACCGCTAGCGGTCCTAGTTGGAATACTGCTTTCTCGCCGGCCCGATCAAGTGCCACAGTTTGATCCATTGACCATCGGTGTATTACTCATAGGTACGATTGTATACGGCGGTCTAGCAATAACGGCTAGTCGAGCACTATTTGCGAAACGATGGCTAGCTGTGTCCTCCGCAACCATACTTGGTTCGATGACTCTAGTTGCGATTCACTTCCTGACTGCTCATCAGCAGATTCAACTGAAAAATTCAGCAGTTGCATTAATCCCTATCGTACTGGCGACCTTGCTCAACGTCTTACAACTCAGTTCGCTGGCTAGTTTGACTTTCTTAAGTTCGGGTAGGACGCGTCGTATTGCCGGACAAGTGCTTCAAGTGCTTTTCGCGGCTGTTGTTCCCTATGTATTCTGGGTAATGCAAAGTCGAGAGCTTGGATTAAGCAAAACAGCTCTTGCTTGCGGTGGAGTGCTGCTGGCGGGTTGGTCGAGCTGGGGTTGGAACGCTAGCCTCAAGCAATTGCTGAACCGTAAGATCGCATCACAGGGCAAGGAAAAGCTTGGTGTCAGCATAAGTTGGTACATCGTAATAAACTGGCTGCTAGCTGGCGTCTGTAGCCTGATGCTGACAGCACTGGTTTGGCAGGCCGCCGATAAGCGAATGTTACTGGCCATTACCTTGATGGTTGTCGGAGCTTGGTGGATAGTCCACGGACTCTACTGCGGCTTGTTCACCAGCATGGTAGCAGCTACGATTGCAATCGCAGTTGGCGCTTCGATCACGATTGAAGGTTTCTTGCCTGAGGCCTTGATGGAGCTACAGACCAGCGATTGGCTGACACTTTCTCGAGTTGCTTTGTTGACCGGCTCAAGTTTAGTTCTAGCTGCGATGGCTGGAGTGATTGGACGATTGAGTGGCACTGCGTCGAGCGGTTTCAAGCTGGCGAACATCATCAACAGTCAATCAGGTTTGGCTGCTGCTTTGAAAAAACTTCCAGCAGCAATGCTCACGGGATCTGCGTTTGTTCTGTTGACTACAGCTTGCCTAACAGTCATTGCTTGCTTGACTCCAGTGAGTGCACCTGCCTACGGAGGCAATTGGGCTCCTTTGATTCTGTTAGCCTACGGAACGACAATGATTGGGCTGACGACCTTCCGTCCAACATCCATCGCTGTAGTTCCACGACTCAATGCGATCGCCGATGGAGTGCTCATCTTAGGCCAGGTCGTCTTAGCCTTAGCTGTTATTCGCTTGTGTCATTCTGGCCCGCGACTTCCCGAATGGTTGATGAGCCTAAGGCCAAACTATGCGTGGGCCATTGGAGTTGCAGCACTTGGATTCGTTTGGGCAACATTATCCACGGTGTTCCGCGTCCTCAGCGATCGAACTGAGGCCCAACGACATTCACTGCTTCAAACCGAAGAGGAGCGATTGAATTATGAGAAATCAATTGACTTCAGAACATCGCTGCTTAGTTACACTTCGATCGCGGCCGCAGCTTTGGCACGTGTTGTTTGTTGGATGCGAGATGACGATCTGCTACTGGCTTCAGCGGTCAGTTGGATAGTTCCATTCACATTGTCGCTGGCCTTTATCTCACGGCGCGAAGCGGTGTTGCGAGAGGTGGCCCTAGTTACCGGAAGCGTTTGGGCTCTGGCAACAGTTGTCTCAATTGGCTTGCACTATCAATGGTGGTTGCCCATGGGTGTGACTGCGACCGTTAGTGTCCTAGCCTTGGTTCAACTGGCGATTCTAGCGGTTTATAGTTGGTTTTTTGAGCGAAGTTTGCCAATACCCGAATCAAGTTGGTTGTACGTAGGACCGCGATGGGCCCGAGATCTGCTATTGAATGTCGCTTGGTTTGGTCTGATTATTTCGACTGTGGTCGTGGCTGGAATCCAGTTGTTTATGAATTTGAATGGAAAGGAACTGCCCGAAAAGTTCTTTGTCTCCACGCCACTCACGCCCAGCCGCCTGTTGTATGTCCTATTCGCGATTGTGAGCCTGTCAATCTTCACCTTCAAAAGCGTTTCAGAGCGTTTTGGAGGACTGCGAATGTGGCTGGCTTCAGCCCCAATTGTTACAGCCATGAGTCTAAGTTGTTTAGTTGCGATTCCGTACGGCATCCCGACTGCTCTGTCCATTCTGAGTGTCGTCGTGATTGCTTGGCAACTGCTACAAGCAACCAATTGGGCGTTCGGGAAACAGATTGCGGCGAGCAAGAAGCATAGCCGAAGTAGCCAGTTCTATAAGCTCGACTGCGACTCTTGGTTGAGCGCGGTAGAAACACTGTCGCTGACTGCTGTGACAATTGGAACAGTGTTGGTACTAGCCAATCTAGTCATTCATGGATTGCCTGCCCAGCTTAGTCCAATCATCGATCAAGCCTCAACAACCACTGGTTGGCTGCATAATTTGCTTCGCATTGGAATCTGGAGCGGCCCAATGCTGCTTGTCCTCGGGGTTATGTGGCTGGTCGATAATCTGACGGGTGAAACGACACGAAAGTTGTGGGCGTCTGGAAGTGCCTTTGGCGCAGTTGCAGCGATCATGTCTATCGTCGCAGGATCGAATGAGCCTACGCAAGGAGTAGCTCTTGGCCTGAAGAGCTTTTCCCTGGCGATGTTTTTCGTTTCGGCTGCAACTCTGGCTATCACAGTCGGACGAAATTGGCTTGGCCTAAGGCAGCTCGATAAATCAAGTTCCGCCTTCGCGCTGATTGGAAAGGCTCGCAAGGGGTCACGTTATCGAAGCGCTGAAACTGCCGCTTGGAACATTTGGCTAGCTTCTATTGTGCCTGCAGTTGCGTTGGCTGTCATCTCAGCGGGATTGGTGGGAATTTATCATTGGCAACAATACTCATCGATCCATGAGATTGGCGATGCAGGTTCGATGATAATCGTGACTCTCGCCTTGAGCTTGTGGTGGTTGCTAGGAACAGGAAGAGGTCAATCCAAGTTCGGACTGTTAGCAATTACTCTCGGATTGATTGCTCCCGTCGTATCTGGTTGTTATGCAAGTTGGTTGATCAACCACCCAGAACATCGATTCCAATTTGCTAACAATTTCGAGCCCGTGCGATTGCAGGTCACACTTTGGTTAGCTTCGTTAATCGTCGCTCTTGCAATCCGAGTTTATTGCACTGTAATCGGACGCAAGATGACTTTGGTCGCCGAGTTGGCCTGGATTGGCCTAGCGAGCTTAATCGGCTTGGTTTCCTTAGTCAGCTTCAAAGACGCGAATTGGGTAGCCGGGCAGTTTGCCTTGTTGGCTCTAGTGGTGGTCATTAGCAGCGAAACGTCAGGTCAGACGTGGCGAGGTTTCGTGTCTGCGGCTACTGCACTATTGGCCTGGGTTCCGTGGATGTCTGCAGGACTTTCGAGCGATGGTCCATTCTTCGTGTGGCAGTCGCTCATTAGCGTCGCAACGGTAGCCTTGGTGGCTTTACTGATTCGATCTATTTATCGAGCAAGCCATATCGACATTGAACATCAATGGAAAATGACGATCGATAGAGTTTCCGTACTGGTCTTGCCAGCGATCTCGATTGTTGGCGCTGGCTTTTGGGCGCTGTTGAATGCAGTGGATCTGCCTAGCGCCGATTGGCTAGGTTGGACCGTTGTTGCTACGAATGTGGTTGTGCTTGTCGTAGCGACTCTTCGACTATGGCAACCGATGTCGAGCAATCGAGGTTTGGGTGTCTATCTTTCACTAATGTCCTTGGTCCTGGTGATCGTGGGCTTTACTCAATGGCGAGTGGACGCTCAAACGGTCTATCGCAGTTTGGGTTGGTTGGCCGGAGTGTTAGGATCGATGACGACCATGGCCGTGTTACTGCGACAGTTTTCTGCGCAGCCCGAAGCTTGGCAATCGATGCTGGGACTCAAGAACCTAACGACACCAAACAGGCTCAATCAGATCATCGGTCGAATGAGCCTGACGCATACATGGGTTGCCTTGATCTGCTTGCTGCCATCGATTCTGTTGGTACTCACGATGAATCAAGAGAGTCTCCGATTGGCAGCCATTGCACTTCCATTGCTGGGGGCAAGCTCCATTCTACCGCTCGTGCTGAACGACAGTCGTCCGTTGCAGCGCGGAGCCGTATTGTTGCTGATGAGCTCTACTCTGGTATTGGCTTGGTGGGCTGACCTGCCAAGAGCACTAGATATGCAGATGGACGATTCCTGGCTTTATGCTCAACGAGCCTTCTTAGCCTTTACATTTTTGAGCGTGGCCTACCCGCTAGCTGCCTACTTGAGGAAGCGAGAGGACGCTTGGTCGATCTCATTGGGTCAGGCTGGCTGGGTTTGTTCGAGCCTGTCGATGCTAATCGGCTTGGGACTGGTACTGGGAGCCCTAACATATTCCTTTGGACAGTATCCCGAGGCTGCATCGGCTGCTGCCAAGGCAATGACGATAGTCGGCTGGATCGCAATATTCGCTCGGCTGATTCAGTTCGCAGCCTGGCCCGTCGGAATCGATCGACTTTCCACCATTCACACAAGAACCATTGCAGTTTATGCTGCCGAAGTGGTCATTGGCTTAGCTTGTGGTACGGGTTACTTCATGTACCCTGAGCTGTTCCATGGTCGTATGGTCAACTGGTGGCCAGTGATCATGTTTGCCATAGCCTTTGGTAGTACAGCCTTAGGGCAGTTATTGCATCGAGTGAATCTGCCAGTGCTAGCCGATCCGATCAGCCGTAGCAGTTTGCTGTTGCCCTTGATTCCATTAGCCGGAGTTTGGGCGTTTCGACCTGAACGAGCAACAGTGCTTTGGAATCAGTTTGATCGATTCGCGTTGCTCTTGGTCTTTGGATCCTGCTTGTATGGACTGCACGGTTGGATTCGTGGATCTGTTCGTTTACGAGCGGTTTCATTAGTACTGGCGTTGCTAGGCTTCTGGTCCTTCTTGCAACATCATCCCAACCTACGCTTCTTTGAACATCCACAGTTCTGGCTCTTGCCACCGGCGTTGGGAACATTGGTGTTTGTCGAGCTGAACAAGTCTCGCTTGGCAAGCTCGGTAGTTACCGCCGTTCGTTATCTGGCGATCCTGGTAGCCTATATGAGCAGTACTTCAGAAATGTTCTTCAAAGCCTTTGAAGGGCACTTGTGGCCACCATTGATTCTGTTGGCATTGTCACTGATAGGTATCATCGCTGGTATCGTATTGAAGGTTAAACCCTTCCTGTTCAGCAGTATGGTGTTCTTGATCATAGGTTTATTAGGCATGGTCAGGAATGCAGCTCAAGCGATTGACCAGAATTGGCCTTGGTGGGCATTTGTGATCGTAACCGGAATCTCACTCTTTGCGATGATCATCTACTTTGAAAAGAATCGATCCAAGATTTTGAACTACCTCGACCAGATCAAACAGTGGCAATAGCTGCAGGTTGTTCCGTAGTGGACGAGGTAACGAATCCTTTCACGAACGAAGCGGCTTGCGATTTAGAGGTAGGTTGGCCACTCTTGGCCGACTACAATACCTTGACGGCGGCAGTGTGTAGCCTACTTGCATCCTTGCACCAAGCCGCTGAAAAGTACAAGAAACTGTAGAAGAAATGTCGTTGCGTTCACTGTTTATTATCACTGCGGCAATTGCATTGGTTTGCGCCGTTTGGGTTTCGCTGGAGCGAACTTGGTTTGGACCCGCCCGAGAAGGTTGGGAAGCTCAGCAGCAGTTTGATAAACTCATCGCTGACAACGGCTGGAGTGGTCAGATCAATCCTACTCACTATGACTGTGAAGTTAAAATCCTGTTGCATAACGTTGCAGAGGAAGATCTGGAAAAGACCTTCCCGCTGCTTCACAAAATCTCCTGGCTGCGGTCGGTCAGAATGTATGAGCCACGACTGTCTGAAGCCGCAAAAATTCGGTGGCAGAAGGAATTCCCCAATTGCTTCATCACAGTCTATCCGGTCGGAGACGGGGGCAACTGAATTTTTCGGAGCCTTTTCGACTCGCTTACCGACCCTCCCGCAAAATGATGTATCCGCTGTAGATTCGTCAGTGTGCGGGAGGGTTCGTACACCAGCGATCTGCGAGAAGTATGGCATTTTCGCAAAATTCTTTGCCGCTGGTGTAATGCCTTACAATTTAGCGTGTGTTCTTAAGTAGATAGAACTACCGATTGGCGGCTTTGAATGTTCCCAGTGGAATTGTGACTCGTGAACCCAGCCCTCAGCGAAACTCGAAACAGCCTGATTATGCGATTGCATGATCAACGCGATATCGCAGCCTGGGATCAGTTTGTCACCATTTATGGGCCGCTCATTTTACGGTTAGCGCGATCAAAGGGTTTTCAAGACAGCGACGCTAATGACATCGTTCAGGAAGTGATGTTAGCCATTTCCAAAGCAATTCATCGCTGGGATCCGGACCGTAACAAAGGCCGGTTTCGCGATTGGTTGTTTCGTATCGCTCGCAACATGATGATCAACTTTCTCACGCGGCGCAAGTTCCAGCAGTTGGGAAACGGACAATCGATCTCGGAATTGTTACAGGTCCATCCAGCCGTAGTTGAACTAGACTCCGATGCGACGCGAGAATTCGACTTGGAGTATCGTCGCGAATTGTTTTGGGTTGCGGCGGACAAAGTCAGAAAAGAGGTGAGGCCTAATACCTGGGAGGCATTTCAGCTAACCGCTATCGAAGAATTATCCGTTTCCAGCGCGGCTCGGAAACTCGGCATGAAGGAAGGCGCAGTACTCGTTGCTCGATGTCGAGTCCTAGCGAGATTGCGAAATACAGTCGCTGAATTAGAAGGGGCTGAGAGTGATTCGTCGAAAGAGAGCTTAGCCGAGTAAAACTATGATCCAAAACAATAACCACCTGAGCGATCGTCAGTTGCAATCGCTACTCTTTGAGCCCGAAGAGAGCCTTGACTCGACCGAAATCGCCCTACACATCGAACATTGCCAAACTTGCCAAATGCGATTGACCGAGCTCGCCGATGAGACTTCGATTGAACCTGAAGTCTGTCAAATGCTCAGCGGTTACAGCCAGGCCGTTCGATCAGCCGATTCTGGAAGTTCAGGTTCAGGGTCAATTGATGTTAAATCGAATCGTGTTGAACCAGATCTCAGCTTCGACAAAGCTTTGCTCGATCCGCCAACTCATCCCGAAATGCTCGGTCGGATCGGCCGCTACGAAATCGAGCGTTGCATCGGCTCCGGCGGTATGGGAGTGGTCTTCAAAGCCATCGACACAGAGCTGAATCGTCCTGTGGCTGTAAAAGTGCTCGCTCCGCATCTGGCTCGCAATGGAGCTGCACGGCAGAGATTCAGTCGAGAGTCCCGAGCCGCTGCGGCTGTGGTCCACGAACATGTAGTTGCGATCCACAATGTCGATTCGAGCGTCGAGTATCCCTACTTGGTGATGCAGTATGTTTCAGGTGAATCGCTTCAATCACGCGTCGATCGCGAAGGGCCACTTAGTGTCGAGCAAATTTTGCGCATCGGCATACAAGCCGCATTGGGCTTAGCCGCGGCTCACGAGCAAGGCATCGTTCATCGCGATATCAAGCCAGCCAATATATTGCTCGAAGATAGCGTGGAACGGCTGCTGATCACCGACTTTGGCTTAGCAAGAACCGTCGACGATGCCAGCTTAACGCATACCGGGGTTGTAGCCGGCACTCCGAATTACATGTCGCCCGAGCAGGCCAAAGGTGAGCAGGCCGATCACCGAACAGATCTGTTTAGCCTTGGTGCGGTGTTGTATTTCGTGGCTACCGGACATCCGCCATTCCGAGCCGAGCGAGCGATGGGCGTGTTGAATAGAATTTGTCACGAACGTCATCGACCTGTGTGGCAAGTCAATTCAGCGATTCCGGATGAGCTTTCGATGGTCATCGATCGGTTGCTCGAAAAACGTCCTTCTCGTCGCTTCGCCAATGCTACCAACGTAGCCGAGACGCTCGCTCGGATTTTACAACAACTGCAGAATCGAAAGCCCCGCTTCACGAATCGACTTCGATCGTGGGGAAGGCGACACAGTCAGACTACGGCTGCCATTTTAGTAGCAACCATAGGCATTTCAGGTTGGCTAGCTTGGTCGAACTATTTTTTATTCGACTCGACTGTGGTAGATCGTACCTCAAGCGCTAACACGACAAGTCTTTTACCTAACGCTGGTAGCGATCCTCTCAAACAACCATCAGCCTCTGGAGAATCGCGTGGCGGGTCAATTGGTAACGCTCAAACTTCAGGTGTTTCGAGTGCTGGAGCTACCGCAAGCGAGAATCGATTCGTCGATTTTGTGAACGCGGACCGTACTGAATTTGATCAGAGCGTCCAATCACTAAACCATGCCTTGGATCGGCTGGGCAGTTCAAGATCAACATTCGGGCTTGAACCAAGTCCCAACTTTCAACGCGAGTTGGAATCGCTCGATCAATCGTTGAGAACGATTGATCCAACCCGTTAAAACTTTTCGTCAATACCTAACGCTTAAGTCTTATTAGTAAGTGAGCCTGTTATGAAGATGCAATTCGAGTTTGGGCTATTGAAAAAACTGTTACTACTTGCAATCGTCCTAGGGGTACCAAGTCAGCCACAGCGATTGATTGGTCAAGAAATCGGTGCAGGGAGAGGCGGTGGCGGTGATGCTGGCGGCGGTGGTGCTGGGGCTGTCGGACGATCCACACAACAGAGTTCAACACAGCAAAGCTCAACAACTCGAACCCTCGATGACATTCGCAATACGGCTAAATCAAAGAGCCAAAATTCTGCCGGTATGTCTGGTGGCATGGGCATGGGAGGTATGGGTGGGAGAGGTATGGGCTCAGGCGGAGGCATGCCTGGCGGTTTGGGCGGTGGTGAAGGCTCAGGTATGGGCGGCATGCCGGGCGGTATGGGAATGGGGATGGCCTCACCATCCGAGAAAGACTTGCTCGTTCAACTGATCCAGAAACTTCGCGAGCGGTTGAGTTCTAGAAGCACGATCGTCAAGCTGTTGAAGAAACAGCTTCGAGCAGCTTTGCAGCAGTACTTCGATGCCGACATGGAGGAGCAGCGTAACTGAGTTCGACAAAGTCAAAGCTCGATTGACTGAAATGGAATCCAAAGCTTCAGCGAAGGCTGAGCAGCGATACAGAGATCATAGAACTGCAACTGAAGCAGATGTTACATAAAGCAGACGGACTCGATTTCAACGTCCCCAACAACAACTCGGACTTTGGGTCCATGGGGATGGGTAGTGGTATGGGCGGGCCTGGCGGTATGAGTGGGCCCGTCGGCATGGCTGGACTAGGTGGTGGTGATGGCGGATTAGGCGGCATGGCCGGTTCAGGACTAGTGGTCAATCTAGGCGGATATGGCAGCGAGGGTGGAATGACGGGTGCTGGCATGCCAGGCATGGGAAGTGGTGGCGCACCCGGTGGATTTGGAGGTGGACGTGGTTCTATGGCCGGCGGCGGAGATGGTTATGGATCACTCGGCGGCTATGGCGGTGGGCTAGGTGAGGGAGGTGGCGAACCGTCCATGTCCGCGATGGGTTACGATGCTTCGTTTGGGCTGACTCGTGTTCAACGATTGGATGGCGAACAATTGGAAGCTCAAGATCCACTGGAATCGTACATGAAGACACCTGTGACTACCGTACTTGATCCTTCCAACTTGTCGAATCATGAGAAGCTCAAGCAAATCATACTCGCCTTCCATCAATTCAACTCGCAATTCAATCACTTGCCACGCAGTGCCAATCGACATACCAAGAACCAACCGCCACATAGCTGGCGAGTTGCCATACTGCCGTTGATTGGCCAGGCCGATCTGTATCGAGCCTATAAGTTTGATCAGCCTTGGGACAGCCCTGAGAATATGCGAGTAGCTGCCAAAATGCCGGAGGTATTCAGAACGAGTAAGAGTAGTTCCAAGAACTCCACTGCCTTCCAAATCCTAGTCGGCGACGGTGCTTATGATTCGTCTAGCACACCTCCCACGATGTTTGAAATTACCGACGGAACATCCAACACTCTGGCTATCATTGAATCCAACACAGAAGTCGTTTGGACTAAACCCGAAGACGTACAATACTCTGCTGACAAGAAAACTCTACCGCTAGCTGAATCTCGATTGGTCGGTTTTGCAGATGGAGTAGTCCGCAAGCTACCTAAAGATATCGATTCGTTTCAGCTTCACGGGATTGTTACAAGAGCTGGCGGTGAACTAGTTAATTTGCAAGAGTAAATTTATTCACTTGGCAGATAGAGAGTGCGCGAATGCTACTGAGGCGCATCTCGATGGAGTCTCCACGAAAGGAGCCCACCGCTCTAAACATCTTTAGAATCGTTTTACCAACGAATTTGCGCACAGGAACCGGCGCTGGAAAGCTCGGCCTGAACCTTCCAGCTTCGTTACATTACTATGCCCTTTGGACTACGATTAGCAATGTCAGAGACATACAAGGGTCCGAAGAACCGCTCTATCCGTGGCTATTAACGCTTATCGCAAGTCCTTGGTTTGAACCTGCGGATGGCAAAGCCGAATCACGGATTTAAGAGGTTTACAATTCTGAGGACTGGCCTCCTACCGATCTCAAACGAAAAGATGTTTAACGCGGTGGAGCGAGGCTCCTGCCGAGCTTTTTCCGGCCGCCACATCACTTTCACAAGCAAGCGATGAGTCGAACGGGTTCGAAACTCCAACTTGAATACCTTCCCCGATCGCCCTCCCCGCAAATGCTCGCTGAACTTGCTGTGCGACCCTGCCCGCGAAAAAATTTGAGTGGTCGTTGGCTAAGTTCAGCGCGCGGGAGGGGCCAAGACTTCCGATTAGCTTTTCCGAACTTTCCGTTCTAGTCTCTGTGCCTTTGTGACTCTGTGGTTAGCTCAAACGAAAGGTTCCTCGTAGGCCGATTACTTACTATTTCGATTCACCGGATTCAACAGTGACAGCGAAAACCAACGGGATTGATGGGTCGCCACCTTTGATGAACTCAATGTTCTTGAGTGGTTTCTTCCCAGCAACAGGCAAGCGTAAGTATCGTATCTGCTTGCCAGCAGCGTCGATAGCAAACTTGGATTCCGGTACATCGACTCGCTCGCGATAAGTGGCTAATTGCTGTCCGTTCATCAACCGGAAATCTTCTTGAGTATCATCGTCGAAAATGCATCGAACGATGATGCTCGGATTCTCACTACGATTTGTTTGTCCAGTTGCTACTGCTGCCAGTAGGTGAATGGCTGAAACTTGACCTGAGCATGAAAGTACCGTCGATGAAGGTAGAGTCGCAGGAGTTTGATTGCCGCGAGCCTGTAGAGCAATCATATTGGCCACGCGGCCTTCTTGAGGATCTTGGATTTCGAATGGCACGCCTTCGAATTCCACTGTTCCATAGCTCTTGAATTCGATCTTGTCGGCAGGTGCACCACGGAATCCGGGCACTCCCTTCGCAGTACTCAGGGTCGCCGCAGTGGAAAGCGTCAGTGGTGTGTAGCGACCGCGATGATTGAGGAATACCAACAGATCGGCCATCTCTGTTTTGCTAATTGAGCTTTCAAAACCCTCAGGCATTAGCGACTTGGCCGAAGCCGTCATCTCTTCGATCTCAGCTCGCAGGACCTGCTGTTCTTTACCTTGAGTGTCCACCAATCGAATGGCGTTGGCTGATTCACCGGCCAACATGCCGTTAATCACTTTGCCATCAGTGGTCAGGATCTGATAGGTTCGGAAGTTGTTCTCGACGCTGCGCGAAGGGTCGAGGATATTCATGAGGATTTCCTCTTTCGGATGAACAGCCATGCCAGTTAAGTTTGGACCGATCGCGGTGCCAAGTTCTCCGTGCTTGTGACACTGAGCACAGTGCTTTTTGTACATCGCAAGACCATTGTCAAAGTTGCCTTCTGTTTCAGCGACGCTCTTCCACGCCTCGACAAGCGCCTGACGATTACTGTCAACCATCGCTCCGCGCGACTTCATCAGTTCGCCAGCCCGCTTGGCAATCTCGCGATCAGGGTGGTTGAGAATGGCTTGGCGCTGATCGAGTTGCAGTTCTGCGAACTGAACTCGTCCCTGCTCTATAGCGTCCAGCAAAACATTGGTTGTTTCAGCTCGATTGAGTAATAGACGTATAATGCTCTGCGACAGCGTTGGACCAAGCTGTTTGCGCGCAGCCAGAAGTTGATCGGCCAGTCCAGCAACGCGCGCCGACTGCAAAGCTTCCATAGCTTTGACACCAACCGCTGGAGCCAACTGTGGATTAAAGAGCTTGCTGGCAGCCTCAAGAATGCGGGGGCTTTCCGGAGCTAAACGAACCGCTTGTTCCCAACTTACCAATCGCTTGTCGTCTTCATTGGTTGTGTCGAGTGCCAATTCGAAGAGGCTCTGCTGGATCTTGGCGACTGCCTTGTCCAAGTCTGCGATCGACCATTTATCGGCTACGGCCAGAATGGCTGCCTTACAGTCGATACTGGTGGATTCAGCTAAAAACCTCTGACGAAAATTTTGCTGAGCATCTGCGGACAAAGTCAACTTCAGATCTTTGGGCCACCCCTTGGCCAGTCCTTCCCAAGCAGCCACGGTTAACATGGAATTGGGATTCATCTCAAGCAATCGAACGATGGTCTCCGCTGTTGGTTTGGATCGAGCGATATGTTCAGCCAGTACTGCAGTGCGTGTTGAAAGACTGTTGTCAGGCTGAGTGCTCGAGTTGTTGATCATCGCAACGAGTGCGGGAACTGGATTCGTTGCAGCAGCGATGGTCCATGCGTCTAGCAACGTGGCGTCAGCAGCAATACTCGGACTACCGCTCATCAAGCTCGACAAAATTTCGCTATCGGCCTTAGCCTTACTATCAGCCATTTTTAGTAGCACAGCCAGTTGAACTCGAGGGTCAACGTCAGCCTGCAGTTTCAGTTGAAGTACTCTATTCAACTGCTCGTTTGAGCAACAAGTCACGGCAGCATTTCGCACGGGGCTCGAGGAGTGAGCGAAGCCTTTTTCACAGGCGCGTTGCAAAGCTGTTCGGGCGGATTCCGATCCAGATTGTGCAAGCCCCGATAGAGTCCAGATCGCATGCAGGGCTGCGGGATTGAGACCAATCTCATCCATCGACTGATCATCGACAAGCTTGACCAGTGCATCCAGCGTTGCCGTGTCGCTTACGCTACGCTCAACGAGCAATCGCTGAGCAGTTCGACGCCAGAAAAAGTTCTTATCCTTGAGTGTTTCAACCAGCTCACCGGCAGACGCTTTGGATAGGTCGCGAGAGTGTGAAGCCACTCGATCACCTTCACTCACTTGATAAAGCAGGCGATAGATACGGGCGAATCGCTTGTCTCGCAAGTCGCTTTCATAAGCCGATCCCTTACCAGTCTTGAAGCCGTTGGGCGTTGGATTGTGCTGGATGATATAGTTGTACCAGTCGAGTACCCAAACATTTCCATCCGGACCAACCTCAGCCATGATGGGAGCTGCCCAGTCGTCGATGCTGGCAACGGTGTTGAAAGTGTTGTTGCTCCGGTAGGTGGCACCATCCTTCTCAAGCACGAAGCTGCCCACTAAGTGCCCGGTCGGCTCGCAAACCATTTGAATGCGATTCCACCAAGTTTGCGGATAGTTTCTTGCCGTGTATATGGCTGAACCAGCCGCTGCAGTGTAGCCGCCGTGCACGTCCACTTGACGAATTTTGTCGTCGATTGGACGGAACTTGGAATCGGGCGAGATTTTTTCAAGAGTCTTGGCTGACCAGCCCGCCACTTGATCGTAGTAGCGATTGGGAATTGGCATGTGGACGCTTGGACAGTTGTTGGCTGTTGAGCCGAACACATAACCTTCTTCGCTAAATCCCAAACCCCAGGTGTTATTATTGGTCGCGCGAATGAACTCAAGAGCCTCAACGCGAATCGTGTGTTGGTCGAACTTTGAACTGGCATCGCTAGCAACATTGGCGCTGGCTTTATCGATGGCAAAGGCTGGAGCTGTACTGTCCGAGGCGCCTTGTTTCACTTTGAATCGCCAAAACCCTTGGCGGAAGTTCATCGTCTTTTCGCCGTTGATGACCGGAGTGGAATTGTTGTAACCCTGCATGGCCCAAATCCAATTATCGGGCCCATACTGAAAGTTACTAACTTGGCCGTGAGTGTCACCCATGGCCCAGCCAGTAATCAAAGTTTGTCGAAAATCGGCCTGATCATCTCCATCAATATCCTTCAAGTAAACTGTGGATGGACCATCCTGTACGATGACTCCGCCGCGATAACAGACGAGCGTAGACGGAATGCTCAACTGTTGAGCGAAGATGGTGAACCTGTCGGCGCGTCCATCGTTGTCGGTATCTTCACAAATCTTGATGCGGTCTCGACCCTGTCCTGGAGTTTGTAGCTCATTGGGATAGTCGATCGTCTCGGAGATCCACAATCGCCCACGATCATCCCAGTTCATAGCGATCGGCTTGCCGCGCAGACCAGCCTGCTTCGCATTCTCGCGAGAGCCTTCGGGCCAGTTGTCAACTAGCTCCTTCGCCCACAATTCCAATCGAAAACTCTGAGCAACCGAGTAGGCCTTAATGGAACTTTCTGCTGGAAGAGGATTCTGCATCTCCGTAAGAGGTGCTCCCTGCGCACCCCATTGTCTACCTGGAGTGTAGTTCGGGATCTTGGCTCCCACATCGACGAAGGTGAACAGCTTCTCATCGATCGATGGTTTAGTCATCTCTGGAACAGAGAAAGGACGATTCGCCTGTTTGACCGCTAGCGACTCTTTCTTCGTTTCTGAATCTCGCTTCGCATTGGTATTATCATCTGCCGTCGACGGGCTACTTATGCACAGCGCTGCGAGAAAACTGAACAGCGAAAATCGCATGATGAGAGTGATCATATTCTGTCCACATGGCTAGTCGAAGTGGTGGCAATTTGGATAGGAATTCTGGCGAGTCCCACTCCGGTTTTTCTTACGTAACCCAGTAGTTTTAACCTCTTTGAATCGGGCTCCAATGAGTAAATGCGCACCAAGGCTGAGTTTTTTTACGCCGCGCTGTAGCCTCGTCGCTCCGAGGCGGACCTGTTTGTTTCTGGGATTTACGTCTTTTGCACAGCAAGCAATTGACGTTCGATTTTCTAGTGGGCAATATCTGCTGTTCGTTCTTGAGTACCCGTCGGCGGTTCCTCAAGACCTGCGCCACACCTTCGACAGGCTCTTTCGATCGCATGAGCACTACGCTTCCAATATGCTCAGGCTGAGTCACAACATTCAAACAGTGTTTGGTGTGGCTTGTGGGGACATACAGAGTTCCAGACAAACCAAACATCGACGCGTCACGGTTCTTGCGTTCGGCACTTTGGCTCGCCGGTCGTTTTCAGCCCAATAGGCCTCCACCTCTCCAATGATGCCGCTCAGTCGCTCCCAGTCGCGCTGCATCGAACAAGTGTGTGCCCCAGTAAACGTTAAGCCACCTGCTGAGCTTTACCTGCAAATAGGTCCGCCCACAACGCATCGAATTTCACCAACATATTGTCATTGGTGCGATTCATGCAGCTATTCTCTAGCCTTGCTCGCACCGGTATGTTGATCGAGTAAAAGCTTGATCAATTCTAGCTCTTTCGAACCTTAGTGGTACCATCGCTTGACCTGCGAATATTGTTGCTTTCCGAATCAGGATACACTGCAAAAAGAAAGTCATGAACTACCGTCGCCGATTTGATTTCAGTCTGGTGAGATTGGCTCTCTCCCTCTCCCAATCCCGAACTTGCATTCAAGTGGTCGATGACAAGCAACGCATCGATAGGAGAAACACGTCCATCACCATTAATATCGACATCATCAGTAACCGCTAACAGTTCATCCACTAGCCGACTTTTGCTCAGGTCGTTTAACAAGTTGATTACCAGCAAAGCATCCGAGGCGGTAATATTTCCGCTCTGATTAACATCCAAATTGTCAAAAGGATTTTGCAATCGCGTTTTACCGACTCCAACCAGAACTTCTGTTGCGGCCGACTGAGCACCATAGACATCCGCGGCAATGTAACTGAAACTGCTTACTCCGACAAAGCCGGATGCCGGCACAAATCGAATTCTACGATTGTCCAAAACTGACACGACACCTTCAGTGGATGGAGGCGACAGAGCGATCGAGAGCTTGAGATCTGCCGATAGGCCATCGAGATCAGTATCATTTTGTAACGGGCTACCATCAACATTTCGTAATCGCCACGTCCGCAAACGATCCACTTGTGCCTGCGGGGCAGCGTTAACCAATACGTTAAGCGAGACTCTGGTCTCCTTGTTGTCGGCACCTGTATCCAGATCGTTGTCTAGTCCCCCATCCTCTACGACTATGTCTATTTGAGCGCTGCCAAACTGACCTGAGACCGTCGTAAAGCTAAGTGTTGCATTAGAATCACCAGATGTGTAGTCAACGAGCGGAGCAACGATGACTCCAAGGTTGGCACTCGTCGCAGTAACTCGAATTGACCCAACCTCTCCTTGACCACTGGTTATGCCGGTCAATTGAAGAGTCTGTTGAGCCGAATTCCAAGTAACAATCATGTCGGCTGGTACATCTATTGTTGGCGAGTCATTCTGCGGTAAGACAGTTACGGTAAAAGTCGCGGAAGTTGTCAGATTGTCCAAATGAGTATCAATAAGGCCATCGGCTCCTCCATCTTCAACAAGTATTGTAACCACAGAAACTCCAAATTCATTCGACTCTGGAATCAGAGTTAGCTCAGAGGTACTACTCGGCGAAATGTAAAGCACCTCAGGATCTTTCAGCACAGCTTGGTTAGCAGAGAATGCAGTGACCTGTAGAGCTTGAGATTCTCCAGGCCCTGCTGAGATACCATTCAAGTTAACCTTTAGTTGTCCATCTTCGTCGACAGCAACATCAGGTGTCGAGCCAATCTGTGGAAGGTCATTTACGGGATTTACCGAAATCGTGAATCGTCGAGTGGTAAAACGATTATCTAAAGCTGTTGAAAAGTCATTATCGTTACCCGCGTCTTCCACAATTACATCGACAACCGCTTGACCAAACTGATCTGCCGCAGGGAACACGGACAGACTTCCGGTCTGATCGGGTGAAGAATAATCGATTGTTGAAACCTGTAACAAACTCGGATTCGAACTATTCGCATTAATCCTAATAAGTTGCTGTTCCAATCCGCCAGCATTTACGCCGCTTAATGGAATGGTGGCCTGACCATCCTCATCCATGACTACATCAAGTATAGGATCGATTTCCGGATTATCGTTGACCGGCGAAACTTCAACTGAGAACGTTCTGAAGGCAACTGCGTTGTCATCCAAGGTTGATAGATCGTTATCTAGCCCACCATCAGTAACTCCGATCACGATGGAAGCTGAACCAAACATGTTGGGTTCTGTCAGCACTTTAACAGTACCGGAATTTCCAGGACTAGAGTAAACAACTTGAGTTCGCAAAAGCGACTCGTTCAGGCTTGTCGCAAATAATCGAATTGGCTGGATCTCTCCGCCACCGGAAGTTATTCCCGTGACGGTTATCTGGGCAATTTTGTCTTCGTCAATCACCAAGTTACCGATTGGATCCAGCGTCGGTGAATCATTCACCGGATCTACGCTTAATGTGAATGTCCGAAAAATCGATAAGTTATCGACTTTTGTTTGGAAGTTGTTATCTGGACCTGCATCTTCAACTTGAACGGTGATCACGGAGCTACCGAACTGATTGGTGCTAGGCTTCAATCGGATGGAACCATGAGAATCAGGTGATGTGAAATTTACTTCAGGCAGAGTCAGCAGAGTGCTGTTCGAACTGGTCGCTGAGACACGAACCTCTTCCGATTCAAGATTCCCAGGACTAATTCCAACAAGATTCACGATGACTTCGGTGTCTTCCTGTACTGAAACATCTGCAATTTGATCCAGGCTGGGAGAATCATTGCTGGGCAGAATAGTTACTGTGAACGAGGTCTTGCTCGAGAGATTGTCAACGGTTGTATTAAAGTCACCATCTGAGCCTGGATCGATCACCGTTAATGAAATTACAACTTCGCCAAACTGATCCGCAACAGGTGAGAGACTCAAAATGCCTGTTGCAGACGGCGAAGTGTACGTAAGATTTGGATCTGGAATAAGTGTTGGGTTACTGCTCTCCACAACCACACGCAGTGATTGAGATTCTCCTGGCCCAGCAGAGATCCCAGTCAATCCAACCAACTGAGGAGCTGAATCCTCCTGAATCACTAAGTTGATCGGTGTATCGATGCTTGGTGCATCATTAGCCTCGGCAACCGTGATGGTAAACACAAGCTGTACGCTAAGGTCATCACTGCTTGTACGCAGATCCTGATCAACGCCACCATCTTCGACAGTGACAGTAATCACCGCCGTGCCACTTCGATTACCCGTTGGTGCCCAACGCAGTAGACCGGTCGAGCTTGGCGAAGTGTATTCGACAGAAATACTTGGAATCAAAGATGTATTCGAGCTTGACGCACTCACGCGAATGGGCTGTGTTTCATTCGGACCAGCCGATATACCACTAAGAAATGTTTGCTGAGCGCTGGCATCTTCGACTATGCTCGCATTGCTCGGTTGATTCAGCGTAGGTGCATCGTTTTGTGGCAGTATTGTTACGGTAAACGACTTAGTAATCGATGAATTATCGATTGTGGTGGTTAGATCAGAATCAATTCCACCATCTTCAACCGTAACAACGATCACGCTTGCACCAGACTGGTCGGGTTGTGGCACAATTACCAGCGTACCTGTCGAATTCGGCGAAGTGTACGTTACGATCGGATTGATCAATAACATTTGATTACTGCTTGTCGCGGTGATTCGAAGCGATTGAGTCTCATTCACACCTGCCGATACTCCAGACAGTTGAACAGCATAGGGAGAAGCATCTTCTGCCAGAACCAAATTGGAGATTGAATCCAGCGTCGGTGGATCATTGATAGGAGAAACCGTAATGGTAAACGTCTGCAATGAAACAGCGTTGTCAGCCGTGGTTGACAAATTCTGGTCTGGACCAGCATCTGTCAGCGTTAGGACGATGACAGAATCACCATATTGATTCGCGGCTGGAGTAAAGCTGAACTGACCCGTTGAGTTTGGCGAAGTGTATGTTAGGACTGGATTAGCCATCAAACTAGGGTTGCTATTGGTGAAAGACAGCCTAACCAATTCGCTTTCACCAGGTCCAGCGCTAATGCCTTTTAGGTCAATGGTTTTCGTTGGCGAATCCTCTGGAACCAAAACGTTGCCAACCGGATCTATCGTCGGTGCGTCATTCACTGGAAGAATAGTCACGCTAAATGAACGTCGAATGTACAAATTATCAACCGGCGTGTCTAAATTGGCATCTCCACCACCATCTTCAACCACGACGCTCACAAAGAACGTACCAACTTCATTCGGCAATGCATCCAGTCGAATTGTTCCAGTCGAATCTGGCGACGCATACAGCGTGGTTACTGTTGCAAAACTACCTGGAACACTCGTCTTGGCTATGATACGCAGCGGTTGAGCTTCTCCTCCGCCGGTGGAGATACCAGTCAAAGTGATTTGTTTCGAAGAATCCTCGTCCATAACGATGTCGGGAACAGGATCAAAATAGGGCTCATCCTGAACTGGCAAAACCGTTAACGTGAACGACTTAGAAACGACACCATTGTCATTCAGCGTATTAAGGTCATTATCCAATCCAGCATCTTCAACCGAAACCGTAATGACGGTACTTCCAAACTTGTCCGGAAGTAAAGTCAATTGGACTGAGCCAGTGCTGGCCGGCGAGGTGTAGTTTATCGCCGGAATATCAATTAGCCCTGGATTGCTAGAACTAACAGAAACTCGCATGCTTTGCGCTTCAGCAGGACCTGCACCGATACCGCTCAAAGTTACCGTTACCGGAGGCGAATCTTCGTTCACCGTAACATTCAACACAGAATTCAAAGTTGGCAAGTCGTTGACGGGATCGACTATCACCGTGAACTTTCGAGAAACTGATTGATCATCAGCATTTCCGAAAACTCCATCAAATCCAGCATCTTCTAGCTTTATCGTCACGTCAGCGCTACCGAAAGAATTGGGAATCGGCGTAAATCGCAGAACTCCAAAAACTGCAGGCGAGATGTAGCTAATCGAGGGATTGGGAATGATTGCAGCATTGTTACTGAAAGCTGATAGACGAAGCTGTTGCGACTCGCCACCGCCGGCTGTAATACCAGTCAGGTTAATGCTCTGCTGCGACGCATCTTCCAAAAGGTTCAGATCCGAAATCGCATCGAGTGTTGGAACATCATTAACCGGGGTGACAATTAAACTTACCGTTGCTGAATTTCCGGCTAGAGTTCCATCGGAGGCGGTATAGGTAAAACTATCGTTTCCGCTGAAGTTCAAATTGGGCGTGTAAACGAAGGATCCATCTGGATTGAAAACCAAGGAGCCGTTACTGGGGCCACTATTGAGAGTCGCTGTCAGTGTATTTGATTCTGGATCGCTGTCGTTACCTAAAACTCCTGGAGCTACAACCGTCTTAACGGTATCCTCCTGAACGAAGAAAGTATCGTTTTGAGATACAGGCGGGTTGTTCGAATTGACTACACCAGTGATAAAACCGATGTCGTCAAACCATAGCCGGACATCTGGCACAACCAGTCCATCATAGGCTATCTCAAAGCTGGTGATGTACTGTCCGGCAGGCGCGCTAAATCCATAGAAAGTGTCACCTGCTGTATTCGCTTCCTGTACACGCCTTGATGCCGTTACCAATCCGCCTCCCGACAAGAATGCCGTCGTCTTAACGTTACCATAATCTCGACCAGTTAAAGAGAGTACCGTTACGCCAATCTTGATGACGTGTTCGTTGGATACTCCATTCAGAATGGGACCAAAGGCAAACAAGGTCGATCGAAAACTCTCAGGTCCAGCAAACCCAGCCGTTGCGAAAGCTCCCACTTCAGAGATCGCTCGACCGCTTCCTGGCTGGCCGATACCCCAGTTATTGGTATCAGGATTGGCTGGCCAGAAATCGATCGACTTTACTTGATTCACACCATATTCGTACCGACCAGCCAACCACTGACCGTCAATAACACCAGAGTTATTCGTTGCAAATGCACTAGCAATTTCTGCTGCAAAAGCGGTGTTTGTAATGTTCGATCCAGGAGCGACGAAATCGACCGTATTTGGCGCCAGGAAATTCTCGTCGTAGACTCCGACGGTTAAAGCCAACAGTGATCTTGATTCCAGCCCCTCAAATGCAAGTAACCTTCTTTTCCGACTCTGCTTGTGTCGCTTGGATTTGAGATAAGAGCGAACGGTTGAACTCGTGTGACGCATGATGAGATGTGTACAAATGTGGGATTTTGAATCAGCCTGAGTTTGACTTTGAACTGAAATACGAATTGGAGACGGCAGTCTGCAACATGAACAAATGGTCGCTAACTCGCCTGCCTGTCATTCGAATGCCGCCCAGTATAGGCAAAGGAAGTCCTTAGTTCTATTAGGCCAACCAATTTTCACTGAATATGAACAGCAGCTATATAACTGCCGAACGGGACTGCCATTTTGATCCCGGCCATTCTGAGCGTCAGGAATTTAAGCTCAATACTCAATTCAACTTACCAGAATTTGAAGTACTGCTCTAGAAACTCGACGCGATCTTCAGATTGGACATAATGTACCGTGGCCAAGAACTTCTCCTGATCTCGCAGCGTTTTTTTTCAAATTGCAATCGAGTAGTTCTTCGGGAATCGAAGACGACAATAGCAATTTGTTCCAATCGCCATCTTCCGAAGTGTCAATTGGCTGTTCACTATTCTCAAGCACCGTAACGCTCGAATAATGACAAAACTGTATCGTGACGTTGCATGACTCCTGCGCTATGATGGACGATCCATCACTACGGTTAAACCGAAAATACATGGATGGATTCGACACCTTCTCCAAGATAGGGCAGGGAAAATCTGGTTGTCAACGCGGAGCCAAGTCATCTGGCAAGGCAGCGGCGATGGCTTTGTGAAATTGACCATTCAAAACGATGATGTCACTAAACTGCCGTCGGCAAATCAAGCCATGATGCAAGATCGCCAAGGCAACATTTGGTTTAGAGGTAGTGAGACTTTAGGAACCGTTAAGTCGAACAATGGAATATGGCGATACGATGGAGTGAACTTCAAGAACTTCACGATCAACGATGGCCTGAATGGCTACAGCGTGTGAAGCAGTCTCGAAGATTCCGCTGGCCACATCTAAATCGGTGCACGCAATACTGGCTTAACCAAATTTGATGGAAATCGCTTTGAGACCTTGTCTGAATAATCGCGTAAGAAAGTGGAAGCAACCAATAAATGGACTACGTTCGTAACAATGGGCCTCTTAGTGAGGCAGAACAGCCGAAAAAACGAATCCCGAGTGAGCCAGACGGTTCATAACCCAGAGTCGTTAACCCGGCGGTTTTCATAACCCAGAGACTCTGAGAGTATTTGTCTCTGAATGGCCCCCAGAGCCCCCAGAGAGGGGCTGATTTGGCGAGAGTCGCGGCCGGGAATCGAGTCTCCTGAGAGGGGTCGCGACCCGGAAGATTGCAGGCAAATACGAAAAGAGCCGACGTTTTGCTTGTTTGCTAAACGTCGGCTTCTTGGAATAACCTACTGCGGTCAGTTTCCTAACCAAACAGAGAAGTTGAGTGGGACCGACACCTCACGAAATGCCCCTGTTTTCTCTCGACTGGGTTATGGCTCTTTGGTGCTTTTGGCGAATAACCTTACGACGATGAGTTAATGAGTCGCGAATTGACGCGACGCATATACAACAACCTGCCTACGTTCATCTAAAACGGCGAGTCCTCTGGCTGTGGCACTGAACGCCGCAAATCCT
>JAXMBP010000016.1:0-105298 GCA_046349795.1 Pirellulales bacterium | reverse complement strand
TCAAAGTTTGATTCTCAACCACAATTGTCGCTTGCAGCTCTTGCGAAGAACTAGAGCTGTACGGCAGTTCCAAATCCAATATCCCAAATAACTCGATTTGATCTTGAGCGGTAGGAAGACGGTTGAGCTTCAAGTAAGGTCTTTGCCAAGCGCGAACAAACTGTCCACCCCAACTCGGCTGAGTTGGCTCTGAAGAATTGCCACGAAGCAGCCAAGCAACCGAAGGTGTATCGCCCATTTTGATTTTGCCGCCAAGTTGGTTCGCAAAGTAGTTGCCTAGGAATCCCCGACCAGCTACATGTTGTCGTACAAAACTCTCATTGCCCCATTGCCCCGTTTGATTGCCTCCAACAAACCAGCCACGGTAAGTGTCGTTGGCTTCAATGAACCACAACTGAGGATGATAGGTCACCAAGTACTGGTATGCATTGACGCTCCACTTTTTGTTGGGGCCGCCGATCCAGTAAACTCTCAGTTTTGGCAAAATATCGGGAGCGTTGTGTAAAGCCTGCGCAAGATCCTCGAGGCCTCCCCAAACCAGTAGAAATAATGGGCGATCCTGCTTCTGACGAGCACAAGATATAATCCACTCTGAGCCCTCGGTTGCTTTGGAGAATCCAATGTAGGGAGCCTCCTCCGTCTCGCCTTGCTTGGTAATCGAGCGTAGTGCTTCTGCTGTAGGATATTTTTCAGAATGCACCCGCAGTTGCTGATAGTCTTTTTCGTAGCAGTCAATTACATCCAAAATATGCTGCTTTCTGCCCGGACCGTAGGGCGATGAGATTAAACCTTCAATATCCAATACATCTGAGTACAGCAGTAGATGAACCATCGATTGGAAGTCGTCGGGATCTGTACCTCCGATATCTGTGGATACGATGACTCGAAGTCGCTCGCCTTCCAACGCGCCGCCAACGACTTTGGGCGGCACTGTCTGTGCATGGAGGTTTGAAGCAGGGCTCAATCCAATTGAGCATGCTACGAAGTAAAGCGAGAGCGCGAAGAACGCAGAACTCTTCAGTAAATTCATCCTGTTCACGCTTCGGTGGCTTTGGGGTGTTCTCATTGTTCAGAGTGGTGCAGTTGATTACCTATCGACGCTGACGATAACGGGTTGATATCGAGTTAACCGAGGTTGGCCATGGTCGGTGACAGTCAAAATAACGTGAATAGTTCCGGGTGCCAGGTGCCATGACTCGCTTGGTTGGAACAGTCAATGACGCACGAGCTTGATCGAAATTCTGAATCGGAATTGGCCGACCATCTCGCGAGCTTGAAACCGCGAAGGTACCCGCTTCAATATAACAAAACCACTCGTAGGACAATGCATCTCCATCTGGATCGCTGCTGCCATCCGCACTCAACTCTAGTCTCTGACCTGGTTTGGCTGTCAACTGACTAGAGTGACCCAATTTGGCGATTGGTGGATGATTAGCCGCGCTGGGTAGCCTGATAGTCCAGTCCATTCTGGCAGCGAAGTCATTTTGGAATGCAGAACGCCAACGCCAAATCGTAGCATGATTGTCCGTATGCCAGCGAGAATCCGTGCCGAGGACTTCATCGTCGGCATCGGTCCAAATGGGTCGAGTCTCCGGTTGCAAATGCCACTTCTGAACTCGAGGTGTATAAAGTTCGTAGCGTCCGCCCCAGCCACCCCAGTCTGGATGCTCTGGGTCGCTCAGTCCATTGTTGATCAAGTTCATGAAAGACGGTGAATCGCCCTCCATCAAGAACTCCCAATGCGGATACTCCTTACCAAGTGGTCCCTTGGTGCGAATATTCTGTTGCAGCCATTCATTGGTAACGATCGAGAAGTCGGCTCCAACAAATCTGCCGTGGAAGTTATCGCCGCTAATGCCGCTCCAAGTCGCATGATGATAGGCTCCACCGTCATTTGCTCCTGGGCTGACGATATAGAACAGCTTGGGGAACTCCTTGCGTAGCCAAGGTCCACTATCATCTTGATCGGATATTGCGTAGACTCGCAGCTTGGCAACGAATCGTTCCACTTGATCTGCTGATCGAGTTTGTTTGACTTGCCAGAGAGCTTGAGCCAACACATTGGGCCCACCCCAAACCGGAACCCACAAGGGACGAGGGTCATCGCGATCCACAGCTTGGGTGAGAAGTTTCGTGGCAGAAGAGTCTTGACCTTCGCCGACTGCTTGCATGCCGTATTTGGGCAGCCCTTCACAAACTTTTTTAAGCAGTTGCTCCCCAGTTGGAAAGCCCGCTTCGTTTTTTTCTAGGTTGTCTCGAACCTGGCCGTATGTTTCAACGATGCGTCGAATTCGCTCGGGGGCGACTCGATTCTTTTGATGAATGGAGGTGGTCGCGGCTAGGCCTTCGATATCGAAATGATTGGCATAGACTAAAAATCGAACGAGCGACATCGCATCATCAGGCTCATTCTCGATGTCGGTCAGTACGAAGACTCTTGGCTTTTCCACGGCAAGCGACGAACAACAGAGAACCGTTACAGCTAAGAAAGCAGTGAAGAGTCTTTGAAACATGGGGAATGATTTTCGTAGATGATAAGATTCTCTAGAGCTGAGGACATCGCTTAACTGTTTCGCGATAACTAATCTTCAACTTCTGGTAACGGATGCGCTTGCCACCATTCTCGTGCATGTTCATCCGACCAAGAGCCCATCAATTCGCTATCACTAAGAGTCTTGATGATAATGTCGACCGACTGAGGTCGATCCATTGGATCGCGGTTTTGGCAATCATGAACCAATTGATCTAACACTTGTGGGATCGGTAGAGCAGTTAACTCTGAACTTCGCTGAGGCGGATGCTTCAAAGTCTTATAGAGTGCATCAATGGAACTATTGGCTAGCGATGGCTCCTTGCCGGTCAACAAGATTTGCGCTAGAACGCCCAACGCAAAGATATCAGACCTTGCATCCATGCAGGTTGGATCCGCGATTCGTTCGGGTGGGATGTAAATCGGAGTGCCGACCAACACATGCGTGTCGGTCAATTGAGCGGGCGCGTTAAACTGCTTCGCCAAACCGAAATCCAGTACTTTGACGCAATCAAATTCTGCTGCTCTACGACTCAGCATGATGTTTTGGAGCTTGATGTCGCGATGCACGATTCCTAAGTGATGAGCTTCCCGAAGCGATCGGCAGACTTCAAACAATATTCTAGCAACTCGTCCAGAACTCAACGGCCCAGACAACTCAAGCACCTGCTGCAAGTTATAACCTCGAATGAATTCCATCGCAAAAAAGAAGCGGCCATCCTTAATTTTCCCAAAGTCATAAACTTCAACGGTATTGGGATGCGACAAACGGCTTGTAAGCCTCACTTCCCGTTCAAATCGCTCGGCGTTTTGCCAACTGTATTGTTCTGGACGAATGATCTTTATCGCCGTTTCACGCTTGAGCAACGAGTGCGTCGCTAGAAAGACCATCGCCATTCCACCTTCGCCGATTTTCCTCTTCACACGAAATGGCCCCAGTTCATTGGGCAGCCCAGCGTTGCGTCGAGCCAAAACGGAGCGGTATGCAAGTACGCCACTTACTGTAACGAGGCCAAGTATTAGGCTGCCATAGATCCAGCGCAATGGCTGTAGCGCTTCGAACGCCTCCGATTTATCGAGTTCAAAAATAATCCCGAATTCATAGTCATCCAGCCAATTCCAGGCTCCAAAAACAACCTCTCCGCGATAGTCCTTGTAACCCATTGAGTCGAATCCGCTCTCGTGAGCAGTGACCTGGGCAGCGGATTTTGTAAGTGGCCAAGTTCGTGCTCCCACAGGACTGAAGTTTTTTGCACTTAATGGAACTGGTGGTTCAGCCACACGCAACACTTGAGAGGTGGAGCCTTGAAACTCTGTAAACAAACCAACGTCGCTTAGTTGCGAATCAAAACGACTTTCCGTAACGAAATAGCCTTTGCTGGTAACCGCGTAGGATTCGCCTGTGCGGCCAATGCGCCAAGTTTCAAAGATCTGTTCGAATCGGTCCTGCATGCCTATCCCAGCAATCATTAGCACAGCAAATGCTCGGTTGTTGGCATCACATACGGGGACGAGCAGCGCGATTGACGATTTCGATATGGACGGCGGATTTTCAAATCCGGTAGTGATGTAACCTTCGACAGTTGGCAACCACAGAGCTGACTTCCCCGAAAGGACCCTGGAAATAATTGAACCTCCTAAGGGAGTGGTTCTATTTCCAATGACGGGAGATTCAGAGTCAGCATCGGCGATAAGTCGAAACTCGCTGTTCCAAACTGCGTAACGCAAATCGGTCGAGTCAGACGATATTTGCTTCATCAAATCTCGTAGGTTGACTCCTGACGTTTTGATAAGTTCAGGGTTTGATTCAGGGTCGCGTGACAAGCGATCGAGTTGAATAACCTCATTTTGTAACTGCTCATTTCGAGCCCAGTTCTGTGCTACTCGAAATTCTGCATCCAACCAATTCTGGACCGCCAGAGATTGCCCTCTACTAATCGCCTGCAAGTTCTTTTCGGCGGCTCGCCTAATACTCGAGGTTATGGCGTTGTCGATTCGCCACGTGATAATGGCGACAACGATCAAGGAAAGAATCGACAGTAGCAACCAATTGTCCCACAATCGGTTTACACTGCGCCGCAGCCAAGAGATGGTTTTCGAGTTGCTGAGGACGGAGAGTTTTTCATAAACGGTGTCTCTTGACCTTTGTCGATTAGAGATTGCGGCAGTTTCATTCTGGCCGTTCTGATCCTTAGTCGAACTGATCAATGTCGATTTGGTGTGATAACGTAAGAGGCTGCATACTTCTTGGTAAAGTTGAGCATCGTCTGTGCATTGTGACCGTACGAATTCGCTGCGTTGATCTGGCGGCAACTCAATAGCCGCTAGGAAGATAGCTCGAATGCGATCTGTGTCCATGCTCATGTACAATTCCGGACGGCAACCTTGCCCCTCTCTTGTTTATTTCATCACTTCTCGTCTTCAGTCGCGATCTGTCTTCGCAACCACGCCTTGATTAGAGTCCATTCAGCTTCCACCCAACGCTTAGATTTCCCGAACGATTCTGCAACTTCGTCAACAGTCATTCCGCCATAAAAACGCATGACTACGATTTGCGCTTGAAGCGGGTCAAGTTTCTCTAACTCCGCCAATGCTGTTTCAATTGCGAGTATGTCTTCATCATCATTTGGGTCCAGAATTCCCCCTTCCAGCGAATGCATCTTCAGCTTGCCACGCTTTTGAGCGCGACGCTGCCGAGCTTTGTCGATCAAGACTTGTCGCATAACTTCTTGCCGCCGACTGCGAAAAAATGGGTTCTGCTCCTCCAGTTGTTCTGCCGGTCATCGATTAACCGCAAATAGGCTTCATGCACTAGTTCGGTGCGGTGGAAAAGTGTCATTTGCGGTTCCTTTGGCCAAACAACGATGAGCAATATCTTTGAGCGTGTCATAAACAACCGGAAAAATGTCGACACATCTTCCCCAGAAACTGCGACGATTCGCCAGGGTTTTGATGGGGAGAACCATTCATATAGGTCGCCTAATCGCCAATGGTGTCTTTTCTTTACCTAAAGCAATTCTGAGTGGTGCCAATCGCCAGCAAAAAATCTTCAGTTTCCTTCGATTTTGCCGTGCGGGCTTTGGCTGAATACTACGCGTTAGAGGTTGAGGTTAACGCCTCAACCTCTTGCAAAAGAGCGCCCACCGGGTGACGGTGAATTTCGTTTGGGCAAACGAAAGCGGCACAGTCACTCGGTTCCTTTAAAACTCATGAACTCCCAGCGGAATTTGGAACCCAAATCAACATTGTACAGATTTTAAGGCTCAATCCAACTCGCCACATTTAACCTCTTGAATATCATCTGGCAATACTATTGGGCAGTAGGTTTGCTGAGGAAAAAATGCCAACTGCTGAGACAGGCTTGTGGAAGGACGTTTGTTTTAACAGATACCCTTACCAATAAAGTCCTTTGCTACGGATTTTCCGGCTCAACCTTTTCGTTGCTCACGATCGAGAAATTGGCTCCAACAAGACGACTTGAAAGTTCTCGACGCTGATGCCGCTCCTTGCCTTCATGATGATAGGCTCATTCGAGTAATAGGTTTCCTTCAATTTCCGTTCTGGATTTACTTTATCTATCTGGCTTCGACACAGTGCAAGCGCCATGCTATTCGTCAACTCCGAGTTAGCATTGAAATTCGGTAGAGCCATGATTGAGCTGAATAATTAGAGGAACTGACTCTTTAGATTGGTTTGGAATGACCGAGAACAGGTCACGGTAAAGCTGAATAATTAGATGAACCGACTCTTTAGATTGGTTTGGAATGACCGAGAACAGGTCACGGTAAATTGCCGGGTGATTCCATTGTTCAAGACTTCATCGTGATTGAGCGTTTGAATCTCATTTCGGGTGAGACCGTAACGATCGAAGTTCATTCACCTATGTCTTTTTGCATCACTGGACTAAGCCTGCGTCGATGAGCATATCTTGATTGGCATACGCAATTCTGTTGTTTGCATTGATGTCGATGCATGGTGGAAGTCTGCCGGGCGCGACAGAACAACGGAGGCTCGCCATTGGAGGAGGATGCGGTCGAGGAAGAGTGTTTGTCTCCGGGTGGCTTCGACTTTGATCCTGCCCGGCGACATTTGTTTATGCTCAACGGCTTCTACGACGAAGCAGCACTATCTTGTTATGAGCTCTCCCGCGATTTCAAGAGCTTTCGGCGACTGTACCGAAGAGAGGTTTGCGATTACTGTCCACGTGGGTTGGATTGGTTCGAGTAATGCTGATCAGATTATCACATCATGGAGTTGTGGAATTTCCAAGCATGGTCGTTGCGGTCCGCGAGCAACGACTAGAAGTGCCGAATAGGGCGACAGGTCATCACAGTTCGAACCTGGGCACTTCAAAGGCTGTGTACAAGCTGTTCGATGATTTTGTAGGCGAGGTCCGGCTAGATTGCCGGACTCGACAACCTCTTCGTGATTATAAAGCTTGGGCACGTCGGTCGAAAGTGACGTTGGTGATGACGCTGAAGGCCAAGACATCCATCCCTATCTCGACCGGCCAGGACTTCAGGAATCGTGCTCATTCCCCACCGCGTCAGCTCCCATCCAACGAAAGCGCGATACTCGTGACGAGTTTCATAGGTTGGACCGAGCGTTCCGAGATAGCAGCCTTGATGGAGTACAATGTTGTTAAGCTGCGCGATCGACTTCGCTCGATGAATCAATCTGTGCGTATAGGATTCGTTCCATGCAGAATCCGGATCGCCAAACCTGATACGGCTAGCTGCAAAGAGTTTGATCTCGAAACTTCAAGTAAAGGATCGTGCCCACATTGATCGTCGCCATAACAAGTCGATATGACTATCGATGACCATCAAGTCGCCTACTTCATAACGAGCATTCAGACCACCGGCTGCATTAGTGGCGATCAGAGTCTTTGCGCCGAGTGCCTGCATCACGTGAACAGGGAATTGAAGTTGCAGATGACTGTGGCCTTCGTAACGATGGCTCCTGCCTTGCATGAGAACAACAGGAGTTTCTCCGATGAAACCCGTAATCAATTTTCCGGCATGGCCAACTGCGCGTGTTTTGGTAAAACCTGGAATATCTGAGTAATCTACACTCTGAGCATCTGAAACTACATTTGCCAGGCCGCCCAGACCGCTGCCGAGAATGCATGCAACTGACGGCTGGATCTCACGTCGTTGTAGTACAGCAGATCTAGCCTGCAGTACTATTTCACGGAACTGCTCGAATTTCAGTTGGTGCAAAGGTGTCGAAGCAGGCATCTAGCATCATCCAGTCGATGGTAGGTGATTAGCTTGCTTGAGATTTTTCGTGCTCAAGAATGCCGCTGATCAGGGTTCGCAACCTTGGTTCAGCTCCATTGGCAACAGCAATAATTTTAGAAACATCAGCGGCTTCCAATGCATCTGGCAAGCACATATCGGTGATCACCGAAAAGCCAACGGTTCTCAAGCCACTGTGAACAGCGACAATCACCTCTGGAACTGTTGACATGCCTACTACATCAGCCCCAATCGCTCGCAAAAAGCGATACTCGGCTCGAGTTTCCAAGTTTGGCCCCGCCACTGCTACGAAGACGCCTTTGTGAGCGACGATATTATTCTTGCGAGCAATTTCCAGCGCCCTGTCTACCAGTTGTAGGTTGTACGGCTCAGACATGTCAGGGAATCTAGTGCCCAATCGATCGTCGTTGATTCCAATCAATGGATTGTCACCCATCAAATTGATGTGATCCTCGATCACAACGATATCGCCAGCCTTGTGAAACGGATTCATTCCGCCAGCCGCGTTGGAAACAACTAATAGCTTAGCGCCCAAAGCCTTCATCACTCGAACTGGAAGGGTAATCTGCTTGAGCGGATAGCCCTCGTACATATGAAAACGGCCCTCCATGGCCATGACCGGCAACCCGCAAAGGTCGCCGCACACCAGTCGTCCTCGGTGACTAGTCGCAGTAGATTTCAAGAAGTGTGGAATCTCTTGGTATTCGATGGCAACTTGATTCTCAATCTGCTCGACCAAAGGTCCAAGCCCTGTGCCAAGAATAATGCCAGCATGAGGTGTTTTGTTCCAGCGTTTTCGGATCGCGCTGACTGCTTCTTCGATTTGAGCGTAAAGTTCAAGCATGCAGAGAATTGTTTCGAGGTGATGTTTGCGCGATCCATCGACTCAAGGAGTTGCCCTCAGTGCGTGGAGCATTAAAGCAGTTAATCGAAAACAGTTCAACTACCCTTTGAGAAGTTCTGTTGTGCCATCTTGTCACAGTTCGAATTGACAACCACAGATGTACACGCAAAGCAAGCAATCCATAGTAACCAAATAATCCTACTGCGAGGAAGAATAGGCCCAACAGGATCGTCAAGATGCGAGCACGCCTAGCACGCACTCCAATGTAAATGCAGGTAACACCAGTAACTGACATCCAGAAAAAAAGAATAGAGGACACGCACCACTCATGCCGGCAATCTTTGCTCCAGGCAATGCTGCGGCCATAATCGTCACGAGCAAAAAAACTCCGGCAATGCTCCAGCGACTTTTGCTTGAAAGTTGTTGTAAAATGGTGATAAGGATTTCTTCAGCGCCTCGTCCAAGTGAACAGTTTCAGCTTAACCTTTTCTCTCTCTAACTCCGCTTGTTAACTCCACTGTGATCCCAGCATGTTTGGAAAAAAGCTAACTCAAATTTTTCTCTGACACACAATCTTCGGTTTTACTATCCGATGTTTGAGAGGCGAAGCAATTGCTTCATCAGGCAGACTAACGCGAGTCTGCCAGTTATCGTGGACCTAGGATTGAAAAATCCCCCGCGTTTCATCTGTGTTGACGCAAGACTCTTCTTTTCTAAGTGGCTTTCCCGAGGTTTTTGCTAAGATTTTGAACATTTCATCGAACATGCTATGATAGCGACTGGTTTGGAACCTCAATGCCGAATTTTCGAACCAAAATAACTCGCTACGCGGTGCAAATGTGGCTAACTCTGAAGAATTGAATGACTCCGAATTGGATCAGGCTCTAGCAGAGTATTTAGCCAAGTGTGACTCTGGGACAAGCCCTGACAGAAAGTCCTTTTTGGAGCAGTATCCCCCCGAAGTTCGTGAAAAGCTAGAACACCTTCTCTCTGCGGCTGATTGGATAGAACATTTAGCTGGACCGTCCGTGGCAGAACTCGCCAGGTTGGACCAAAACCAAAGTTCCGCCGAGATCGATTCGCAGGTTACTCACTCTATTGAAACGTTGCCGCTAAACGAATCCACTAAGCCAAAGATGATAGAGCATACTGGGCCAATTCTACCTTGCCGCTTTGGTGATTATGAGTTGCTGAAGGTTATCGGTCGTGGCGGAATGGGCGTTGTTTATTACGCGACACAAAAGCATCTCGATCGACCCGTTGCTATTAAGATGATCCGCTCGGGTGCGCTTGCTACTGCGGACGAAGTTCAGAGGTTTTATGCCGAAGCTCGAAGCGCGGCGCAGTTGCATCATCCGAACATCGTCACCGTTTATCAGTGCGGCGAACTGGATGGTCATCATTACTTTTCGATGGACTTTGTTGACGGGACGGACCTAGACAAGTTATCGAAGGCTGCTCCGCTTGAGCCACGCAGGGCAGCTAAGTATGTGCGCGACGTAGCTCAGGCAATCGAGTTTGCTCATCGTCGTGGAATTCTTCACCGAGACCTAAAACCTGCCAACGTGCTTGTGGATCAAGATGATCGCGTTCGAATTACGGACTTCGGCCTAGCTAAGTCTGTTGGTCGAGAAAATGGACTAACTGCTACCGGTGCCGCCTTGGGGACGCCGAGCTTTATGTCTCCTGAACAAGCAGCGGGGCGGACTGAAGATCAAGGCGTTGCAAGTGATGTGTATTCGCTGGGGGCGATTCTATTCACTCTTTTAGCTGGCCATCCTCCCTTCAAAGCCACTTCCGCTATTCAAACGATGATGCAAGTCATCCATCGAGCCGCTCCACGACTTCGAACGGTGCGCAGCGGAGTGCCCGAGGATCTAGAAACAATTGTCGATAAGTGTTTGCAGAAGTCTCCCACGCTATCACATCGCTTGAATTGGCGAACGATTTGGATCTGTTCATCATGGGCTTACCCATACAAGCTCGCCCTATCGCACCTTGGCGACGAGCCTGGCACTTCTGCTGGGCGTGCCAATCATTGGAGCCGTCCTGGACAACCGTGTGATCGAGCCGACCGATACCCATCGTTGGGTTCAGTTGAGGACCCTTTGCAACGGGTATGCTGTTGGTCATCGCTTATTTCTACTGCTAATTCCGAGCAGCGTTTGGTTCAAGAACCGAATGCCTAACATCGTTCGCATTGCAGGCGGTTCAGAAGGCGGCGAGTACAGTTTGGTTGCAGAGACGATCGCCGATGCCTTGGAAAAGAACTCTGGCTGTAAGACTGAGCTGATAAGCACTCAAGGTTCTTCCGAGAATTTTGAACAGCTTGGTAACGGCAAGGTGCACATGGCCTTGTTGCAGTCCGACATGTTCGACAGTGAGAATTTCACGGTCATTGCGCCACTTTACTACGAAACTGTACACGTACTCACTCGAACCGGTGAATTGATTTCGGACATGAAGGATCTGAAACAGCGCCGAGTCTATGTGGGACAACAGAAGGCAGGGTCTCGAGCTACTGCTCGGCGCATTCTAAAATTTAGTGGTTTGGACTTCTCGGATTTGCAAATTGTGGAAGACCTAGCAGCCGACCCTCCCGTTGATGCTGCAATTTTGGTGACTCGCGTCGGCGCAAGTGAAATCATCGCTTTAATGTCTAATGGAGCTTACAAGTTGATGGAGTTTAGTCAGGCCTGGGAGTTCTCTCTGAATGAGCCCGCATTCCACCCGATGAGAATTGCTAAAGATGATTATCCGCAAGTGGGAATCGATCAAACGGGTATTAGCACCGTAGCCACAACTGCATTTCTGGTCTGCAATAAAGATACCCCAGACGTGTTGGTGCGAAGTGTTCTGGAGAGTATCTATCGACCAGAGGTTCGCGAGCTTGCAGGTATACTTTCCGCCGAACAGGCCTCGCGATGGCAGGGCATTGCTTGGCACCCAGCAGCTAAAGCATTCTTTCAATCTCGTCGCGATGCCTCGCTGATTCCATAGTTCCTCTGCGAGGTTGCCTGTTCAGCACCTACTTCGGTACTTTCTGCTCATCGTTTGATGAATCATTCTTGTCTGCATCCTTTTTGCTAGCAGCAGTTGCCCCGGCTTGGCTAACCTTGGGTTGACCGAATTCAAGCACTGCTTCATTCTTGTTCGCGACCGTATCAATCAACCGACCATGCACTTCAATGGTACGGTCCATCCAACTGGTAAGCATCGATGCATCAGCTACGACCTGTCGAGCCCGCGTAGTGAGCTTGACTTCGTTTTCAAAGGTGCGTCGCTGAGCTGTCCAATACGATTTCAACTCCTTCGGAAAGTCGGGCAACTCCATAGCTGCTTTGATTTGATCGATGCTCACATTCAGCCTCTGCTGATAGTTTTGCAAGATGGTTAGCAACTGATCCAACCTCTCCTGGTTCATTGGAAATCGCAAATTCGGAAGATCTAGTGTGCCTGCCACAATTGTCCAGCGAATATCGCCTCGCCGATTGGCAATCTCTGCAATCACAGCAACTTTGGTCGGCTCTTGGTTCTTCCTAGGCTTGAGTTCTCTTGAGCTGAGAATCCACAGAACGGCAGACTTTTCTGCTAGAGTTTGAACTCCACTTGGCTCAACGTCCATGGTGGACGTCGAAGAAAGCCGCAATTCCCAAGCAGGTTCGCGCACTCGAACCTTGTCGGGTATCTCTTGAATTTGAACTAGGTCTTCTACGTTCAGCAGGTAGGCGGCAGCCGACTGTGCCGAGTTGTCAGCAACGTTGTTCATGCTGTTGGCTTTAGCATCGGTTGATGCAGATGATGCCGAATTGGCCAACAGCTTCGCTACGCTGTCTTGACTCGTCTCGCTGGCAACATCTAGCTTCAATCGTTGAGCGTCCGCGGTGTTGAGCGATGTGGGCTTATCAGGTGTTGAGGCCGATTCGGTAGAGGTTGCATTTGAGGAACGCGTTGCCGAGGCAGTCTGCTCTTCAGCTTTATTGGTGCTAGCTTGTGCAGGCTTCGACTCTTTGGCTGATGCACTGTCACTGGCTAGTAGGCCGTCGATCGAGGGCTTTACATCAAGTAGATTCAGTTCCTTCAACGGATCAGGGGTTGTTGGAAGCGATTGTCCTGACGATTCGAGCAGCGAAGCATGACTCGTCGAAGAGTTGTTTGTTGCCGAAGCAGATAATTCTCCAACTTTATCGGATGAACTAGCCGAAGTGTTCGGGGAGCCTCCAAGCAACTGATCCAACTCCGAGGTATTCGACTGAGTTGACTTCTTCGAACGGCTTGATGAATTCGAACTGGACAACTTGCCGCTACTATTCTTGGTTGAACCGTCAGCATTTTTTGAAGTACTCGTCCGATCACCATTATCTGCTTTCGCGAGTCCTTTCGATTTGTCTTTGGAACCAAACATCCACCAACCGCCTATCACCAGCATCAATACCGCGGCCGGTGCACCAGCGTAAAGCAGCACCCGAGCATAGCTTCCTTTAGATTCTCGCTTATACAGATTGATAGAAGCGGATTCCGCCTTAAGACTTTTGGAAATCGTATTGCTGGAAGGTTCAGACTCTTCCGATAAATTTTCCGAGACACTGTCCGATGGATTGATCGTGGTTGATACGAGCGTTGATATCGCTTCTTCACCTCCATTTGGGTTTGAGAGTTGCTCGCCTGCAAGCACTGAACTTTGTCGCAGATCCGCAGTTGCAGAGGCAGGCTTATTAGGCTGCTCCTTCGCAAGTTGACGCAACAACGACTGCAAATTCTTTAGGCTCTCGAATAGACTACTCGCATCTGGACTACTCTCATCTAGACTATTCCCATCTGAAACTTGCAGATTCGCTCCCGACCACTGGACCAGTTGCCTCACACAAGCTTGAAAGCTTGAACTCTGATTAGTAGCTGTAGCTAACCTCCGATTCTTCGCATCGCAATCCGCTCGAAAAGCAAGCTTTCCACTTTTGGATACTTGCAGATCGAGCCATGAAAACTGGTTGGGGAGCATCCCAGCCTCGGCCAGCGACACTATCTGCCATGCCCAGTCGATACAAACTTCAGCGGGTGGTGAACCGAACGAATCGAGCAAATCTTGGGCGTTTTGCATGCTTTAAAACTCTTCTAAGTCAGTTGTTCGAAGACCTTTTGAGCGAACCTTCAGTACCAACAATGCGATATAGACTTGAATCTGTTCTAATGATTAACGAGCCATTCACAACGGCAGGCGACGCATTGATCGAACCTTCCAACTGATTGGTTCCAACCTCGAAAAATTCTTCGCCCGCTCGCAGAATGGTTGTCTTGCCTTCTTGATTGAAGAGGTAAATCTTGTTGCCAGCGACGATGGGTGAGGCTGCATACTTGCCGTCCACGCGGTGTCGCCAAAGCTCTTTACCGGACTTGGAATCCAAACAGGTCATAATGCCTGCATCGCTCAGAACATAGACCTTGCCTTGAACAACCGCCAACGATGGCTTCTGAGGAATGTTACTATCCGAAGTCCAAGCGATATGCGATTCAGTGACATCGCCTCGCCCACCAATCCGGACCGCCAACAATCGCGATTGCATGAAGCTTGTACAAACTAATGCCAAGCCATCGGTGACGACTGGACATGGAACGGTAGAAAAGCCCAAGCGCCCATAACTCGCTTTCCAAAGCTCGCTTCCATTTGCTGGATCATAGCTGTACACCCAATTAGCCGCTGGTGAAATCAACTCAGGACCTGCGTCAGTTTCAACGATTGTCGGTGTGCAATAAGCCTTCTGAAGATCCGGCTTAGGATCCATTTGACCTGATCGATCGGTCTGCCAAGCAATGGAGCCATCTTTCAATCGCAAGGCTACGATGCACTGACGATCTGTACCATCAAAGTGCACAATTAAGAAGTCCTTCCAAATGATGGGAGAACTGCCTGGGCCATTTTGATGGTCAATCTTGATAGAGTCGAAACGCCAAAGCACTTTGCCCGAGTTGGCATCGATGCAGGCTGTTCCGTAGGTTCCAAAATGAACATAGACTCTGCCTTGGTAGATGATCGGAGTTGGCGAAGCGTATGTATTCGTCAAGTGAACTGGTTCTGGTTTGGTAGAGCGAAATGCCTCGATGTCTTGAAGCAACTTGCCTGTCTCTAAGTCGTATCCCAGCAATCTTTGGGACAATGAACCCACAAGATCCAAGCCGTTGGGGTCTTTGATTTTTGAAAATCGCTCGGCCTTTTGCTCTGCTGAAAGTTGCTCGGTAACGCCGGTAGTGAGCCATATTTTATTGTCCGCCACTACTGGCGATGAATGTCCCTTTCCGGGAACTTGGACCTTCCAAGCGACCCCCTCTGATTCGCTCCATTTCTCCGGCACTGATCCAGTAGCCACGCCGTTACCCATGGGTCCACGGAATCGACTCCAGCTTTCCTGGGCTTGAAGGCTGGAAACGGCCAAAAGAAGCGCAAAACCTAAGGAACTAAGTTTTTGCGAAATGCAAACACGCATCGGTCGGAACTCCGGGTTGGATTTTTCAGGCAGGAGGGATTTGAGGGGCTCGAGGAGGGTGCAAAGTCTGTTTCGACTGACTTGTTTCGCCCTACTGAACTCAATCAGATTGACAGCATTGTACACTTTCGGTTCAGAACAATCACTCAAAACTGAACTGCCAATAGTGGGGGTTCGAGTTGTTGACACTGTTAAGAGAATTCCAGCTTGACCATTTGCGAAGCTGATACAATAATTCAATCATCCGGATGAACGGATGGATGAACTTCGGCGATTACCGAATGTCCGATTTCCGCATGTTCCTGATCTTGGAATTCTGCCTTGATGAACAGCTCCCTAGAATGGCTACAAACTCTGGCTGATCCCACCCGGGTTCGGTTGCTGGCCATTTTGAACCGCGAGGAGCTTTCCGTCAGCGAAATGTGTGCCGTTCTTCAGCTACCTCAAAGTACCGTAAGTCGGCACTTGAAAGTCCTAAACGGCGATGGTTGGGTTGGAAACCGCCGCGAAGGCACCAACCAACGTTATTGGCTTGAACATGATCGTTGGTCGTCGGATAGGGCTCAGTTGTGGAACTGGGTCTGCAAGCAGAATGAATCGTCTGTGACGGCGGCTCAAGACCTCGGTCGGCTTACGCAAATCCTCGCAGAACGTTCCCGCAGCGAAGCTTTCTTTAGCTCAGCGGCTGAACAATGGGATCGGATGCGTGTCGAACTGTTTGGTTCACAACTTGATGCCTACGTGTTGGCGGCAACTATGCCCGCGAGTGCTCGAGTCGTAGAGCTAGGTTGCGGGTCGGCTCCATTGGCTCAACTTGTCTCGCCGTATGTTGATCAAGTCGTGGCCGTGGATAGTTCAAATGCGATGTTGTCTGCCGCTAAGCAACGCGTTGGAACTGCTGAGAACATTCAGTTTGTGCAATCGAACTTGAGTGAGCTGTCCTAAGCGACTCTCATTTCGACGCCGCTTGGCTGGTGTTAGTCCTGGCCTACGGCACCGCTTTATCCGTCAAGCTGGAGTCAGCTCGAGTGCTGGAAGCCTAACTGCTCGCTACGGGTTATCGCCGGACTTGCACGCTTTCCATGATCGTGGCCTATCGACAGGAGATGGGCCATGTGAGGCTGGGCACCGACCGACAAGAGTTGGAAGGTTGGCTATCGAAGTGCGATTTGAAGCTTACTCGATTTAATCCGTTACCACCTGATCGTACAGCTAAGGGGCCTGCCCTGTTCACGGCTGTCTGTCAGCGAAACTAAAACTGTTGACCGTATCCCTAAACACAATCCACAACAATTTGGCTGTGTTGCATTTTTGTATGACTCTCAAAGGAGAAACTGATGAGTGCAGTTGCTACATCAACTGAAAACCGCTTGGCATTTAAGGTGCGAGCGTTTGATCTGCTGGCTGAAGGCAAGCGAGCCGAAGCACTAGAACTGGCCGATCTTGGTCGCAAGGAAATCATGCTAGCCGAAGAGGAAATGCCAGGTCTGATGGCTCTTCGCGATCGATTTGGAGCTAAGAAGCCGCTGAAGGGCGTACGCATCATGGGCAGTTTGCACATGACCGTTCAAACTGCGGTGCTAATTGAAACGCTGGTTGACCTGGGTGCAGACGTTCGCTGGGTTAGCTGCAATATCTTCTCGACTCAAGATAGTGCTGCCGCAGCAGTTGTTGTTGGTCGAGGTGGTTCTTTGGACAAGCCATGTGGCACTCCAGTGTTCGCGTGGAAGGGTGAAACACTGGAGGAATACTGGTGGTGCACCAATGAAGCTCTTGTATGGCCAGACGGGTCTGGTCCAGAGATGATTGTGGACGATGGTGGCGACGCGACCATGTTGATCCACAAAGGTGTAGAGTTCGAAGCTGCTGGTCAAGTGCCAGATTTCAATGCCGAAACCGAGCCTGAAGAGTGGGGCGTGGTTCTGCAATTGCTGCGAGATGAACTGACTACTAATCCAGGCAAGTGGACGGAAATGGCCAAGTCGGTTCGTGGTGTTAGCGAAGAAACCACCACCGGTGTAGCTCGACTGTATGAAATGGAACGAGCTGAAACTTTGTTGTTCCCAGCTATCAACGTCAATGACTCTGTCACCAAGAGCAAGTTCGACAACAGCTACGGCTGCCGTCACTCATTGGTAGATGGACTGAACCGAGCTACCGACGTAATGATGGGCGGTAAGGTTGCAGTTGTTTGCGGTTATGGCGAAGTTGGTAAGGGAAGCTGCCAATCGCTTCGTGGCCAAGGTTGCCGAGTTATCGTTACCGAAATCGATCCAATTTGCGCACTGCAAGCAGTGATGGAAGGTTACGAAGTCAAGACCATCGAAGACGCTCTTGAAGTAGCTGACTTCTTTGTAACCACAACCGGAAACAAAGACATCATCACAGTTGAACACATGAAGAAGATGAAGGATAAGGCCATCATCGGCAATATCGGTCACTTCGACAACGAAATCGACATGGCTGGCTTGTACAAGTTGGTTAAGGCTGGCGAAGTCGAGCGAATCAATATCAAGCCTCAGTACGACCAATTCCGCTTCAAGAGCACTGGCAAGAGCATACTTGTTCTAGCTGAAGGCCGCTTGCTGAACCTGGGCTGTGCAACAGGTCACCCAAGCTTTGTGATGAGCACCAGCTTCACCAACCAAGTGTTGGCTCAGTTGGAGCTTTGGACCAAGCGAGAAACCGGTGAGTACGGCAATCGCGTTTACATGTTGCCAAAGAAACTTGACGAAGAAGTGGCTCGATTGCACCTGGAAAAGCTGGGCGTGAAGCTCACAAAACTCTCCAAGGATCAGGCAGACTACATCGGTGTGCCAGTCGAAGGCCCATACAAGTCGGATCACTACCGATACTAAGCCTTAGTGAGTTCAATTCGTTGAACGTAGCCTGAAAATCGAAGACCTCGACGAGTCGATCTCGTCGAGGTCTTCTTGGGATACTTCGGTTCGCCTCGCAGCTATGGTAGGAATGGGCACGTAACCCAAAGTAACATCAACGATTCACAATGAGCAGAATCAAATAAGCTTCGTCTCCCTGTTTTCCCTCCCCGCAAATGCTCGTGGAACTCACTGTGCGACCCTGCCCGCGAATAAATTGACTGGTCTTTAGCAGAATTCAGCGCGCGGGAGGGCCCGAATACCGCGAAGTCAATTTCAACTCAGTTCTCAAGTCTCAAATCTCAACTATGGCTTCGTGAATCGAATGAGATAGTTTTCTTTGAATCCGTCGACCTTCACTTGATCCTTGAACACAAAGCCTTCTGCTTCGATCTCTTTTCTAAATGTCTCCAAAGGCGCGCGGATGTGGCCATTCAACCACTTCTTGCGATCATCGCTCACGCCGTCTGGATCGCGATAGAAATCAACCACCACCAAAGTGCCTCCTGATCGCATAGCGCTAAACAACGATTGAAGTGTCGATTGCGGATATTCGAAGTGGTGATAGACGTCGCAAATCAACAATCTGTCGACAGAACCTTTGGAAAGGTTCGCTTCGCGATCGGAGCAGAATACGATTTGTGCGTTTTCGAGCTTTTCATCGGCAACTCTTGTTCTCAGGTGCTTTACGAAACTTGGCGAAATCTCGACGGCGTAAACTTTGCCCGATCCGCCCACGGCAACCGAAAGAGGCTTCAAAAACAACCCAGTTCCAGCACCGATATCGCCAACTGCCAAGCCAGGTTTGAGATCCAAAGCATCGACGATAGCCTTTCGTTGAGCGAACACTTCGCGACTCTCGATCTCGAACCGCTTGATGTACTCTTCGGGCTTCATGTTGGGATCGAGAAAACCGCGATTGATATCATCAGGCAGATTTTCGGCTCGACCAGCATCACTCTTGCTGCCAGCTTGGGAGGCGGCTTTAGCAGGCGCATCGCCTTTCTCCTGAGCGACACAAGTAATGACGGATGAGGTTGAAAAAATGATCGTTGAAACAATTAATCCAAAGAAGTGGCGGGAATTTCGTCGCATGAAGTTGTCTCCTAGCGAACGCAGGTGGGATGGAGTTGAACGAAGCAGATCGTCCAGCCAATATTCTAAGCGAAAACACTAGTTGTCTGTAGCCCGAAGCGGCATCTCGCTGGACCGGCCACGGTTCAAAGCGAGTTATTCCTGTAGCTGGGCCGGCCACGGTTCAGAGATGAGTCATTCGTGTAGCTGGACCGGCCGCGGCGCTTGCACACTAGGTACATGCGAGCGCGAACCGCTGCTCGCCAATCTTCCACCATTTCCTGCAACTGGGCCGATTGCTGGCTTGTGGCTACCTTCTTCAATACGTCTACATCGGGGCGTGGAGCCAAGTGTCGCCGCTTGACCGCGGCCGCTCAGGCCGGGCTGCTGAACCAGGTTGCATTTCGACTCCGTGCACTCGGTCGATTGAATGAATCGCTTAGGCGAACTACTGCAGCATCTATATGGAAAGCGCTTGAATCAGTAACAGTGCATTCGAAACAAAGCCTTGCTGAGTCGCTTCATTTGTGAAATTAACACGGCGAGATCTTCAGCAGAATCTTTCACTTGCGCCAGATTGAGCCGCTCGGTCGAACGCTTGTCGAGCTTGTTCGATTCCGTAGATGCCATCGATCAGTGAATTTACTTCGACCTGCCTGCGTTCCAGTAGCCGAATCGCAGGAGCAAAGGGACCACAGCGAGATCCAACGATTTTGATCTCATCGACAACGACTTTGGTGAAGTTGATCGAAGCTTGTCCAGCGTAAGTGCTCTTAAGGACCAACGTTCCGCAGGGACGAGCCATCCGAATGGCCTCCACCAGTCCTTGCGGCGAGCCGGTACATTCAGCCACGAGGTGAAAACTGCTGTCCTCTGCATCTTCCGTCAGTGCCGTTGAAAGTCCAAGCTGCTGTGGGAGTTCGAGTGAACTTTGGCTCCTCCCAAACACAGTGACCTCAGCACCTCGCAGCATCAACACCTGTGCGACCAGCAATCCCAGTCGTCCTGGTCCCAGCACTGCCACGCGATGCGTTGGTCGCAGTTGAATTTGCTCAGCAATTCGAATAGCCGCTGCCAGCGGTTCCACAAAGACAGCTTCCCGGTCTGAAACAGTCGGAGGGATCTCGAATAGATTCTGAGTGGGTACCACCACATAATCGGCCATGGCACCATCACGAGCGACAATACCCAAGACGGTCCTTCTCGGGTGATGCTCCAAGCCGAACTCGGCAAACTCTGGCGAGTTCGCATCCGCAAAGTTGATCGAACTGACAACTCGCTTGCCAATCCAACCAGGCTCTGAACTCTGCTCTACAATCCCAACAAACTCATGCCCAAGTACGCCCTGATATTCATAGTAGCCTTTCACAAGCTCCAGATCGGTCGAACAAATTCCGGCTAACAACACTCGGATCAGAGACTCGGATTCGTTAGGTTTGGGTTGTGGATAGTTGCAGTCAACTTCAAGCCCATTTTTGTTCAAGCAGACTGCACGCATCAAAGAACCTCTTGCAACTACTTTGTCATAGACTCGATCACACTGCCAACGGCTCGACTACTGTTTCAGCTCTGGCAAGCCAGAATCGTTATCTTCTTGGGAAAGTGTCTTAACCACCTCGGAACTCGGCTGATAGATCAATTGGTTTTGACGTTGATTCGACAGTTTTCGGAAACGGACTAACAGCTCAAGTGAATTGTATTGCTTGCGTAGCCGCGTAGTTGGAAGTGAACTGTAGACCCACAGCTTTAGAACACGCGTCTGCATCGATGGCTCAAGCTTGTTCAATAAATCTTGTCCTGCTTTGTCGACGCACTGAACCAACTTTTCGATATCCTCTGCCTGTATGTTTTCATCAGGAGTTTCGACGTCCAGAGTCTGAATAATCGCCACATCAGGATCATCTCCGCCGAAGTAAAAGCTGCGGGATTTCAATTGATTGCACCAAGCCAAGATATTCGATTTTTCGTCATCGCTCAAAGGATAACCAACGGCAAGCTCTCGATGAATGATGTTCAGGATTTCAGCTTTTCGCTTCTGTAGGTCGGTCTCTCCCGCAATCTGAATTGCTTCGACCGTATCAGCTCGCTTGTTGAGGATGCCGTAATAGGCTTTCACCAGGTTCAGTAAATTTTTCTGACTAGGATTGCTTAGCCGCTCAGCCATTGACTGCAAGTGATTTTGGTGAGTTGGATCGGCGGCAGTAAAGCTACGGTAGGAAGTCTGCAACAACTGCTTCTGGCCAATGTCCAGATCATCGATCCAACCTTTAAGCTCTCGACCTCGTGAAGGCAATTCGGGAAAATTCTGTTCGCCGTACAACGGTAACCCAACGCGTTCAAGATCGTCAATTGTCGACAGCGTTTCCAAGCCACTCTTGGCTATCGATGCTTTCAAACTCCCGCAAGTGTGTCATGACAAACAGATTATCAACTACCGATTGCTGAAACGATCGGTGTTGCGACGACGAAAACCAAGCTCCGATTAGTGCCGTGGCCGCTGAAGCGATGGCCAATGCGTACCAACGATACTGCCGAAGTCGATTGTGTAAGGTTACTTGTTCGGACTGAGCTATTCCCTGTGTAATCAGTTCAATGGTCGATTGAGCCAATTGCGGATTATGATTCGGAGCTGGCAGTTGGTCCAAGAGCGCCCAACTGGCTTGCAGCTCTTCAACTCGCTTTTTCAATGCAGGATCGTGCGAGATTCGATCTCGAACCGCGTCCGCCTCCTCGGCTGCTAACTCGCCATCGAGATAGGCAACCAGCACTTCATCATTTAGTTCACGTGTTTCAAAGCTCATTCCAAACTCTCGCCTTGAGGAACTTGACCTTCGTCGAGGTACGGTTGCAATAGAGTTTTCAAATTGACGCGAGCCCGGCTAAGGAGACTTTTCACAGCCTGAACCGAGAGGCCCATTGTGTCCGCTATTTCTTGATAGCTCAAGTTCTCGAATTTGTTTAACAGCAGAGCCGTTCTTTGTCGCTCGCTGAGTGCTTCGACGGCAACTTGAACCATTTCGGCTCGCTCGACTTTGTCCAGTTTTCTAACCGGCATCATCCCAGTACTGGCCATGGCCATCTGATCCAACTGAATTGATCCGCTCGATGCGGTCTTGGATTCACCGCCAACCTGCACCTCCCGCTTGCGACTGCGATCGCGTACAGCATTGTTGGCCACGTTGCTGGCGATATGGAAAATCCAGGTCGAGAATTTGGCAGTTGGCTGATAGGTTTTACGAGCTCTCCAAACGCGTAGAAAAACGTCTTGGACCAGATCCTCAGCCAGCGTAACTGAGCCGACAGAGCATTGCAAGACACGCTGCAACCTTGGCTGATACGTCACCAACAGTGCCTGATATGCCTCGGCGTCGTCCTCGCGGACCCTGAGCATAAGCTGCACATCGGGGTCGACGATCTGATCACTGCTGTCCGCTTTGTCCGTCAAACGAAACCCTCTATCGAAACGCCCGATCGTGCCAAGGTAAAGAACTGGCCCAAATTAGGTAGTCAGTTGAAAAGTTGCAAAATCGCCATCAACCCGCCGCGCGCTCGAATAGAACAACTACTTTCCGTTCTGGCTGTGGCAAACTTTAACTTTTCAGAACGATTCAGTATGTCCCACCGGCCCACTTCCGTCCACTAGAGCCTATCAGAACCCAAAAGAAGCAGTTATTCTATAGCCTGATTAATCCAACTGCTCACTTACTGCCCTTAACAAGATGAAAGCTTTCGCGACCGTTATTCGCGGATCAGCATCCGAGAAGAAATATGAACTCGATGCGTCCCAACCAATTCGAATCGGTCGCGGCAGTGGATGTCAAATTCTACTCTCGGACCCACTAAGCTCGCGGACGCACGCGATCATCAGCTACGAAGAAGGCTGTTGGGTCGCCAGTGATGCGGACAGCCGCAATGGCACGTTGGTTAATGAGAGAAAGATCACCTCGATCAAGCTCAGCAATGGAGACCGCATTCAAGTCGGCTCCACCGAGCTTCTGTTTGAAGTACCCGACGACGAAGAAGATACTGCGGCTAACGGGCAGACACTGATCATGGAGTCTCCGGCATCGATCGATGCCAGCGGCATTCACTCCGTCGGCCAATTGGTTAGCAATCAACGCTCGCAAGATATGTTGGATCTATATCAGTTGAGCATCTGCTTGATGCGCTGCGGCTCTCCAGACGAAGTGGCCAATACGGGTCTGGAAATGTTACGTATTCGAACAAAGTCGACTGCTGTCGGTTTTCTATGGGTCGACGAACGTGGAGAACTGAAGCCTCAGTTAACGTTGCCAACTGAGTTGGGTGACAAACTTCGATTGCACAAGAAGTTAACTGAACGAGTATGCCAAGAGGGGCGCGGCGTTTGGATCAAAGACAAGATTTCCGAACCAGGTAAGGAGTCGGGATTTGCAGATGCGATTTGCATTCCTCTGATGAGCGAATCTACAGTGATGGGGGCAATCCATTTGTATCGCGAGGAAGGAACCTTCGAGCAAATTCACTTCGACTTCGCAGTATCAGCCGGCAACATGTTGGCTGTAGCTCTGGAAAGCGCTAGGGCTCAGGCTAGTCTTTCTGCCGAACATCAGCGACTGGTCCAACGCACTGGTGAATTCAAAGAGTTACTTGGTCAGTCGCCCGAAATGCGACGCTTGAAAGATCGTATCGCTCGAGTCGCAAAGGCGAGCGGTTGTGCTTTGGTACGCGGTGAAAGTGGCGTTGGTAAAGAACTGGTTTCGCGAGCCATTCATCGCCTCAGTCCTCGAAAAGACCGGCCGCTATTGTGCGTGAACTGCGCGGCGATTCCGATGGAGTTGATGGAGAGCCAATTGTTTGGCCACAAGCGCGGAGCATTTACCGGTGCGGAAAAGGATCACGCAGGCCTTTTCCAGCAGGCAAACACCGGCACACTATTTCTCGATGAAGTTGGCGAGTTAACTCTCGAAGGTCAAGCAAAACTGCTTCGCATTCTGGAGGGCCATCCGTTTCTCCCTGTCGGTGATACGAAAGAAATTACCGTCGACGTGCGAGTTATCGCAGCCACGAACCGCGACCTGCGTGATTATGTCCGCGAGAAGCGTTTCCGAGAGGACTTGTACTATCGCTTGAGCGTCTTTGAGCTGATCGTGCCGCCCCTGCGCGATCGAGGTCGGGATATTGAGTTGCTTACAGAGCATTTCTTGGATCACTTCCGCGCGCAACATGGTCGACCCAATCTTCAAGTATCGGACAAGGCTCGTCAAAGGATGCTTGAATACAAATGGCCAGGCAATGTTCGTCAATTGCGTAACGTTATTGACAGCGCAGTCGTGTTGGCCGCAGGAAACGTCATCCAGCCCAGCGATCTATCATTGCAAGATGTTGGTGTCGAGCGACTGGACACTCTTCGTATCGACCATTGGGAAGAGCGTTTGATTCGGGAAGCTTTGACAAGAACCGAAAAAAACATCAACGAAGCTTGTCGCTTACTGGGTGTCAGCCGAGCGACTCTCTATCGCAAGCTCGAGCAATATTCGATAGAACGATAGTTGTTCTTGAGGCGAGCTTTTGCGCCTGGCTAGGTTGGTATCTCGCCCTAGTTTCGTACAATGAGATGAGGCCGGTCGCCATTCGTTTTTGGGGAGTAAGTGTCATGCAGAAGTTTGCCAGTCAGTCGATTTGGCTGTTTATAGCCTGGATCGCTTTTTCTGTAGCGACCAAAACTGTTATCGCTCAACAACAACTCACCAAGGAAAAAATCTGGCAGGTCTTGGACGAGATTTGTAAGGAGCCTGGGCTCGACGAGAAATCGTATTGGCCACCCAATTTTGCTTCGATTCCGAGTGGAAAAAAACTGGACGAATTAAAGAAATCTTGTTCAATCAGCGATGTCCAGATTCGACGCTGGAACAAGGTATGCGCAGATTGGAATCAAGCAATTTCCAATGGTTCACAGGCGGAGTTCGGAGATATCACCCTGAAACTAACAACTAATTCGATCGGCACGCTATTACCAGAAGAGCAAAAGAAAGTACTCGACTACTATTCCAAAATACACGACCAATATCGGCAAGGCTTACAACTGATTTTTAGCCCAGAGCAAAAAGCAAAGATGGATCAGTTCAAGATTAGCCAATACGAATCAATCTTCAAAAACAAAGCCCTTCAGGACTTTCTTGAGGTCGACCAAAATCAACGGACTCGAATTGACGTGGCCATCAAAGACCATTCGTTACCGATACCTGGACGCATGGGAAGTACTTTCGGAGCGAAAGTATTAAGTGAGGCGGAGAAGAAAAAGATTCAACGCGAGAACGAAGCCTTTGAGCGGAAGCGGGATGCAGCCATCAGGAAGCAGATGGAGGCATGTCTGAAAGTACTGACAGACGTTCAAAATGAGAAATATCTGATTCTCATGGGCAAAAAGCCTTTGCCGAACTGAGAGTGCACTTGCTGTTAGCGCTCGCATTTCAGATTTGCTAGGGGTAAACTAGGGAGGCTTGTCGTCCGCTTGCTCGGCATTAACGCAGAAGGGCAGGCCGTAGCCTGATGCGCTTTCAAACTAAACTCTCCATCGTAACTCAGTTGAGGTTCCTATCCATGTCTGCCAATCGCAACAATTCGCGACGTCAGTTCTTACAGACTTTTGCGGCTGGTTCAGCAGCCGTGTTTGTTCCAAGTACCCTGCGAGCTGCGGGCTACACGTCGCCCAATGATCGTCCAGTGTTTGCGACCATCGGCTTGAGGAATCAAGGCTGGGAGATCACCAACAAATCGTTCAAGTTCGCTGACTTTGCTGCGATGGCTGATGTGGATGCAAACGTTCTGGGTGCCAACCTTGAAAAAGCGGAAAAGAAGCAGTCCAAGAAGCCTGATGGTTACAAAGACTACCGAAACATTCTTGATCGAAAAGACATCAACGCAGTTATGATCGCAACGCCAGATCATTGGCACACCAAGATTGCCGTTGAAGCCATGTATGCGGGTAAGGATGTTTACTGCGAAAAGCCTCTGACACTTACTATCGCTGAAGGAAAACTGATTGAAAAAGTGGTCAAGGAAACTGGCCGAGTCTTCCAAGTGGGAACCATGCAACGCACAGAATCCGATCAACGATTCCTGCAGGCCATCGCGCTGATTCGAGACGGGCGAATTGGAAAGGTCAAGAAGGTAACTTGTGGAATCAATGGGATGGAGGCGTCCCCAGTAATTCCAGAGGCTCCGGTGCCAGAAGGCTTGGATTGGGAATTATGGCTCGGCCCAGCTCCCAAAGTCACTTATCGATCGTTGCCACAACTACGCGAAGGATATGGAGGCGGGGTACCGTTGTTCAGCAACTGTCATTATTCATTCCGCAATTGGCATGAATACTCTGGTGGTAAGTTGACCGACTGGGGCGCGCACCACGTTGATATCGCATGTTGGGCACTTGGTGCTGGAGACACTGGGCCAAGCAAAGTAACTCCTGTGGAATACAAATTGCCGGTCGAATACAAAGATGGGCATCCATTAGTTGCAGATCAATACAACGCAGCCACATCATTCAAGATTCAAGTCGACATGCCTGGCGGAGTCGAAATGATCATTACCAGCGAAGGTGACAACGGTATTTTGTTCGAAGGAACTAACGGTAAATTCTTCGTCAACCGAGGCAAGATTTCGGGCAAACCTGTGGAAGACTTGAAAGAGAAGCCACTTCCTGACGGCGCCATCGAGGCTGTTTACGGTGGCAAGGTAAGCGCGAACCACACGGCCAACTTTATCGAAGCTATGCAATCTCGCAAGCAACCAATTTCAGATGTTTGGTCGCACAACCGAATGCTGGAAATATGCCACCTCTCCAACATCGCCATGAGACTTGGTCGGGCTCTACAATGGGATCCAGTGAAGAGAGAAATAGTTGGTGATGTTCAAGCCAATTCGTTTCTTTCTCGTGAAAATCGCAAGGGCTACGAAGTCAAGATTGGATAGATACTGGTTGCCTAGTTGACCTAACGCGATAGCCGTCCCGAAGTCCCTGTTTGTTTTCAAATCGGGGCATATGGAAACCTTGTCTCGTTCGCAGAATGGGCGCGAAGGTTTCGAACGAGTAGCTGATGTTCAGATATTAAGTCCAACTTTGAAGAGAAGGTCTTAAGGAATTATGGTTCGACAAATTATCGTGGTTGCCTTAGCTGCGATGCTTGTGACCTGCGCTTTGACCTTTTTGTTCAAAGCCAGCTATCCTTTTGTTCTCGCTTCTGAAGAGGCGAGAACGTCTCTAACAGTCACCAACGAGCAGTTGACAGAGTTGAAATCAGCGACGCAGAGTAGCGATCGAATTGCCTTCGGCATCGCCGGAATCTTAATCGCGATGACCGTTACCACTTCAATCGCCGGGTTCCGAAGCGTTGGTGCCATGAAAGCGATCGCCTTTGCGGCATTAGGAGGATTGTTGACCGGAGTGCTCGCTGCACCAATCGGTCATTGGTTCGATAATAATCCAGCAATAGGCCTGGAAGGATCGATGGCTATTCTTGTGCGCTGGATGGCGATGTTGTCACCACTGGCAATTGTTTGCGGCATATCGTTTGCAATTGGGTTAGGGAAGCCTAACACCATCGCTAACTCCGTGATTGGCGCATTACTCGGCCTAGTCCTCGCCAGTTGCCTTTATAGTTTTGCATCCGGAGTCCTAACCATTGTTGAAGACCAGCACAAAATACTTCCCCAACATGATTCAAATAGAGCGTTGATTTTCGCTGCTGTGACTGGACTCATCGGTGTGACAATATCATTTTTGCTTCAACTAGATTTAGCGAGGCAAGCCAAAACATCGGAACTCGAGGCAATGTAGATGGTTGAGGCGCTCTTGGCTCAAATGCATCGCACAAACTCAACAGCTATCGATGGCCTGCTGTTACGTGGCCGCTTCATAGATCTCGCAGATCTCTTAAAGCAGTTTCTTCAGCTCGCGGTAATCCTAGGAGTGTTCACGACTGGATTGCCTTTCAGTTATCCAATACTCCATGGTCAGAGTGTTGTGCAGTTCGTTGATCTTCATGAATCGTCTGGACTGATTCACAAACATAGCTGCGCTGGTGTTGATGAAGCACTACCAAGGCTGATGGCGGCTGGGCTGGCTGTCTTCGACTACGACGGAGATGAACTACCGGATATCTTGTTGTTGAATCAAGGTGTTGGCGCGACCGATATTCTGCAGTTGGGCGAAAAGCCTGACGCAGGTCCATCGATTTCAGCGGAAGAAAGAAGTTTTGGAAGGTTGTACCGGAACTTAGGCTTCAACCAATTTGCCGACGTTACTAACAAGGCCGGGCTAACTGTAGATGCATTCGCATTGGGAGTAACCGCTGGGGACATAGACAACGATGGCGACGTAGATTTAGTCTTCAGTTGTTATGGTCCAAGTCACCTGCTGTTGAACAATGGGGATGGCACCTTCAGCCGTCAAGCAGAGTTGATTCTCAACTCAGATTCCAACGGATCATTGCGATTTGGCGCAGGGTTATCCCTTTTGGATATGGATAACGACGGAGCGTTAGATCTCTTCATTGGAAACTATGTCGAGTTCAACCGAGACCGCTATCGCAAGTCTCTCAAAACTTCCTTCCCATATCCTCCGGGTCCCAAAGATTTTCCTCCTGCAACAGATGTCCTCTATAGAAACCTTGCAGATGGTCGATTTCAAGACGTGACTGCAATTTCGGGAATCGCGAAATTCCCTGGACCAACAATGGGCATCATTTGTGGTGACTGGGATGACGACGGAGATGCAGACATATTCTTGTGCAGCGATGCGGCAGCGAATCAACTGCTGGTCAATGACTCAAAAGGGAACTTTGTTGACAAGGCGACGGAATCTGGACTCGCCTATGACCTACTGGGCAATGTGAATGGGAGCATGGGGGTTGATGCAGGAGACTTCGACAACGATGGCAAGATCGATCTGTTAATCTCCAATTACACGGGACAGATTCCTGTACTCTACAGAAATCTTGGTTCTGGACTTTTCGAAGATGTCAGCCGATCCAGTCAAGTTGGTCGATCTGTGTTGCCGCATACGAACTGGGGAGTAGTTTGGATTGACATAGATAATGATGGAGACCTGGATGTTTTTTTTGCAAATGGTCATTTCTTGAAGGGGATTCAGCAGATCGATCAGCGCACCAACTTTCATGTAGCCAACACGCTGATGGAGAATCTGGGGAATGGCAAATTTCGAGATATCAGTAGCCTTGCTGGCCACGGATTGTCGATCAAGGAGAGCAGTAGAGGCGCCGCGTCGGCTGATTTTGACGCCGATGGCGATATGGATTTGGTCGTTCTGAATTTCCAATCACAACCTAGTCTGCTTATCAACAATGGTCTTTCTCCTGAGCGGTCGAGGCAAACGACTCGCTGGATCGACTTGCGACTGATTGGTACTAATTCAAACAGAGATGCGGTTGGGGCGAAGGTCAAGCTCGAGTATCAAGGCAAAGCTCAAAGCGCGATGGTGCATTCAGGTCGAGGGTACCAAAGCCACTTTGGAAGCATGATCCATTTCGGCTTAGGGACAATCGATGGGTCGCCCGCCGAAATGGATGTGGCCACAGTCACTGTGACTTGGCCCTCTGGGAAAGTCGAGAGATTTGAGATTAGTTCGATCAATCAAATTACTCGACTTGTGGAAGGATCGACGTCGATGGACAACGACCGCTCGAATCAGTGAATTCTGCTTTCTATAGCCTTTGTAGCAGAAAAACTGATAGAAATGATGGTTCTTTCGCGAAATTGGCTCAAACCTTAAAATGAGATCCTTGTCAGTAGAAGAGCTGACTTTAGCGTCCAATTTTGAGTCTCAAGGATAGGAAAAGCCATGTCTTCGCAAGTCGCTCAAGAACGAGTTTTCAATTTTTCTGCTGGTCCCGCAGTATTGCCGGTTCCAGTTTTGGAGCGAATTCGCGACGAAATGCTCTGCTTGCCCGGAGCCGGCGCTTCGGTAATGGAGATTTCTCACCGAAGCAAGCCATTTATCGCAGTACAGGATCAAGCCAAAGCCCGACTAATTCGTCTATTGGGTATTGGCGACGATCATGAAGTACTATTCTTGCAGGGTGGATCTCGGCTTCAATTCTCGATGATCCCTATGAACTTACTGCGCGGACAACCAGGTCCAGCTCAATATGTTCTAACTGGAACTTGGGGAGCCAGTGCGTTGGAAGAGGCTGTTAAGGAAGGCCCAACCGAGGTTATCTACGACGCTAAAGAGACCAACTATGATCGCTTGCCTGACGTTAGCCAGTTGAAGATCAATCTTTCAGCGGCTTATGTGCACGTAACGAGCAACGAGACGATTCAAGGCGTTCAATTTCCGGATGACCTAAACATTGGCAAAGTACCGCTGGTATGCGATTCTTCCAGCGACTTCATGTATCGTCCTTACGACATCAGCCGATACGGTTTGATGTACGCCTGCGCTCAGAAAAACGCCGGGCCGGCGGGCGTAACTGTGGTAGTCATCAAGAAAGACTTGCTTGAGCGTTCTCAGGCGAACCTGCCAGGCTACTTGAGTTATCAGACGCATGCGAAAGCTGATTCAATGTGGAACACGCCTCCAACTTTCGCAGTCTATGTGCTCGGGTTGGTTGCACAATGGTTGGAAGAGACAATAGGCGGCTTAGAAAAAATGTACGCGATCAATCAGGCCAAAGCTGCTGTTCTCTACGATGTGCTAGATCAGTTTCCACAGTTCTATTTGGGGCACGCTCGAAAGCAGGATCGTTCTTTAATGAACGTGACCTTCCGCTTTGCCAAGGCAGATGTCGAAAAGGTATTCTTGAAACAAGCTTTGGAGCAGGGCATGGACGGACTGGCGGGCCACCGCAGCGTCGGCGGTATTCGGGCCAGCATTTACAACGCTATGCCGATGGAAGGTGTTCGAGCGTTAGCAGACTTCATGTCAGACTTCGCTCAGCGCAATGGCTAAATTCACGCACGCAGTTGACCTGAATGCAGTTCGTGTTTTTCTAGGCCTCTGTCGTTGAGGCTGTTGTCGATCAAATAGTTCATCTCCTCGTTAACGTTATCGGCTAATCAATCATGGGTAAGTTCCGAATCGGTGTCCTAGACTCCATTGCTCCCGAAGGCATTGCAATGATGCAAGCCGAACCGGATTGCCAATTCGAAGAGCGAATTGGCTTGAAAGGAGCCGAACTGCGAGCAGCGCTCAATGAATTCGATGGCGTGATCATTCGATCTGGAGTCAAGATTACTGCCGAATCGCTTGAGGGCAACAAACGATTGCGAGCCATTGTTCGAGCCGGTGTGGGCACTGACAACATCGACAAAGACGCCGCGACGCGACTTGGTATCGTGGTGATGAACACTCCTGCGGGCAACACTCTTTCGACTGCTGAACATGCCTTTGCATTGATGATGGCTTTGTCTCGGTCCATTGCTCCGGCTCATCTATCATTGGCCAATGGTAAATGGGATCGAAAGAGCTTTATGGGTACTCAGTTGGCCGACAAGACTCTCGGCGTGATCGGCTTTGGACGGATTGGTCGAGAGGTTGCTGCACGGGCATTGGCATTTGAAATGCGAGTGTTAGCTTACGATCCGTTTTTGACAGAGGAGCAGGCAGCCAAGCTTGGCGTCGAATACGTGGCAACCGTGGCCGAAATCCTGCCCAAATGTGATTACATCACTGTTCACACTCCGTTGACTCCAGAGACAAAGTACTTGGTTAATCAGAGTAACTTGTCTCAGCTAAAACCTGGCGTTCGCCTGATTAATTGCGCTCGGGGAGGAATCTACGAAGAGGCAGCTCTGGTGGAAGGCTTGAAGCGTGGCCAAATTGCTGGCGTTGCCTTAGACGTTTTCGAAGAGGAACCTTGTACGGATAGTCCCTTATTTAAGATGAACAACGTGGTTTGTACTCCTCACCTGGGTGCGAGTACAGAAGAGGCTCAAACACAGGTTGCCATCGAAGGTATCCAGCTATTGATCAACTTCTTCAAGACCGGCGAAATCAGACACTCCGTCAATGTTTCGGCGCTCGACCCCAAGACGTTGGAGGCGATGCGCAGCCATTTGAATGTGGCTTATCGTCTAGGTCTGCTGCTCAGCCAGTGGCACGGCGGCAGTGTCTCGAAATGTCAGTTGACCTACCGTGGTGAAGTTGCCGATCGTGACACCAAGCTGCTGACAAGTGCATTCTGCGTTGGCCTGCTTGAGCGAGCCATTTCTGACGTCAACATTATCAATGCCGAAATGCTGCTGCGGGAGCGTGGTATTGAGTTGCAAGAGCATCGCAGTCGTGACACATCTGCTTTCAGTAGCTCCATTGCGGCAGTTGTCGGTAGTGGTGATCGAAACGTTAGTGCATCAGGAACGGTTTTTGGTCACAACATGCCACGCTTGGTAACGTTGGGCGACTATCGACTCGAAGCCTATATCGATGGCAATATGCTGATCTTTACTCACCATGACGTGCCCGGCATCATCGGAAAAGTTGGGACGATCTTTGGTAAGCACTCAATCAATATTGCCCAAATGTCGGTCGGTAGAGAGAGCAACGAAGCTGGCGGACACGCAATCGGTGTACTGAACTTAGACAGCCATCCGACGCCTGCTGCCGTCAAGGAGATTGAGTCTATTCAGGGAATTGAAACGGTACATTGCCTTTCATTACCTCAGGCAGGCTCACTGCCAACCTGGCTCCAATAGGACCACGTAATCATGACGTCCGAGACCATTCATCGATGCGCGGTCTGCCTTTGTTACTTGGACGACGAAGATCTATTCTGCGGAAATTGCGGAACTGAGAACCCTTACACTGCTTCGACTATGATCGTGCAGATGGAGTCGTTCGTAGATCAGCATAGCTACGACTGTCAGAGTTGTGGCGCTTCGATGAGTTATGATGCTTCGGCTCAAGCTCTACGATGCCCATTTTGCGGCAGCACGGAAATGAAATCGCAGCAGTCGCGCCGAGCAATTCAAGCGGATTGGGTGGTGCCGCTATCTGTAGAGTTTGGAAATGCGGAAAGAGTGTTTCGTGAATGGCTCGGTGCTGGATTTTGGAGACCCAATGATGCCGCACAGACAGCTCAGATTGGCAAAATTGCGGCGGTCTATGTTCCTTTTTGGGTCTTCGATGCTCAGGCCGATACTAAGTGGACCGCCGATTCCTCGCCAGCTCCTGCTGGATGTCGCGGTGATTGGTATCCTGTCAGCGGGCAGAATCGCTCAACGCACAGATCAATCTTAGTCGGTGCTAGTAGCATCTTGGCAACCACTGAAGTTCAAGCGATCGCGCCTTACAATCTTGAGCACGCTGTTGCTCCCGATCAAATCGACTTGGTTAATGCGATTGTCGAGATTTTCCGCCTGCCTCGAAAGCATGCTCGACCATTAGCTCAATCGCTCATTGAAGAACGAGAACGACAGATTTGCTCGGGCTATGTGCCAGGTCGAGCAAGGCGAGTTAAGGTGAACGTACGAATCGAGAGCATGTCCGGCAGGCCAGTGCTCCTACCTGTATGGATTCTAGCTTACAAGTACAAAGACAAAGTTCGTCGAGTCTTGATCAATGGTCAGACCGGAAAACTTGCCGGTGAGGCGCCGTTCTCCTACGTCAAATTGATTACAGTTCTGGCAATTGTCGGTATTATTTTGGCAGCCGTGTTCTTGTTGATTGTATTGGCATCAGCGGCCAGCTAGCAGCTTGGAACGCAATATGAGTTTCGCGCTAATAGGATTCGTAGGGCAGAATGTCTAAATCGCGAAAACCCCAGAACGCTCGCAAATCAAAACCTTCATCGGGAGGTTCTACGAAGAAGGGCACTAAGTCCGGATCACAAGAACAGTCCGCCAAACCGAGTGAGAAAGCTCGTTTGATTCGGTTGATTGCCCTGTTCGTACTCGTCGGATCACTTGGCTATCTATGGCTGGATCGTAACAGGCAAAGTGCCCCGAGTTCGACGAACCATCGTCTCGATGCAAGCTCTGGTGATACGTCAAATTCATCAGAGAGGATTCGAAGCCTTGAGGGAATGTCGGTAGAACAACTTGAGCAATTCCTTAAAATCCCAGCTTTGGAGTCGGACTTGGAGAAGTCCACCAAGGTCGATGTCGAAATGTGGACTCAGCAGCTCGATCGCGATCTTGAGCAAGTGCAGCAGCGGCAGCCCAATGATGCAAAAATTGAGCATCTCGTGGGACTGGCCAATCTAAGGCTCAAGCGAACTAGTCAAGCCGAGCCAAATTTACGACGGGCTGTTGAGTTAGAACCCAGCAACCCACAAATGCGATTTGACTTAGCCGATCTGTTGTTACAGCTTGGCCGGGATGGTGATGCCCTTGAGGCATTAAATGGAATAGGCCGAACCGTCTCCAATGCTCAGTATCTCGTGCTCACTGCTGAATGTCAGACGCGCCAAGGCAAGCTAGCAGAAGCGGTCATGACCTTGACTCTCGCTGTGGAGCTCGCTCCAAACAATGCGGACATCTGGGTTCGACTTGGAAAACTGCAGCTTCAGCAAAAGGACTTTGAGAATGCTCGGCGAAATGCAACTCGAGCAACTGAAATTGACGGAGCGTTCGCGGATGGCTGGCTGCTACTCAGCCAAGTGAACAAACTGCTTAAGGATTCGACAAGCAACCAGCGCGATGAAGCGGTGGAATGAGCTCCAAAAGCCAAGGCAGCATCATGCAGAGGACCGAGATTTCGAGCTGGAGAACTCTCTGTCGATGGCCAAGTATTTAGTAGCGCGTATCGTTCACTGGGATCAATCTATGAGGATAAGTCAGAACTGGTTGCTGCGGCTCAGATGTATGCTCGAGCATCACAAGTGAATCCATCAGATTGTGATAATGTATTAGCCAAAGCAAATCTGTTTCGGCGAGCCAGTCAGTTCGAGGAAGCAGCACAGCTAATGCGCAAAGCCATTCGAATGCAGCCAACCGATTATTCGCATTATCAGAATCTGGCCAATCTATCGATGGAACAGAAGAAACCCAATCAAGCAGAAGCCGCCCTACGGCTAGCTGGCTTAGCCCTGCCCGAAAGCGGGCAAGCAAAGTTGACATTGGCTCGGTTTCTCTTGCTGGTCAATAAGCCGTCGGAAGCAATCAAGCCCGCGCAAGCTGCTAAACGATTGCTCAACTCAGACGAAGCAGAAGAAGTTCTTTCTCAAGTGCTTAATGCAGCAGGAGTTTTGCGATGAATTCTATTCGGGGCTTTCGACTAACTTGCGGAATCATAACTCAAGTCCGAAGAATTTGCGTAGGCGTTGCATTGATTTTGGCTTTCCTGGCAGGCGGAGATGTCATTGTTCACCCCAGTTCTGCTCAGCAAACTGCGCCCCAGAACTCCAAATCATCTGTTCAGATTCCAGCCTCGCAAAAATCTTCTGCTCAGTCTACTCAGATTAGACTCACAGATGTTTCTTCAGAAAGTGGAATCGATTTCATTCACACCGATGGCGGAACGGGCAAAAGGTTCATTGTCGAATCTGTAGTAGCTGGCTTGGCTTCCTGCGATTTCGACAATGATGGCATGGTCGATGTTTTTTTTGTTAATGGAGTAAGCCTACAAGATGATGGCTCAATCAATTCTAGCGGAGCACGAGGGAATGCCCTGTATCGGAACATTGGTCAGTTCAAGTTTCGTGATGTGGCCGCTACTGCTGGAGTCGATCAATTGGGCTACGGTATGGGAGCAGTTTGTGCAGACTATGACGAGGACGGCTTTGTTGACCTTTATGTGAGCAACTTTGGCCAGAATTTTCTGTATCACAATAACGGCGATGGAACGTTTGAAGATCGAACCAAATTGGCGAATCTAGTATTGCCAAACAAGGTGGGAGCGGGCTGTTCATTCCTGGATCTCGATAACGACGGTGATCTAGATCTTTATGTTGGTAGTTACGTCCAATTCAGCATCGACAAGCACGTCAATCGATTCATCGGCAAGCATCAGTTTCATCCTGGTCCTGTGGACTATCCTGCGAGTCCTGATGTATTGTTTCGCAACGAAGGCGATGGGACCTTTGTCGATATCTCAATAGCTTCTGGAATCAGCAAGGTTGCGAGCTACAGCATGGGCGTTGTTGCGTTTGACGCAGATGAAGATGGCGACACCGATATCTTTGTAGGTAACGATCAACGACCGAACACACTATGGATCAACGATGGTTCGGGAGTATTCGAGGATCAAGCTTTTATTTCAGGGGTTGCACTTGATCGGCATGGAAAAGCAAATGGCAACATGGGCGTCGAGATTGGTGATGTAAACGGTGATGGTCTAGTGGATCTCTTCACAACTACCTATCAGGACGAAATGCCGGTCCTGTACATGAACCTGGGAGGGGGATTGTTTATGGATCAAACCAATGTGGTTCAGATCGACAATAGACTGCACCCTCACGTAACTTGGGGTTGCGGCATGGTTGACTTCGACAACGATGGAGACTTGGACATTTATGTTGCCTGTGGTCATTTCATGGACAACATTGGATTCATAGATGACCGTACCACAGTAAAGGTCCGAGACTTTGTACTTGAAAATCGCGGCGGCAAGTTTATCGATGTATCGCGATCAGTTGGCAGTGGGCTCGACATCGTTGAAAGTAGTCGCGGTGCTGCTTTCGATGACTTCGATAATGACGGCGATGTCGATGTCATCGTGCTTAATTGGAACTCCAAACCATCGGTGCTTCGTAATGATTGTCAAAATCAAAAGCGTGGGCTTAGCATCCAGCTCGTGGGAACTCAAGGCAATCGATCTGCGATAGGTGCAAAAGTTTTTTTGCATTCCGATCAGAACTCGCCGCGAGCGTCTCAAGTCGTGGCTGGACGAGGCTACCAAAGTCATTATGGCTCGACTCTACACTTTGGAATCACTCCTGGTGATGATTGCTGGGTTGAAGTTGTCTGGCCTGGTTCTAGCAAAGAGAGGGGTGAAAAGTTCTCAAATAATCCAGATGCTGAGCGTAGTTGGACAGAATTGTTCATTCAGAATCGCAAACAGTGATCTTTTCGAGATAGATTCCGACTCTAAAGCCCATTTCAGGGATTTTTTTCCGCGTTAAGCTTGACCAAAGAAGCAGTTCGCACCTAAACTTGAAGTGAGATTTCGCGCGAGATCTCAGGCTTTTCATAGTTCATAGAACTTTTCTAACGAGGTGTGTTATGGGACTTCAGTACTCGAATAGAGTGCGGCCAGGATTTACGCTAGTGGAACTGCTAGTCGTAATCGCAATCATTGGAATTCTAGTAGGGTTACTACTACCAGCCGTTCAAGCTGCACGTGAAGCCGCTCGCCGTATGGCTTGCGGAAACAATCTCAAGCAATCTGCTTTGGCTTTGCACAACTACGAATCAACTTACAAGCGATTTCCAGCTCACATGATGGGCGCTGGAAACATGTTTACCGCAGTAGCCTCTGGCGTTATCGGCGGTCAGCGTGGAGTATACGCAGGCTGGCATGCTCTTTTGCCGTACTGCGAGCAACAGCCTCGATACGAACAAATTGAGACTGCTCAAATCACTCCCTGGGCTGACAATCCTGCGGGAAGCTTCCTGCTCATTTCTCAACCGCTGCCTTACCTGCAGTGCCCAAGCGACGCGGGTGAAACAGATCCTTCACGAGCGATTCGAACAAACACGCTCAGCAGTTATGCCTTCTGCGTTGGCGATAATTATGCTTCATCGCAAGTTTCTCCAGGTGAACGTAACAACGGTACCTTAGCCGTTCAGAAGTTGCCAATCGACAACCGAGGTATTTTCGGTCGTTACAATTATCCAAAGATGGCATCCATCACTGACGGGACAAGCAATACGTTGGCATTGGGAGAACGTCAACGTCCTCACGAGCTTCGCAACCGTGGATCAGTGACAGCAGCAGTCGGAACAACTGCAACATTCCAACCAATTGTCTGTAAAGCTACGATCACTGGTAAGAACTACATTGATCCATCATTGATTCCAACTGGCGATAATGCAGTTGGTTATCGTGGTTTCGGCGGAAACTGCTATTTCGCAGCTTTCACAACAATTCTACCGCCAAATTCAGCGTCATGCTTATTCGCTGAAGGAAGTGTTTCATACCACCACACCAATGGTATTTGGTCCGCTGGTAGTGAACACACGGGTGGAGCTCAGTTTGCAATGGCCGACGGAAGCGTACGATTTGTCAGCGATACGATCGACGCAGGTAACTCGACAATTGTCGCACCTTCCACCAACGGAGGCGGCCTGAGCCCCTATGGTGTATGGGGAGCCATGGGAACTAAGTCCGGTGGCGAAGTGGTTGCAAACGAGCCATAAGCCGAAAAGTTCAGTTCGAACGCTTCGGGGCGACTGCTTGCAGCCGCCCTTTTTTCTTAATTAAGGGTTTAACGTGTACAAGTATTTTTGTTTGTTGAGTCTATTGATTCTGGCGGGTTGCGGAGGAGAAAGCGGGCCAAGAACAGTGAAAGCTGCTGGGATTGTAACGCTTGACGGATCGCCGGTGGCAAAAGCCACTGTGACCTTTATCGATTCAAGCGCGACGAACACAGCGATAGCAATCACCGATGACCAAGGTCGATTTGCTTTGCGGCACAAGTCGGATAAAGATGGTGCAGTGCCTGGAGCGTACAAAGTGCAGGTTAGCAAAACTGTTTTAGGGGGCAATGAAAAAGGTGGGACTGAGATCACCATCAGCCACGGACTTCCTGCTAAGTACGCCGTGTTCACAACTTCTGGATTGGAAGAGACGGTACCAGATTCAGGTAAGGATGATTTCAAGATTGAACTCAAATCCAAGTAAAAGTTGATTGAGAACTTTCTCCTTCAACCAACGTTTAACGTCCTGCTCAGGCAGGGCGTTTTTTTTTCCTGGACCGATTTTTGCGATTCACTGATCTATTCAGCCGCAGAATTGTGATGACCGCCACTATGTCGCCTGCTGGGCCAGGATTTACGCTAGCCGATTTTTTTCTGGCAGAATAAGATCAGCCTGCCAATATTCCAGTCGGTCTTTCGAATGCTGAAAGCCCACTGGTAATCATGGCTTTCCTTACCCGCGAACTCTTGGCCAACTAGGATAAACTTAGATGAACAACTCCAGCGCAACCTCATCAGAAAATCATCCCAGTGATTACAAGCCTTTGAGGATCTGGATTCCGTTAATTTTTCTGCCTTTGTTTTTCATTGCCAGAAAGATCCCCGATTTTGTTGAGGATGGACCTTCCGGAATTTGGATGGTTTCGGCATTTGGTCCAGCCCTAATCTCTTTGGTATTGATCGGCTGGTGGGTACTGCTCAGCCGCGCTCATTACAAAGAACGCATACTCGGGACGCTGGGAATCATTGCATTGTTGATTGCCGAGCAGATCTTTTGCGATCACTCCATGCGTGGACCTTTGCTAATCGTACTCACCTTGCCACTCACCGTTTTTGGTTTCACGGTAGGGACGATTCTGTTCAATAAGCTCCTGAGCCAATCTCGAACTGTTTGCGCGTTGGGACTGGCTTTGTTGGCGATTCTCTTTTCGTTGGCTGTAAAGACCGAAGGTGTACGCGGCGACTTCAGCTTTTCAATTCTTCCAAGATGGAAGGTCGATGTCGAACAATCTCTTGCCGCAAAACCAATGGAACCATCGCAAGTCGTTCCTGCATCAGCGTTTGAGAATGCTGCTTGGCCCAAGTTCCGGGGAATGGCTCAGGACGGTATTCAAGTGGGTCAAGCATTCGACGACGAATGGAGCACCAACGCTCCCAAGGAGCTTTGGCGAATCGATATTGGTGCTGGTTGGAGTTCCTTTGTTGTTGCAGGTGATTATCTTTTTACGCAAGAGCAACGTGGCAATAACGATTGTGTGATTTGCTACCAGGCATCGACCGGCAAGAAGTTCTGGCAATACAGTTTGGAATCGCGTTTCTTTGAAGCACTGGGTGGACTTGGACCGCGAGCGACTCCAACGCTTTCAGGTACCGAACTGTATGCGCAAGGGGCAGAGGGCTGGCTCTCGAAGCTAGATGCTACTACCGGTAAGTTGATTTGGAAGCAAGATCTTCGAGTGGTAACGGACAAAGCCTTACCGCCGATGTGGGGCTTCTCATCCTCGCCACTAATACATGATGGCAAAGTCATCGTCCATGTCGGAGGAAAGAATGCGAACGGCATAGTTGCACTCAAAACAGAAGATGGTTCCCTCGCATGGAAATCGCCATGTGGAGAACACTCCTATGGCTCACCTCAATTGATCAAGATGCTCGACACCGATCTGATCTCAATCCTTTCGAACGAGGGGGCTCATTTTTATCTGCCAGATACTGGAGAACAAAAGTTCTTTTACGATTGGTCGCACAACGGTTATCGCGCGCTCCAGCCTCAGGTAATCGATGGCGATAAGCTGATCGTCCCCACCGGCATGGGCACGGGTAGTAGGCTGATTCAATTAAGCAAAGAAGATCCCGGCCAGTGGTCCGCGTCAGAGCTTTGGACCTCGGGCGACTTCAAACCTGACTTCAACGACTTTGTAGTTTACCAAGGCCACATCTACGGCTTTGACAATCGCATCTTTGCTTGCATCGATCTGGCGACCGGAAAGAAGAAGTGGAAGGGAGGTCGCTATGAGAAAGGCCAATGCCTACTGCTAGCGGATTCCGGGCTAATCCTAGTTGTCAGCGAATCAGGTGAACTAGCACTGCTCAAGGCAACTCCAGACAGTCATCAAGAATTGGCGAAGATTCAGGCTCTCAATGATAAGACCTGGAACCACCCAGTCGTTGTCGGCGATAAGCTCTATTTGCGAAATGCAAAGGAAGCGGTTTGTTATCAGCTTCCAACGAAGTGAGCCTATTAACCCAACACCATTAAGCGCATTAACATTAAACGCAATACGCTGGCGAATCCTCTCATTCTCCAGCGTACCTGCAAGCTGATGCACGTGAGCGATACTAAGTTAATGGAGTAAGTTCGCCGTTAATGATCCAATGAATCCCAAAGCGATCTGTAGCCATTCCGAATTTCTTTGCCCAAAATGTTGGGCTGTATGGCATCGTAACAGTGCCACCCTCCGAAATCGCTTTAAAAACAGCTTCAGCTTCGTCAACTGAAGAATAGTTCAGCGCTATGGTAATCCCCTTAATTCCCTCATAGGGCATGTGAGCCGGTGCATCACCGCCGTAGAGCATCGCGCCGCCAGGCAGTTCGAGTTGAGCGTTGAGGATTCTATCAGCAAATTCAGGAGGCATTTGGCATGCCACAGGAGAGTCTGCTCCAGACATCATGAGTCGAATTGTGCCACCAAACGTCTTTGCGTAGAAGTTCATGGCCTCACGGCACTTGCCATCAAAGCTTAGGTAAGGGATCGGTTGCAGGTTGATTGTCGGCATGGAGTTTCTTTGAATTGAGTTGCGGAAAACTGAATACCCAGTTTGTCGATCTGCAGGCAACCGAATCGACATGTAGAGTAAATTTTAATTCAGAATTCGCATTCCTGGAAACCTAGTCACTACTCTTCACTGCCAGCAACAATCGAGCGAAGAAAGTTGGGGGTCGAATGCGATTGGGTAGATTCTCTTAACTTACGAAAACGGCGTCTGGAATTCCCTCCACGTAATAAGCTCCCGTGGTTCGACCGCCCCAAAATTGGCGACCTTCGATCTGAAACGAGAACAAACCTGCGATGGAATCGGGGAAAAATCCAATTGATCCTATCCTTACCAGCTCTTGAAGGACTTGTTTTGTCATCCCTGCCTTCTGCGCGAGCCGAGCTGCAACAGGTCCATTGTCCGCTTGAACTACTTCCCAAGGCATGCGGCCAAAGTCGCTATAGGCATAAGCATTCGATCGTTCCTTCTCCATTCGCAAAAACAACACAAACGCTGTAGCGCCAATCTGATTTTCCAACTCCCGAAACGATAGGCGCTGAAAAGTCTTAGAGACTGGGATGCGAATTCTTTTGGGTGGCCTCAACACTGCCTTGTGTTTTGCAACCTCCGAGATTTGCTCTTCGGACTTAGCCAACAATTCAGCCTGCTTAAGGCAATTCATAGCTGCTGCTGAGTTTTTCCGAGCGTGAAATTGATTTGCAAACTTGATCCATTCGTCGAAACGAAACGATTTTGAAGCAAGCTTGCCGAACGTAAGCCTTCGTCGAGCAATCGTAGCCGGTTCCTCAATGCGATATCGATGAATTCGATCGGTAATGATCGAGACTTGATCGGCTAACCAGACCAACCCTATGAGTACCTGTCCAGCCAATTCATGAGGCAGCCAAGCCTCGCCCCATGTCCGTCGTGTTACCGTGGGTGTGAGAGTAACTCCAGTGCGAAAGGCAATCTCTGGCAACGTACATCCCAAGATTTGATGGTCCATCAACAACTCGCCGTCAAGCCTAGCTTTAATCATTAGACCATGGTTCAGCTTCCAGACAACATAATTTCCATGTCGAATAACTGGTCCGGTATGTAGACTTGACTGACTCACTTGATCGAAGCGAGAAATAGAGTTGAAACCCCTATACCACTCCACTAGTTGCTCAGGAGTTGTCTGAAACCTATTCGCAGATTTGGATTCGTGATCCGCGCCAACTTTGCGAAACACAATCTCTGAAACGGGTGCGATGGAAATTTCTTCCTTTGGAAAGCAGTCAGGAAGATCACCCGAACATGTGACACTCAGTCCTGCTCGACGCAGCCCAACGACCAACGCGAAAACTTGCGCGAACATTTGCTGACTTAAGTTTGGCGTCGCAATCAATTGAATTTGAAATCTCTTGTTCATTTCAATTTGAGCTAATTCAAATTTCGCAAACTCGGTAACGAGTGAGAAGCTTGAAGGCTCATTCTCACCAAGCGTTTTTCTTGGGACGCTAGCTCCCACGTACATCGCTACTGCTTCAACGAAGGCGACGAACTCAAGAGGTACCGGACAAGCTACATCTGCCGAAATCGATATTGGCAACGTTCCATCCTTCTACTTGAGTTGAGTAGGTTCGCTTTCGCATCGAGTGTATTGCAGAATTCAAAGAAAAAAAGACACTTCACGCTGATCGCCGTTGGTTCATGCGACTGGACCCTCCAGCGCGCACAGGCCTGCTACAAAAAGTACGCAAATTCGCGGGAGGGGCGACCGTATTCTTCACCCTCCCCAGAAAGCTCCCATTACTCGCTTACCGACCCTCTCGCAAGATAATCTGGCTATTGTAGATTCGTATGCGTGCGGGAGGGTTCGAATACCGGCGAAGGCAAGCAGTGTCAAACAATCAACTCCTTCCACCGGGCCTTATTTAGTCCACTGGAGTTCTTTGCCAGAGAATTCGCGGATTGCGCGGGTGCCTTTTGGAATCTGAGCGTAGACCGTCAAGGTGTTCAGTGGCTGACTCTCTGGTGGAAAGAACTGATTACCTTTAGTGTGGAAAAACTTCAACGGGATTGAAAGTTCATCATTCGGTTTCACAATCGCATCGTGATAATAGAAGAACTGGTCATTAATCGCGAAGTTGACATTGTTCCACTCATCTTGAGTTGGATTGTGAACTATCAATGTTGGCAATAATCGCGTCTGCGTTCCATCATTAGATTGCCAAGGTCGCGGCAAAATACTCAGCATAACATTTAACTCTGGATCCTTGGCGGTTGGCTGCGTTACGTAAAGCAAGACGACAAAAAAGAAGGGAATCAGAGTTAACGAAATCAGTCCAATCGTTAGATTTCTGGAGCTTAGGGTATTGGGAAGTTGAGGCAGTGGCGAATCGTCGCTCATAGGTCTATAAACGCTTTCTTAACGGAGTCGTCGTCTGTGACTTCGTACTTTTCTAGCTTCACGGCTAGCGGGTGACCGAAGATGTAAGTTTCAATCAAACTCTACGGCGTTCAAGTGTAAACAGCAGCCTGCGGCAAATTGTATTGCTCACCAATTCGATTTCTCACCACGGTGTTCCGACGAATCAACCCTGCAAACGCTCGCGTAGCCAATATTGCAGTTTGGATCGCGTTGGGATTCGAACAAGTATCAAGCCGATGCAAAAAATTGCGGCTAACATCGACAGCGGATGGTGATGTTGCATGAAGGCAACTGCATTCAAGAACCCACATCCCTCCAGCAAGGCTAGGCCAATGATCAACTGCGACTGAAACTGCCCCAGTAACTTGTTAAGTCGAGATTCCGGATTTTCGTCAGCTTGTGCGCTAGCCATTGAATTGGCCACGAGCTTGGGGAGCAAGAAACTTGCGGGAACCATGAAAGCCATTAGCCCCAATCCCATGAGGACGAGCGTATCGAAATTCCAATTGAGCTGAGCGTTTTGCTGATAGATCGAAAAAATAGAAATGCCGGTAAAGGTTAGCAATCCGAGCGATAGAGCAATAGTGATGATCTGGGTTACTCTCAGTACGCCAGATACCTGTTGTCCCGTAAGTTCGGGGAAATCGGATTTTGAGCTCGGCGTTTCATAGGGATTGTTGGAATCAGTCATTTGTCGATCAGCGTTTTTTGCCACAATCAGAACAGTCGTTTGATCACAAGATAACAGGTCGACCCACCGAGGCAACGGCCTGGTTGGGTGGCAATCGTGCGTCGAGTAAGGTTGGATTTTGACAAATGTTCATTTTCAGCTTGGTTTTACGGCTGATAAACCGGTTTCGCCCCCAGTTTTGCCCAAATCTTGCCCTAGTCAAAACGAACATTGAGGGTCAGAATATCGACCCTGCAAAATATCACAATTTTCTCACATAGCCTACCCTTTGGGGGAGGAATGTGCTCAACCCATTTTCAGATTGCGACTAATCGGTGGATAACAAGCGATTCCTCACTTGGATGCTTCTGTCAACCCTGGTGTTCTTCATCTATTTGAACTTCCAAAGGCAGGCCCAGCAGAACAACCAACAACCTGCCCCCGCTGAAGTCAAGCCAAACGACAACCCGCTCTTAAACGAACAACCTGCGAGCGACAAGAGCGCCGAATTGGGGGCACCCGAGGCATCCTCCGAGAAGGTTGTTACGTTAGGCTCGATGGACTCCAACAAGAAATTCAATTTGTTGGTCACAATCACCTCGCGCGGAGCGAGTGTCGAACGAGCTGAACTGGTTGGACAAGACAAACCCGGTAAGTTCCGGTTCATCTCGTTGGAACACGAAGGAGGATACTTAGGCTACTTGGGCTTAGTAGAAGATACTGGCGGCATGCGAATTCGAGCAGTACCCGATGGTTCGCCAGTCGCAGCAGCCAAAAGCGGTGACTTGGTTGGGCTACAGGTGGGAGATGTGATCAGAGAAGTTGCTGAACATCCGGTAGCCAGTTTGAATGACCTTCATGAAGCTCTCCGCAAGACGAAAGCTGGTCAAGAGGTCGACGTGAAAGTTGATCGTGCGGGCCAATCGCTGACCTTCAAAGTCCAGCTATCTCATGCTCCACTGGATCTTATTCGCTCTACTCCGGTCAAGACTGAGCAAATCCTGGGCAATCAAGAGTTGAACAGTCTGCGAACCACTTTGGCAGCATTCAACTCTACCAAAATCCCGAGCGGCAAAACTGCACTGCCAGCACTTGCGTCAACCTATGACCGCAACTGGGACGTTCGACCTCTGGAGGTGGACGGCGGACAAGGGGTTGAGTTTCGGCTGCCGTTGGATTCGATGCTCGACAAGACCGATGCTCCCAAGTTAGAGCTGGTCAAGAGATACCGCCTGTACCCAGTTTCCGACAAGCAAGATGGTTACATGTTGGATATGGAAGTAGTTGTCGTCAATAACAATGACAAGCCAGTAAAGGTCGCCTTGCGTCAAGAAGGTCCGACCGGAATGACGCTGGAAGGTTGGTGGTACTCCGTCAAAATTAGCCAAGCTTGGTTTGCTGCCGCAGGCCATCGCGACGTCGCTTTCGGTGACAATCGCGGCACCCACTTCTTAACGACAACGCGAGATATCTATGCCAACGCAAAAAAGACAGCTACGCAGCCTCATACAGTGCTGTTCAGCGAAGGCGAGCCGCTAGATACTCGAACGCTCAAGTACATTGGAGTCGATTCACAGTACTTCAATGCGTCGATGCTGCCGCACCCGGAAGATCCAACGGGGCTTTCGAACTTGTCCAACGCTGGGGCTCGACTGCTGGCCGATCCAGCATTACTTAAGCGAGATCAAATCCAGGCCGCCAACGTTGCGTTTTGGTTTGACACTGCCGACAAGGAATTGGCGCCCGGCCAACAGTCAGTGAATCGATATTCGATCTTCCTGGGCCCCAAAGAATCGAACCTGTTAGCCTCTCACGGTTTAGGTCTAACGATCGAATACGGTTGGTTTCCTTGGGTCGCTAAACCTCTTGGATGGATTCTGCACGTTTTCTATGCCATTGTTGGCAACTATGGTTTAGCGATCATCATGCTAACCGTTTGCGTTCGATTAGCGCTTTTTCCGTTGGGACGTCGAGCAGCGATCACCGGTCAGCGCATGCAAGAGTTGCAGCCTGAAATAAAGAAGATCAATGAAAAGTATCAGGATATGGGTAAACGAACTCAGGCCATGCAGGAGTTGTACGCTAAACACAACTTCAAGCCGCTTGCCGGTTGCTTGCCGATGTTCCTGCAGATTCCAATCTTCATCGGACTATATCGCTGCCTAAGCGTTGACGTTTCACTGCGTCAGGAACCGCTGATTCCCGGATTAACGTGGTGCTCCAATTTGGCTGGCCCAGACCAGTTCTACAATTGGAGCGGTTGGATGTGGGAATATCTTGCTGGTCGCGGTACTGGTTGGTTGGGACCGTACTTTAACATTCTGCCTCTAGTTACGGTAACACTGTTCTTGGTGCAGCAACATTTCATGATGCCCAAGACGGACGATCCGCAGCAGCAGATGACTCAAACCATGATGAAGTGGATGACGGTCTTCATGGGTGTTATGTTCTTCAAAGTTCCGGCGGGACTGTGTGTCTACTTCATCACCTCCAGCATTTGGTCGCTTGTTGAGCGAAGGATCATTAAGAAGACAATTCCTGCTGCCAAAGTCAATTCTGGCGGCGACGATGAAAGTGGCTCCACTGCAAAGCCGAAACAGAATCGTCCAAGTCCTAACGATCGAACTAAGCCAGTCGAGCCACCTCAGCAGGGCATGCTGGGCAAGTTGGCCGAGATGCTGGAGAAGCCCAATGTTCGCAACTCCACCCAGCGCGGCTCATCCAAGAAACGCAAGAAGTAGCGGCGGGCTAGGTAATCAGAACCACTGCCTTCATCCAACAAAAAGGCTGTTGAAGATTCGAACTTCAGCAGTCTTTTTCCTTTACTCAGCAGCAATTGCTTTGATCACCGCACTGGCTTCAATCTCAGCCGTGGCATGCTGGCGAATATAGCTTCGACACTTTTCTGCATACTGTCTCGTGGTCTGAATATCGCCAAGCATTTCACCCAGCGACTTAGCAAGATCTTCTGTGGAGTCTGGAGTGTGCAGTCTGCCGCAATTGGCTCTTTCGTGCAATTCTGGAAATGCACCATGGTTCGGCAGCAAATAGGGCACTCCAGCCGCTAAAGCTTCCAAAGCGAACAATCCTTTTGGTTCTCTGTAGGTCGTTGGAACAGAAAGTAGGTCGATAGAGGACAAGAACTCGATCTTCTGCTTACGATCGATGGTTCCCCAAAATCGATAATCGCTACTCAATCCAGCCGCATCTAGCTTCGCTTTTTGTTGGTCCCAATAGCCTTGATTCTGCTTTCCAAGCCAACCGGCCATTTGAAGCTTTGCCGACGATTTCGTTTCTGCTTTGTACCGAATAAACGCATCAACCAAGAGGTGCAAGCCTTTTTCAGGAGCAATCCTAGCCAGATATCCAACCGTGGCCGGACGGTCGGGTAGTTTACTGCGATCAATGGATAGTAGGTCTTTTCCATCAATTGACAACGGACAAATCACCATTCGTTCTGGAGCTATCTTAAGAAGCTGCGACATCCTATTGCGATAGTCTTGGCTATGCACCAAGAACAGATCTACGCTTCGTGCAATCTCCTGCATTCGCTCGAGAGCTTCCGCTCGATACGGTTCCGGCAAGCTATCGTAAAAAATATCGTCGCCTTGAAGCATGACGGCCAGTTGCGTAGAGGGCAGGCTGCTTAACGTTGAACATAACCGGCAATCAATAAATTTGAAAAGATAATAGCGTCCGCCCAATGTGGCGAAGCCACTGACAGAGTCGCTTTACTTCCTTGCGTTGGTTACCGTCTTCTTTAACATTGAAACGGTAAGAGCAATTGTGTGTCTTTGCTGAAGTTGCAGCTGCCGCGCTGGAGAACCAAGCAACCAACTTCGGTGAGTTCAAACTGGTCGATATGCTTGGGCAGGAAGCGAAAAATTGGCGAAATCTGCCGCAGGTAAACGCTGATCCCACCGTAGAAGAGCATCTTCGCTGGCGTTATCTTGATCAGTTCTAATCGGCGTGTATAGAGGCAACAGAATGGCCTCATGACCTTTTCGCATTAGCGTTTTGGCGACATCGTTGTCATGGAGACAGCTTCCACAAAACATACCGCCGGCACCGGCTGTTAAATAGACTATTCGTAGTGGTGCCATAGAACGCGTATAGGATGAGGGCGAAAAGCCGTTAGTATAGTTCAGCACTTCAAAGACGCTAGCGAAACTGGCGGTGCGGATGCGGTCCGGAGAGGTTGTTTTGCTCAGAACCTACCCATTCTTCTTGTCTCAACTGGCCATCTTGCGGAATTTGTGCGGCTTCTACTACGCCAATCGGGCGAACTCAAGCACGGATTCGGTGCAGAATGCAATGGCTATGTCTAATGCCAACCTGCTTGTATCCTAATAGCCCCAAATACTGGCTTACCACAAGAGTGTTCAACTCGAGAGGTTGCTGAAGTACTTACACTACTGATTGGAGTCGAAACTTGTGCAAGTTTAACACTCATACGAATATTGACCGAATTTCGAACTGGAATGTTTCACCAAGAAGGGCATTTACACTGGTTGAGCTATTAGTTGTCATTGCCATCATCGGCGTGCTAGTTGGATTGTTGCTTCCTGCGGTACAAGCCGCGCGCGAAGCAGCTCGCCGAACTCAATGCCAAAACAATTTGAAGCAGATAGCGTTGGCCTGTCACAACTTTGAATCGGTCCAACGGATGTTTCCACGCTCAAACACTACCGTGGCACCTTGGCATGGCTGGATCGCGCAAATCCTCCCCTATATCGAACAAGAGAACGTCAAGACAATCTACGCGCAGAATGTTAGTTGGTATGACTCGGCTAATACGACAGCTCGCAGCGTAATTGTGCCTAGCTTCCTATGCCCCAGCACGCCTGTAACTGATCGCCTAGGCAGTTCGGCTGTTGCTGGAGTTACTGGTTCGCCATTTACTGGCGCAGCTTGGGACTACACCAACGTTTCCGTAGTGGCTCAGCCGTTGTTGTCGTATCTAAACTATCCCAACCCGAGCGGCTATAGTTCGATCTGGCGCGGAGTGATAAGTTCAACTGGTTCCCGAACAGCAGAAATTACCGATGGCCTTTCTAACACTTTGTTAGCCACCGAAGATGCAGGACGACCGGAGTATTGGGTCCGCGGTAAGCGAATCACCGACCGAGAGCCTCCGTTTGGCGGTGCCGGAAATGGCGTTGTTACCGGAGGACTCTGGGCCGACCATCAAAAAGGCTTCGGAGTCGAAGGTACAAGCCCTGACGGACTTACATTGGTTGGGCCTTGCGCGATCAACTGTACTAATGCCTCACGAGGTTTACTCTTTCCATACCGATAGCGCAGTTGCGGCGATGGCTGATGGTAGTGTTCGCTTCCTTCAGCAGAGCATGTCAATTCGCTACCTTGGCCGAGCTAACCACCAGAGCTGCTGGCGAAGTCATTTCAGAATAGTCGCCAGTTGCTTCCTGGTCCTAGCTGGCCCGTGCTAGTCAGTGCAGAAATTCTCAGTAGTTTGTGCTAAACTACGGATGCTTCTTCACGCCTGAATGCTTGCTCTTCTCTCTCAACTCACCCGCCATAACCTAGGGAGCCTACTATGCAGTCCAAGTCAAAGCCCAAGAACCAGCCAAACTCCAGCACTCGTTCCCGACGCGATTTCTTAACTACCACAGCCGTTGTCGGCGGAAGCTTAATGATTTCCGGAACGAAAAGCTCTGGAAAAATCATCGGAGCAAACGATCGAGTTCGCATTGCGGTCGCCGGAGTCAATGGACGAGGTCAAAGTCACATCGGTGGTTGGAGCAGTCAGAAAAATGTTGAGATCACTTGGCTAATAGATCCCGATCCTGCAGTACTTAGTAATGTTGCTAGTGGTCTTGAGAACAAGGCCGAACACAAATTTCAAACTGCGGCCGACGTTCGTCGAGCACTGGAGGATAAGACTTTAGATGCAATTTCTGTAGCCACTCCCAATCACTGGCACTCGCTGATAACCATTTGGGCCGCGCAAGCTGGCAAGCATGTTTATGTCGAGAAGCCGATGAGCCATGATGTGGCTGAGGGGCGAGTAGCCGTCGAAGCTCAGAAAAAGTACGGCGTTGTTATTCAGCATGGTACTCAGAATCGTAGCAACGCTCAGATCGCTGGACTGCACGCTGCAATTCACGCGGGAAAGTTTGGTCGACTGAAGATTTCGTATGGCTACTGCTGCAAGAAACGATTCTCCATCGGATTCAAGCCGATTTCTGATCCACCTGAAGGACTCGACTGGAACATGTGGCGAGGTCCAGCCGATGTTCAAGAGTTTCATGCCAACTATGTGCACTACAATTGGCACTGGTTCTGGCAGACCGGTAACGGCGATTTGAACAACCAAGGTACTCACCAACTCGATATCGCTCGCTGGGCTATTGATCCCGATCAAACTCACCCAGTCAAAGCGATGGCAATCGGAGGTCGATTCCAGTGGAAAGATCAAGGTGAAACTCCCAACACGATGTTCGCCATGGCAGAGTATCCCAATGGACAACAAGTGTTCTTCAACGTCCGTAACGTCAGCTACGACGCATATGAAAATCAGGTCGAGAACGAGTATTACTTTGAAGATGGTGGCAAGATTATTCGCGGCAAGTATTACGCCAAGGGTGACACCGAGGGTGTGAAGGTGGATGTGCCTGCTGGCAAGGTCACTCCTGGTGGAAACTGGGGAGCCTTCATCGCTGCCTGTCGAGCCAAAGACCCGATGATGGCCAACGGCAATGTTTACGATGCTCATTACGGTTGCGTTCTTGGACACCTCATGAACAACTCCTACCGCTTGGGTACGAAAGCCCCATTCGACCTCAAGTCAGGCAAGTTCGGCGATAACAAAGATGCTTCAGAGCACTTCGCCAAACTTCATGAGATTATGGCTAATGGAGTTGGCATTCCCGTAGAAGGTTCTCAATACACGGTGGGCCCAGTACTCACCTTTGATCCGAAGACTGAAAAGCACACCGGCGAGTTTGCTCAGCAGGCCAATAAACTGCTCAAGGATCGCAATCGAGCGGGCTTCGAAATCCCAAGCCCCGAAAACGTCTAGCGCGATGAGCCGAGATAACTGTTCGAGACGCGATTTTCTGACTGCTACGGCTGCTGGGCTTTTGACCACAAGTCCATTGGCTCAGCCGAATAGTTATAGCTCTGGAAATGTGCTTCCGGCTGGCGAATTAGATCCCCTCAATCATCTCGATCCCAGTCCAAATCAAGCACAGTCCGACTGGATTAGCAAAGCTCGAGATTATCAACTGCCGCAGTGGTTTGAGTCTTCACGCGTGCATTTGCACACACGATTGACACGATCCGAAGCAAACATGGGAACTAAAGTTGCTAAATCGGTCAAGCAAATGGGCGCTAACGTTTTCACACGGCATGTGAAGTCTGGCGACTACGGTCCATTCTGGCCAACAAAAGTCGGTAAGCCTTACACTCTGGCCGCAGAGCGTAACTTTGTTGCAGAGATGATTGAGGACGCACATAGCGAAGGCATCAAGATCCTAGGTTATTACTGGATCACTACAGATTTAGCAGCATCGGAAGAGCATCCCGAGTGGCTATGCAGAGACGCAAATGGAAAAACGATCGATGCCTCGCGCCACGGCAACTACCTATGCTTAAATTCCGAATATGTACAACTGGTTGAAGCTCGGCTGTTAGAACTAGTCGACATGGGAATCGACGGCATCTACTTTGACTATCAGCATATGCCCCGCGGAGGATGTTGGTGCGACACCTGTCAGCGTACCTATCTGCAACAAACGGGTCGAAGATTGCCTAGAACCAATCGCACCAACGAGCCCGAATACGGGGCTCACATCGATTTCACCAATCAAATTGTCGAGAGTGCGTTCTTGCGTTGGCGAAAAGCGATTCATACGCGTCGGCCAGACTGTGTGATGGTGATCAGTGGAGCGAACTTTGCATCAACGCACACCACCCATCTTTCGACCCACATGTTCCATTTGATGGACAGCAACAAGACGGAGTTCATGCGTCCTTATGCTTACGACGAGCATATGCAGACCAAGTACGCGAAAATCCTTTTGCCCGAACGAGACGCTAAACTGGCTTTTGGATTTCAACTCTGTCGCGATGCAACCGATGGAAGACCTGCGCACGTCTGGCTGCCATTCATGAAGGAGTCCGTAACGGCAATCACCGGCGTTTCAGGCATAGTCGCCCATGGTTGTATTGCTGCCCTGGATGTATTGGAAAAGAACTTTCCCGATCCAATCCTGGAGCCAGCAATTAATTTAGCGCAAAAGGTATCGCCGGCCTTTACGGGAACCAAAGCGGTTCGTTGGGCTGCGGTGCATTTCAGCGAGATCGCCAGACATCGCCATGGAGTTGGACCGCGCTGGGATTTAGATATGTGGACCAACAGTAGTTCTCGAAGCTTCGGCGCGTTTCAGACCGTTTTACGAAGAAGACTGCCGTTGGGAATCATCACCGATTCACAACTCGAACGCGGTTGGACCGAGGGCATAGAATGGATATTTCTTCCCAATCCCGAAGCCTTAACCGTTGAAATGCAGAAGGCGATTCGTGACTTCAAACAGCGAGGTGGTACGATAGTTGAGCATCAAGCTAGTTGGAATTGGTACGAGTCTGAACAGTTCAATCGTTCTACTCGTGATCTCGCATCCAGACTTGCACCGCTTGAAAGTAGATCGCCGATGTTGATTCAAGGAGGTCCAGAGCTGATGCACGCCAACCTGTTTTGCACCAAAGATCGAGGGCGTTTTGTGGTGAGTTTAGTCAACGACTTTCCATGGATACAGGATCAGAATTCAGAAGAGGCTCAGGAGGCAATCGCAGAAAGTCACCAAACTACGATTTCCGGTGTCTCGGTCTCGCTCAAACTGCCTCAGAAGGCGAAATTGATTCGCGAAGTTGTCACAGAAAAAACACTAGAGAGCAATTTCTTGAGAGACCGAGAGCTGATTCGTGTACCCGATTTTCAAACGCTGTCGGTGATCGAAATCATCTTGGCTTAGGGAAGCCGAGTCTACGAAGTGGACGAGGCCACGAGTCCTGGGGCATTGCGAAGCATAACTACCAAATCAGCAGCGACGCGTAGGAGATTGTCCGGACTGGAGCCTAAACTAGCCGCCACGTGTTAGCGTCGGGTTTTGCTCGCTTTGATAAACCGTTTTTAGGGTAACTTGTTGTTTGCATTGCCAAAGCTAACTTATCAAGGCTGACTTATCAAAGCTTGTCGCTCATTCCAAGCTGCGACATCTTGCGGTAGAGATTTGAACGGTGCATACCAAGTTGTTTAGCTGCTTGAGCGAGATTGCCTCCAGCTAGTTCAACATGACGTTGAATGTATTGACGCTGAAACACATCGGTGGCATCGTTTAAAGGCATATTGGCGGGTACTATTCCAACATCGCTCGACGAACTGGGAGCGATTACAAAGGCCAAGTCAGACTCTTCGACTTCGTTGCCGTTGGTCAAATAGCTAATCCGTTCCATTAAGTTTCTCAACTCTCGCACGTTGCCTGGCCACGAGTGCATTTGTAGACGCCGTTTAGCCGAATCTGTTAATGTTGGAGTGATTCTTCCAATCTGATGAGAGAACTGTTCGAGAAAATGTTTGGCCAGCACCACAACGTCGTTTCCCCGTTCACGCAGCGGGGGCAATTGTAAGGTTACGACATTCAATCTGAAGTACAAATCCTCACGAAACTTCTTTTCACGGACCAGTCGAACAAGATCTTGATTGGTTGCGGCAATCACGCGAACATCAGTCTGTATCGGACGCTCGCTACCAACACGAGTCACAATCTTGTCCTCCAGCACTCGCAACAGCTTCGCTTGACCGGCCAGACTCAGCTCGCCAATCTCATCCAAAAACAAAGTACCGCCGGAGGCTAGTTCAAACTTTCCAGCTCGATCAGAAACGGCGTCGGTGAACGCTCCTTTCTCGTGTCCAAACAGTTCGCTCTCGATCAACGATTCCGCGATTGCCGCACAGTTGATAGCGATAAACGACTGATCTTTTCGAGAGCTATTCAGATGCAGGTTGCGAGCGATCACCTCCTTGCCCGTTCCGTTCTCGCCCAAGATTAGAACGGCCAATTCAGTTGCGGCAACTCGTTGGACCGTTTCACGCAACGAGACAACCTGCGGATATTGGCCAACTAATGCTGTCGTGTCATTGGCCAGCTTGACCAGCCGATCTCGTGATTGAATCAGCGAAGTGATCCGCTGAGTATTCTCAACTGCGGCTGCAGCATGCTTGGCTAAGTCGACCAAGAAAGCTTCGTCGGCTGCAGAAAATTCTCCGTGCCTATGATTGAGAACTTCGAAAACTCCCAGCGGCTTGTTGCGGCGATCCAGCAGCGGCGCTGCAATTAGAGATCGCGTTGCATATCCCAGTTTTTGACCAACCTGTGCATTGATCTCGGTTGGATCTTGAGAATTATCCCAGCGATGCGATTGGCCTGTTCGCAATACTTTTCCAGCGACACCCATATCGTCCCGAATCCGTAGACCACCTTCGACACCCATGGCTGGATAACCGACTAACTCGCTACGTGATTTATCCCACAGAAAGATGCTAGCTCGATCGCCGCCCAAAACGCGTGCTGCGGCAGCAGCCATCGAGTTCAACAGCTCGTTCAAGTTGTGGTTGCGTTGCCATTGCTCGGCCAACTCAAGCATCGTCTGCAGTTGACTATCGCGGCGGGCCATGGAGATATGCTGAGCCGCAGTCGTTAGTCCGACTCGGAGCAGATTTCCAACCGCTTGCAGTTCTGCCAGCGGCAAAGCGTTATAAGGACCGACTAGCAGCACTTCGGCCGGCGATGAACGACCAGTTAACGGAACTGCGACCCAACCCTCGCCCTGAGCGATCTCCATTTCGTCTGCTGCAGTAGCTGCCAAATCAACCGGCAATTGCGCCAACGACTCTGGTGCTCCGACAACAGCCCAGTGCGCATCTTGCTGGTGAACCCAAGCCATCTTTGCAATGGTGAATTGACGCTGCACCGCTGCCAAAGCTAGCTCACGAAACTGAATTAACTCCGTGCAGCGACCAACTGCGTTAAGCAATTCGCTTGCAAGGTAACAGGCTGAGGGTTGTTCGGTTTGAACCATTTCTTGTGGCAGCTTACAACAGTTTGGCTCTTAGATCGGCGAGTAGCTGACTGGCGTGGCTGATTTCAGCCTTCTGGCGATCGGGCTCCTGGGGTATTTCGCGTTCTATCGTCAGAGGTCCGGTATAGCCGATCTCTAGCAGTGTTTTGAGATAGTTTTCCATTCCAACCTGACCTTTACCCAATGGTACTTCGCAGCCCCATGTCTTTCCTGGCTGGTCGCTCCACGTTGCATCCTTGCAGTGAACACTGCGGACAAACTTACCAACCTTCTTCAACGCTTCGATGGGCTCACCTGTGCCGTAAAGAATCATGTTGGCTGGATCGAAGTTGATAAACAGATTATCTCGCTGAGTGTCATGAATGAACTGCAACAGATTATCGGCTGACTCTTGTCCTGTTTCTAAGTGTACCGCCTGACCATTGTTTTTGGCGTGATCGCAAAGCTCACGCGTCACTTTAACAACTTCGCTGTAATCGGGACTGCTAGTGTCGTGAGGTACAAAGCCGATATGCAGGCCAACCACATTGCAGCCCAGTAACTTGGTAAAGTCGCTGATCTCTTTCATCTCCCGTAGTCGTTCAGCTCGAGTTGCCTTGGGTACTAGGCCAACCGTTTTATCGACCGTCGGGATATCGGCGTAGCTTTCTCCCTCGAAGCCGCCAAAAACGCAAGTCAGAGTGATGCCAAGTTCTTTCAGCTTAGCCAAGAACTTTGCCGCATTTTCCGGCGTTCGAGTAGCACGATGGGGAGCGTGCATCTGGATCGTTGGTATCCCCAGCTCCTTGGCGACCTCCAGCTTGACGCCTAAACCAGCATCGATACTTGTGAAAACTCCGATTTGCCACTTCGACATGATCCACTCCGACTCGCATTCGAGAAATTAGGTTTGAGTCAGGATATTGTGGAGAATTGGTTCGTTGTTCACAACGGGTCAAGGCAAAATAAGGCTGAACAAAAAGTGACTTGGCAGGCGTTGCGAACGTGAGAGCTATTTCTTAGCCTGATAGACCTTAGCTAGTTGCTTAGAGATTTCGGCAATCTCGTCGCGACAATCACGCGGCTCTAGCACTTCGGCTTCTAGTCCAAATCGCAATACGCGCTGGATGATCTCCGTGTTGTGATACGCCATCACCTTCAGCAACACGCTTCCATCTGGACGGCGCTCGAGCTTTTGATCAGCATGCCATGGATCCTCTTCGACCCAATGCGAGGCTTGCTGGGAAAGTCGAATCTGATATTCGCGGGGCTTTCCGCCGCTGAAGATCCCGACTGACTTGCCAAGGTGCTCATGAAGATCGATCGCCTCATTCGGCTTGAACCAGCTATCAAGCGCCTTAGCCGAGTTAAATCGATCCAACTTCCAGTGCCGCAGGCGATCCGTGCCAGTTCCGTCGCGAGACTCTTCGGTCGACACCACATAGATACTCGACTGAAACAACACCACACCATAGGGCTCCAACGTTCGAACCGAAGGCATACGACCAGGAACTTGATATTCGATCTCTAGGTGGCGATGTTCTTGAATCGCTCGATTGATCGTCTTGAGCATGCCTTGATGTTTTTCGTAAGTCTTGGTTGGCAACCCAAGAACGTACAAAGTGCGTCGATATCGTTCGTAATGTTCGAAGACGGCTTCGGGCAACTGATCGCGGACCTTGTTCCAGAAAGACTCGATTCCGATCCAAAACTGAGTACCCACTAAAGGCAACATCAGATCGCGGCCCATCGACAAAGAAATCAATTCGCTGGCGGTGATGGCAACTTTCTGCAGACCTTTGTCGGCCCGACTGAGTTTCCAAACGCGGCCACGCTGATTCTCTTCGTCCATGATCGGCATACCGGCCGCAATTAGAGCCTCCAAGTCGCGACGAATGCTGCGAGTATGCAGACTAGTCAAACCAAGTTCGTCGACCACGCTATCGCGAAGCTCTTCAAGCGTCGCACCGAAACGCAATCGTTCTAGCACTTGAAGAATCTTGTGCTGCCGGATCAATTGTTCATTACGAGCCAACGACCACTCCTTCCATGTCAGTGGGAGACATTGATGCTTTCGTGTCAGCCCTACGCCAACGAAACTCAACGAGTTTTCATCTTTTCGCTAAGCAGGCCAGCATTATACCGCCCCGCGATCCATCCGTGAATCTGCCCGAAACGCTGAAAGAACCGCTCTAAACATGTCTTTGCTTGAGCTAAGTGGTTAGTTTGGAGTATCAAGGGTTTGAGCGAGCCAATGCCGGAAGCTGAAGCACTTGATAGGGGACCGCCGTCATATCATGAGGCAAGATCTCTTGAGTTCGCCCTCCGTCCGTGCTCGTTCCTCGCTTGGCCACCCTTACGGAAATGCATCAAATCACTTTTGTTGCAAACTTAAAAGGGAGGTTCCGAATAGCACGCATCGAGACGAAGCTATTGTTAACAGCCTTTTCCCAAAAAGAATGATAGAGCGACCTGAGGGTAGCAAGTCCAGGTCGCTCTATCGGTAACGCTGTCCCTGGTGACCCAGAGTAACGCTACAAGGGTACTCTACAACTAGTTCTGCAACGCAAGTCCAGCGGCTTCCGTAATTCGATCTAACGAAGCTCGATAGCAGGTGTAGTTGATCGCCTGCGTTACAGCGCGAGCGCCAGCAACATCTACAGCTTCAGCAACTTGCTTGTCGGTAAGTATGATTGGTGAGGCCGCAACATTCTTGCAGAGGATCAATAGGATTCTTTCTCGCTCCGAGAGTTTGCTTGATGGCTTGCTCAAATCTCCATCCAGAGTTTTCATCAACTCTGCATCGCCCCCCAACTTCTCCATGTCTCGTTTAGCAAGTCCGGTCAAGTACCAAGCCCCGTCTTGTCGAGCTACGACCCAATCGATCATTGACTGAAGCTTCTCATCAAGCTGGTCTGACTTCTTGTTCGCGACCATTGCATCAGCCAGTCGCTTGCCTGCTACAGGAAAATGAGCCAACAATCTCATCCAAGCTGGAGGATTGTCGGAACCGACGATGTCGCCCATCACTTCGCGCGTCGTGGCCACGTCAGCTAGCGGCAATCGAGGCTTACGAGTTTCAGCCATTTTCAGCTTGGCGGTAAGTGCTTCGCCAACTTCCAGAGTTGGACGTTCGTACTGCGTGGGTACCGAGTCAGCTCCTTCTTTTACGGGAGCTGCTGCTACAGCAACTTTGGAAACGGCTTTAGCGAACTTCTCAGAGGTTGGAGTTAAGTACGAGTGCTCTTCGCTCGAGGTTGACGGAGCAGTTCCACGAGACGCACCGAAGTTGCCCCCATTGGATGACTGCGGAATACCAGCTCCTTCCTTCCAACGATTGATGGCGTTGTTGCCGGCAACCGATCCAATCATCTCAATGATTTGAAGATCGCTGTAGAAATGTCGACAATCATCAATGTCTTTGTCGGTGACTGTGTAAGGCTGACTCGTTAGCTTCTTTGCCAAAGCAAAAGCAACCCTTTCTTTATCTGGAAACTGACTCCAATCGCTATCCAACGATGCAATCGCGTCTTCGGTCATCCCTTCTGCCAGCAACTTGGACTCTTGATGACCTAGGCAGTATTGGCAATTGTTAGCTCGAGCAGCAATCCAGAACATTCGGACCTTGAATCCGTAGTCAAGTGTCAACTTGGATTCAGTGGGTTGATTGGGCCGATTTGGATTGTTAGGAAATCCTCGGGCCGGACTGCCGCCGAAGGTGAGATAGGCATTGGTCGCGTCCGTTAAGTAGTTCGACCGCAAACGCGATTCGTAACCTCCAGCGCGAGGATCTTCAAGTGCCCGTTTCTTTTCTGCATCGCTGAGTTCTGGCAGTGGAATGCGAAGCTTGCGATACTTCAGATCTTCCAGATATTGCTTCATGGCCGCTCGGGTCATGGGCGTCAATCTAGGCTGTTCGTCAGTGTTGGCCTGAACAAGGTCTAGTTTAGGTGCAGCAGCTTTCTCTTGAGCATACGAGCTATCGCTGTTGACAATGCTGCCAGTTAGAAGCAAAGCTCCGAGCAACAGTCTTCGTTTTGCTTTTTGAATTCGATTTTGAAACTTCATAACATAATCTCCCCGTGATTTTTCGATGGTTGTTCTTAAGAGAAGTTGCCTGGGACAGGCTCGACTCTGCTGGAGTCAGGACCTGTCCGTCGGCAACAAATCACAGTTGCATTACTCAGGAAGTGCGTTTACTTCGCCGCCAGAGCGAGTGCCAGCCGCTCGGTAGGTTGGCATGTCTACTGTTGCGGATAGGAATCGAACAGAACCATCCATCAACGCAAAATTCACGCCACCGGTGTGTTGCGAGTTGGCAGTGGTCATAATACGTCCAGGTGGATACATACAGGAACGACCATTCGGAGTAGCAATGTGATAGTATTCGGTCGTCGAGTGATATCCGCGAAGCCAAGGTGCACCGATGTTTGAAAAGCCCTGCTTGGTGATATCGGTAGGATTGATGGCCATGCAATCATTGTAAGCCTGATCCGCAGTCAACGGCGAAGTACCTGGTTGGAAGGTATCAGTCTTTGGACTGGCAAGTGATTGATTGAAATCCCCAGTCAGTCGCTCGGAGATACCCGCCGTGTTGCTCAAGCCATCAGTTATGGCAGCCAGCTTCAGGAATGAATCACGGTAGAACACGCCATCCCAATCAGGGATTTGGCCAATCCATGACGATGCAGTAGTTAGTTGCCATAGGGGAATCGTTCCCGAGTTCACATAGTAGTTGTTCTGCGCACCTTGATTAGCTGTTTGCACAGCGATTCCAGGGTCCGACGGACAAATGAAAGTTGGAACCTTCGTGTTTAGCGCAACTGCATTGTTGACATGGTTGTAGTCTAAGCGGAAATCGATCAGATCATATATCTGAGTTTGCTCCATGTAAGGTAGAAGCCGAGCGTGTACGGAAATGCTGCTGGACGGACCAAGCTTGTCAGTAGTCGTCGATAGTCGCGATGCTGGTAGTCGCTTGTGAGCCGATTCATAGTTCAAAGCCGCCCAACATGAACTGCTTCAAATTGTTACCACATTGCATGCGGCGAGCCGCCTCGCGAGCAGCTTGCACTGCTGGCAGTAGCAGCCCGACCAGAATGCCAATAATGGCGATTACAACTAACAGCTCAACGAGCGTAAAAGCGGATCGATAGTTCTTCATAATATGTTCAATCAAAATAGTAGTGCAAGAGTAAGAAAAGAATGCCAATCACATCATCATTCAAACGATGACTTATTCCAAAAATCACAGCCGACTAAGCTTGTTAGGAGGCCTCGATCATGGGCCCGCAAAAGCTGATTGGCTTTGCTGGCCCGGCTAAATTGGAAACTAAGAAACTTTGCCCAGAACTAATCAATGCTCAACGGAGTTTCATAACCGTTTCGGATGCGCGGTTTCCGGCATTGAGTTAGAAGTGCAGCCACAACTGGAACGCACTTCAGCGGACAAAGTGGCACTACGCGATGGGAGGACGAAGAAGCGAAGGATAGAATCCTTCGATAGCCTCCAGAGATTGATCGTAAAAACCAATTCGATAACTGGCAGAAAAGTTTTGGTCGTCAAGCTGAACCAAAGCCTTAATGTCGACCCTCAACGACGCTGGGGTGAAGGGAACCGTTGCTGGAATCGTAGCTCCTCGACAACTGTAGCATTTCTTGGTCGGAGATTTACTTGGCGAGTATGTTCCGTCGGCCGAGTTGGTTCTTGCTTCAGTGGCATCGTGATGCGAGAAGCGCGAAGTCAGATAGTCACCGCACTGAGCCCACAGCGTACTGCTCAGGAATAGCTGCCCCACCAGAATGCAAAACAGCATTCCAACTCTTCGGACCAATTGGCCCGGATTTCTGGTGCCTGAGCTTTTTTGCCGCATTGAACAGAAAATTTGAAGAGGTGTGAGGTCAGGAAAAACCAGCATTGAACTTTACAAGATTGACCGAAGTGCGTCATTGTGTCAACAACTTCGTCAGTCCAAGACTGTATTTTTGAAGAATATTCATCCGCTCACCCCAGATTCCGGCGGGTTACCCGCCGTTGATTTCCCAGCCTCCTTAAGCAGGCTGCTCGTATAGTTGGTCAGGTACGTTGCAAATACTTAAGAGAAATTGGCAAAAGATATTTGATGCCACTGTTTTTTTGGCCTAGGTTTCAGATTGAGGCTGTGCGCTAAATGACCTCAATAGTCGCCAAGTCTAAATTCAGGTGTAGTCATCATGCTCAAAGATTCATTCAGTGCTGTTTGCCCCGAGCTTGAAGTGTCTGTTAAGCAACTGCTAATCGAAGATGCACTCTTCGAGCAGCATGAGCGACGAACTGTTCATCGCGAATTTCTAGTTCGTCCAGCTCTACTTCAACTGCGTGACTGTCAGCAGAGCTACGAAGGCTTTACGAGAAACATCTCTTATCTCGGTGTCAGTATCGTTACTCGACAGCCAATACTTCCGCAATCAATTGCCAAGATTCAGATCTATCGATTGAACTCGGCGCCAAGCATCTTCTTAGCAGAGTGCCGCTGGACCAGTCCCTTTGGAGAAGATTGGAATGTAACTGGCTGGAATTTTCTAAACGTGGATACGAGCCGAATCTAGTAATGGCATTCGCCCGTTCAACAAAGTGGGATTCGCATTGAAAAATCACCTTCGCTTCTCAAGTCGCTCAGCAACGCCCGGAACGATACGTTGAGCGTTTTCAAAGTAGATCTTCCTCAACACATCGTCGGGTAAATAGACTCCGTAGATTCTCCACAATCCTTGCGGTGGAATCGGCTTCTCTGAGTAAGGGAAGTATTCGTCTTTGGTCTCCAAAAAACGCCAGTAGGAGTGCAATCGCCTTTCAGGCCAGGGTCCGTCAGTCCCAAACAATATTCGATCTTGGTGCTTGATCAAGAATTCGCGAGCCGAATAGGGCTGTCGACCAAGTTCGCTGATTCGCGATGCAATGTCTAAGTAGACATTGGGATGAGTCTTTAAGAGTTCTTCGCACTGCTGCAAGTCCTCTGCATCGTTTCCAAAATGTGCAGCGATGAAAGTCGTTTTGGGATGCTTGGCAAACAGTCGATTGCGAGCTTCCAGGAGTGATGCTCTCGATGGAAAGCGATCCGAAGGAAAGTGCCACTCAGGTCGCCGCGATAACTCTTCGAAGCGTTCATTCTGTGGTGTGATAGGATCAAAAAATGCACTCGGATCTGCGGTATGAATCAAGACTGGCAGTTCGAGTTGTCCGCACGCTCGCCAAATGGGATCGTAGCGTTCATCATCGACTTGGATAAAGCTTCCATTGGGATTTAGGTACTCAAGCCCGAACGATTTGAAGACCTTCAAGCCTGATACGCCAAGCTCTTTAGCTCGTTCTAGTTCGATTGCCATCCTTCGAGCAAACTCGGGTTGATTGCAGTCCCATGTCTCGGGCCGATCTGCGACTCCACTTCCCTGCCAATCCAAGTTAGCAAAAATGACGAAGCGGTCCTTATGTTCTGTCCAAAGATACTTGATGTGATCGTCTAACTGCCGTCCCAGTCGACCATCTAAGCTAACGCAGACTGCGATGTTATTGCGGTCCATGATCTCGACGAAGCCTTTCAACTGATCTGGGTCATGTTTCAGACGCACCCAAAAATGACTGTGCACATCGACTACGGGCATTTTGGCTCGGGTCAGATCGGTGGTTTGCAGTTTTGCTTTCGGCTCAGGCGTGAACTCGTCAATGCCAAGCTTGGCTGACGAAACGTTTGAGTTGGAGCCAGCTTGCGATGAGTTTGCTGAAGACTGCGTTTGTTGTTCGCTGGCCGGAGTAACAGCGGGTGCTGCGATCTGACAGGCTTGCGACTCTGGCCGAACTCCAAGAAGTAAGCTGATGATTGTAGCCCAAATGATGGTGAGCTTGGGTTTTCTTGCGTTTCGAACCTTCATAGCTAGCTTTGCATGTTGCGAGTATTAGGCATCACCCGAACGGTAGTCATAATCCGTATTAGCCGCAGTGTCCGCCAATTCTAATCGAGATTCAAGAATGAAACACCGATAGAAGAGGAGTGATTACCTGCGCTGTCTGGGTATTACAGGAATCCCGCAAATTCCGACTTTGACAGAGCTGGTGGTTACGAACCATCAATCAAGGATAGTTGCTGATGAGAATCGCTACGATTCTCCGACCCGTCAGCGCGCAGATGCTGGCAATCGCAGCACTTGGATTTCAAACTGTGGCTCACGGACAACAGTTTGAACCAACGGATGCTTTGCCTGCAGTGATCTCAACTGCTCCTGATCACGGGCTATCTACGGAGTTCCAGTTTCAAAAGCTACCGGGCGCTACTTCAGCTCCGGTAATTACTGCGCTTGCAGGTTCGCGAGACGGTCGCTTTTTGGCGGCTGCTGGCGATGACCATGCCATTCGCATCGTTGATACGACCTCTGGTAAGACAATCCAAACGGTTATCGGGCATCAAGATTGGATTCAATCTTTGGTGTTCGTTTATCCAAATAAAGCACCACAGGAGTCGAATCCGATCAGCGATTCCTCCAGCGGATTAGCGTCAGATAGCCTCTACTCGGTGAATCAAGACACGAAGGACAAACCTAATCCAGTTATTCCCGATCTGTACTCGGCCGGACATGACGGACGGATTTTGCGTTGGAAATACAGCTTTCCGCTTGAAGCCGAAGAAGTTGCAATTGTCCCGTATGCGGTGCGATCGATCAGTATATCGGCCCAGCGCAGTCTGCTGGCCATTGGAGGCTTCTCCGACGAAGTGCTGATCTACGATCTGGCTGCTGGTCAGTTTGTTCAACGACTCAAGTGTAATCTCAAAGACCAGCGCACAGTTCGATTCAGTCCCGATGGAAGCCGCGTACTCTCTGGAAGTAGAGATGGCGAGATCCGAGTTTGGGATTCGCAGTCGGGCAAGTTGATCGCCGAGTACCGTCACCATCAGCGCCGAGTGCACACAGCGGCCTTCTCCCCAGACGGTAATTTTGTAACCAGCGCTGGTGAAGATCGTCGCGTTATTCGTTTCGATTTGGAAGAGCAACGTGTGCTGTGGAGCACTGAACTTGCGATGTCCAAAATGATGACGCTGTGCCTTGTCAATGAAGACATGATCGCAGTAGCGGGCGCCGACAACAAAATTCGATTGCTAGACGCGCAAAGCGAGTCTGTTGTTGCCGAACTCACAGGGCACTCGGGGACAGTTGCCGTTATGACTCCCTGCGGAGGCTCGCTGGCTAGTGGATCGTTCGATACCACAGTTCGGTTATGGAATTTAACAGCGTTAGAGCGTGATCGATCGCGAGCGAGTCTGCCTACTTCGCTCACTCCGATCCAAGTGGATGCTAAGACTCAAATTCGCTAAGTCGAGTGGCAGATGAGTATCAAAAGAACTTTCAAGCAGTTTGTTCGTTGGATGGGCAGGCACGAAAATGTTCCAGCCAATCCAACCTGTTCAAGCAACGCCCAAGCTATGGACCCGAGCTTCGCTTCAGGTCGTGCATATCTAGCGTCTCGATTTCGTTCGATCAATGTCGAGCAGTTAGAGCCTCGGCAATTGATGGCTTCGGACATTCGAATCGGCGCTGTGTATGCCGAGCAGGATAGCGGATCGGACATTCACCCTGATATGTTCTACGTCTCGTTTGAAGGCGGCGCTGCTGATACACAGTTAACGAAGCTAGTGTTAAACGGCGACTTCTATTTGGCAGGGACAAGCCGCGGGGACATGATCTTCGACACGGTCAAAGGTGGTTTGGGCGCTGATGAGGCCCATCCGTTCAAAGTTGAGAGCTTGGAAAGCAAAAATGGCAAGGCTACGGTGAAGGCGACCGTGATCGATGGCAGTAGTCAGCTAGTTCTCGAGTTCACCAATTTCTACTCCGGTGACAAACTTGTATTCTCCATCGATGTGGATGAAATCAACCACATGAAAGATGGTGAAACTGACATCAACAAGATCAACGAAGGGATGGACCCGATCGCCTCGGGCGTTGAGTTCCAGGAAACTTTGATGACCGCCAATTTTGTCGCGCCTCATTATGAGGATGCGAGCGGCACTGGCGAGTTCATGAATTTTTACGATTCGATGGTTGATCCTTTGAACCTCAGCCTTCCCAAGGACAATGACAACGGGCACCGTGATAGAACTACGGGTGTTGGATTTACGACAGTTCAGATTCCCAAACCGATTTCGCTAGCCGGTACTGTTTGGGTTGACGCTAACGAAGATTTGGTAATCGGTCAGAATGAAACTCGATTAGCCAATGTGAATATTGAGCTATTCAAGCTGAGCGGCTCGCAGTTCGTCTCCACGGGATTAACTACCAAGACAGACGGTTTGGGACGTTACAGCTTCGACAAGTCGCTGAAGTTGGAGCCCGGCATCTATCAAGTTCGGGAGGCTCAGCCATCGGGCTACTACAGCGTCGGAGCGACCGCTGGAAAACTGACTACGGGTCAAGCGGTTGGGCAAACTGTGACTAATGATCCCGATCGGATCACTCAGATTGATCTGAGTTTGGGCGATACTCACGCGACCGAGTTGAACTTTGCCGAAAATCTACCTGCCAAGATCAGCGGACATGTTTGCTACGTAGTTTCTGGAATGGATTGCGATAGCGAGGATGCCATTTGCGCTCCCCAAGCTAACATTCGAATTGAGTTGCTGGACAGTTCCGGCAAAGTCGTTTCCACTACCACCACGGCTGCTGATGGAACATATTCGTTCACTAACCTGCGCCGAGGAACTTACACAGTTCGTCAAACCAACGCAGAAGGTTACATTGACGGAGATGCTGATGTTGGTTCAGCGGGCGGTAATACAACCGATGCAAACACAATCACCCAGATCGTTTTAGGCGGCGGCGTTGATGCCATCAACTATGACTTTTGCGATCTGGTTCCGGCTGAAATTAGCGGCCACACCTACTTCGACTCCAACTATAACGGCAAACGCGATGCGGGCGAAACTCCGCTGCCTAACGTAACGGTACAATTGCGCGATCCAACAGGCAAAGTAATCGAGACGAAACAAACCGACAGCAACGGGTTCTACTCGTTCACCAAAATTCGCCCAGGATTCTATTCAATCACCGAGCAAACTCCGGTTGGTTATCTACCTGGTCAAGCTTCCTCAGGTTCGTTGGGTGGTACCACTGATGCCACCGGCGACTTGATCGCCAAGATCCCAATTGGCTCAGGCGTGAAAGGTGTCAATTACGATTTCGGTGAAATACTCGTCAGCTCGTTATCCGGACATGTTTACGTCGATGCCAATGGAGATTGTCTTCGCCAGGAAGAAGAGCAGCCGATTGCCGGAGTAACCATAACTCTGCTAGACAGTTCCGGCAAAGTCGTTGCCACTACATTGACCAACAGCAACGGACTATACCGCTTTGACAATCTGAAAGCTGGTCGTTACACAGTCCGTGAAAGTCAGCCTAGCGGTTATCTGCAAGGCGGTCAGCGAGCTGGTTCTGCCGGAGGCAACGATACGGTGCAGGATGTCATCACATCCATCGATATCGGCGCTGGGCAGGATGTCATCGATTACGACTTTTGCGAAGTTCAGCCCGGAACGCTTTCAGGTAAAGTCTTCGTTGACAAGGACTTCGACTGTATTCAAAGCAGCGACGAGCGATCCTTGGCGGGCGTCAAGATTGAGCTGCTGAACGAGCAAGGTCAGGTAATCGGCTCAAGCGTCACCGACGCCAACGGCAACTATCGATTCACCAATCTGACGCCTGGGCAATACTCGGTTCGTGAAACTCAGCCGAGCGGATTTTTCCAAGGCGGACAAATTGCTCCGGCGTTCAATGGTGATGATACTCAACAAGACTTGATTAAAGCGCGATTACGATTGGTTCCGGCGAGGATGTCACCGACGCTAACTTCTGTGAAGTGGAACCCGCCAAACTGAGCGGCTATGTTTTCCAGGATGGACCTCCGGTCGCTTCACCGTTTGGAATCCTTCCTGACAACATCCATGAGATTCGGGATGGAGTTAGGTCGGCCGATGACTTGCCTTTGGCGAACGTCAGAATACGACTATACGATCTAACTGGAAATCCATTGCGTTCTGAGAACACGATGCCCGGCAGTTACTCGACCGAGTTTGTCGAGGTGGTTACGGACGCCAACGGCTTTTATGAGTTCGTTGGTTTGCCTGCTGGCATCTACTACATTTTAGAAACGCAGCCTAATGGATTGGTAGACTTCATCGACACGCCCGGTAGCACCGGTGGAGTCGCCTTGAACAGCAAGGACGAAGTAGATGCCTTGCGTAACGATCCAGAGATCGACCTTGGCCCATTCGCTGGATTCACAGATGCACAACTGCAAGACATCATCATGGCCGTTGTAGTAATGCCGGGCGATAACTCTGTGGAGAATAACTTCAGCGAACTCGCCGTCGAGCCTCAAACGCCAGTTCCACCGATTGAGCGACCGCCAACTGACTTGACCAAACCAATTGTCAGCCCTGAGCTATTCCCGGGCATGCAACCATTGCCGTTTCAGCCGCTGTCCTACAGCCCACCGCCAATCATCCTGGGTGCAGGTGGCGCGTCCGATGTTACTTGGCACCTGAGTATCATCAACGGTGGTACTCCGCGTGGAGCTAGGAATGGTGACGACATCACGCCCGATGTAATCGTCGAGAACTCGGACCATTTGAACTTCCGCTCATGGACGGTTCGGGGCATGCGAGCTAGCAACTATCGCTATATCAGTTTGAACGCCGAAAGCCGCGATAAGCTGCAATCGGTCTTTTACGTGCCGGGAGCCAAGCCACTGATGGGTGACTTCAATGGCGACGGCTACGATGAATTAGCGCTGTTCTTGGACGGCGAGTGGTTTATCGACGCAAACGGAAACGGTCGATGGGACGAGGCTGACATTTGGTTGAAGCTAGGTGGCAAAGGCGATCAACCCGTTGTAGGCGACTGGGATGGAGATGGAAAGGATGACGCGGGTGTCTTCGGACCTCGATGGCAGGGCGACGCACAAGCGATTGCGACAGAGCCAGGAATGCCTGACCCAGCTCACTTCGTCAACACCAAGCGACCCAAGAACGTTCCACGTCCCCACGACGAAACTCCTGATGCACCACGACTAATGCAGCCAAGCCGCGAGGGTCGCGCTCGAGCTGATGTGATCGACCACGTCTTCCGTATGGGGTCTAACCGAGACATCGCCGTCTCAGGTCAATTCAATGAGGACGGTGGCGTCGCAACCATTGGAACATTCCGCGATGGTGTTTGGAAGCTGGACACCAACGGCGATGGAAAGCCGAACAAGACTATCGAGTTTGGTCAAAAGGGTGACCTGCCATTGGTGGGCGACTTCATCAATCAAGATGGAGTAGATGAGATTGCGATAGTTCGAGGCAATCAAGTCATCGTCGACAGCAACGCCAATGGCCAGATCGATGCTACCGACCAAGTGTTCTTGCTTGAGTCGAACGATGGCACTGTCATCGTCGGTGATTTCGACGGAGATGGCAACGATGAGCCAGCTCTGTATCAATCACCCGAACAGCAGCGCGCACTTCAAGCTCGCCGAAACGCCGGCTAGAAGTTTGACGTCTTGCCCCGAGGTCAAAAAGGGCCCCTACCGAGCTTAATACCGTTAAACGATGCTGAGTCCGTCCATTGATCCAAGAAGGAAAATTGTTTAACGGCAAGCCGAAGGCGACTTCGTTACTCGCAAGCCCTTGTGATTCTGGAGTCACAGCACTTTTGTGAGTCGATTGCGTCTCGCTGCCTCGCATTTGGCAAGCTTGATTGTTTTGTCAGCCCTTCGGGCTTTTGGATGACGGTTAGAATCGCTGCAAGCCTCTGCCTACTTCAGATATTGATCGAACCAACCGATCATGCCATCGAACATGCGTTTGTTGCCTTTGGCGTCAAAGCCGTGTCCGGCTCCTTCGATCACAACAAGCTCGTTCTTGACTCCGGATTTGTTGAACGCCTCAACGATCTTCTCGCTGTGCCACACTGGCACAAGATCATCCTTATCTCCGTGTACCAAGAATGTAGGAGCATCATCAGCGGTAACGGAGAATAGCGGCGATACCTCGGCTACCTTCTTCGGATCAAACTTCAGTGCTGGAAACTGCTCGCGTCTTGGATTCCCTGGTTCGACATACGGCCCCAAATCGGTTGGCGGGAAAATAGCCACAACTGCGGCGACTCTCGGGTCGCTTTCCGGCGAGCCCTTATCATTGCTCTGTGTTCCGAGGATCAAAGACAGATGCCCGCCAGCACTAAAGCCGAACACACCCAGCTTACTCTTGTTCACCCCGTAGTCCGAAGCGTGCTCGTAAATGTGCTTGAGTGCAAGCTTGACGTCGGCGGCGCATTCGGGAACCAGATACTTTGGACTACTGCCATGTCGGACTGCGAAAACCGTGTAACCTTTGTCCAACACGGGAGCAATTAACGTCGCCGCCAGTTGATCCGGTGGAACCCACTGGCTAACCCAGCCTCCACTGACCATGAACAGAAGGCCGACTCCTGTGGCATTCTCCTTGGGTGTGAATACATCATAGGTCAGAGCCATTCCATCTTTATGACCGTAAACCACATCAGGCTTGACGTCATACTTCTTTTGCCCAAGTGCAACGGAGCAGAATGGAAACAGCATCAAAAGCGCTAGAACGATTCGCATGGCAGGAGCTTTCGATCAGAAGGAACAAGGTGGGAGGTACAGGGCGAGTTTTTTGCTGAGTACAGCGTGTCACATTATGTTCCACGCGGAAGTCTAAGGTCAAGTCACCAAGTATCAGTCTTAAGTGTGCGAGGTGAGATTCGCAGAATTCGAGCCCCAGAACAGATATTCGTACAACGCCTTCCTGCGAATCTCACTTCATTTTGTTTTGATCAAACAACTCTCTTCATACGTTTCCACACCTTCTTGCCGCTGGATTGATCGAGCTTCACGAGTTGGTGCTTGCGAATGTCGAATGTCACCAGTTTGCCAGTGGACCGCTTGGCATAAACAAACGGCAAACAAACGGTGATCACCTTGTACGGCTCGCCAGATTCTCGAGGAATAAAGCGAAGTCGAATTAGCTCGTCTTTGGCTGTGGCTAAAGAATCGCAACACCAAAAATAGGATGGAAGCTCGATAACTTCCGAAGATATCGTAATGAAGTCCCCAGGCTGGATGTCCTCTCCGGCTATACGGGTGACAACTCTGGTTTGAAATTCCACTTGAGACGTAGTTTCCACAGGACTGACCTTTGAATGCGATGTGTTGAGCTTCAATAAAATGAGTAGCGAACGTTGCGATTCCGTTACTGGAACGCAATGCGAGTACTCATCGTGGGTCGTGGTCGGACTGACATGCTTCAGTTCCTGGGTGAGAAACAAACGCTCGAGCCGAGCGGTCCATATCCTCGTTGAATCAAGTTAACTTAGGATCTTGCGATCACAGACAGTATTTCTCGGGCAAGGTTCACGAAAACTCCAGTTGGCAAATTCGGCAATCGATTCATTCGTTGGCCGTTCGGGGCCACCAACCGGAAACAGCTTCTGCGTTTGCCGGTGAGTAAAGTCGCGTTGATCGCCGATAGGATGTTATCAGTACCATAGGCTCACGTATCGACGACACCGGTGTTGTAGGTCGAACTGCTAATCAGCCCAATGTCAGAAGCTCTGTCTATGAGCAAAGCATTGTCGGTCGAAAGTAATAGCAATCACAGGCAAGATGCCCATGCCACTTCAATTCAACTTCGTCTCGTTGGGATACAAACGAGAATGTTACAATGCTATAGCCGGACCAATTTGTGGCCGAGTCAGCCATGTAAGAAACCGAAAGCGCAAGAATGCATAGTAATGACGAAGTAAACTCAGGACGATTTGCGACAACTGAAACCAAAGTGGCTCTATGGCAAGCCATCTTGTTTCCGGCTCTGGCGGCGGGAATGGGCTGGGGGATTCGTGGACAGTACGGTCATGAATCGGGTGCAATGATCTCAGGCGGCTCTAACCTCATTGACTCTCGTACTGCTGTTTGTACCTAAGAGCCCTTCATTGTTTGGCATTCGCGCGGCACTCATGACGGTGTGGCTGTTGGCGGTTCGATGACTTATGGTCAAACAGTTGGCTTGACGCACGATAAAGAGCTTGTCGGCAATTGGGCTGCGCTGATTTGGGGTATGTTGGGCTTGGCGATCAAGGGAGGTCTGTGGATCGGCTTCAGCGCATTATTTTTGGGTATAGGTCTCGGCGGACTGCGTTATCGATTCTGGGAAATGTTGATCGTGATGGCAGCTCTGTTTGGTCTGTTCTTTGTTGGAGTATGGCTGCTCAATTCCCCATTTGATCCCAGCAACAGGGTCCTGCCACAAATCTATTTTTCCGATAGTTGGTATTTCGAGCCTGATGCGACGCTCAAGCCACGTCCCGAGGTTTGGGGTGGAGTGTTTTTTGCTTGGCTCAGCCTGTTGCTTTATGCAGGAGCGTTTCGACGTGATGGCTTAGCGTGGCGAGTTGCCTTGTGGGGTTTTGCGGCCGGTGCATTGGGGTTTCCTGCTGGTCAAGCAATTCAAGCTTATCACGCTTGGAATGCTGAAGCGATGGCCTCAGGTTCACTGGGCTGGCTGTACAAGAACTTCAATTGGTGGAACATAATGGAAACCACATTCGGACTTGTTTGGGGCGCGGTCGTTGGCTGCGGACTGTGGTTCCATCGTCAGCGCATTGCGGAAAGTTCAATCAGTAAGGTCAGCCTGAAGCCAGCGTCGGAAGCTTCATTGGTTGTTCTGCATTTGATCTTGCTGGTAGTTGCTGAATTCTCTGACTGGAAGTCGGCACCCGCGCTGGTCTGCTACGCACAATACGGTCTGGTCATGATCGCCTTGCCAATCGCTTGCAGCCTTAGCGGAAGACTTTGGCCCTACTTGTTGGTATTGCCCATCACGGCAGTACCAATCATTCAAAAATCGCTCATACAGTTTTGCTACAAGGATGCCATCAAACTCTCGCTAACTCAAGGTTGGCTGCTCATCGCAGCTTTGCCGTCGATGCTGCTGGTCTTCATCGCAGTCGATGGGATTGTTCGAAGCTATCGCGATGGTGACAAAACAGGAAGAATTGCAGCAGTTGGGTTGTTGGCTTCATCCTGGGTCTATTTGAGTCTGAATACCGTTTTTTTCGATTTTGCGTGGCCCTGGAGAACATGGACTACTCGAACGCCGAACCAGATTTTTTACATGGTCGCAACGCTTGCACTCAGCTCACTTGCGATCAAAAAAATGATTCAATACAGGAGTCAATCGCAGCCAACCCCGTGAATCCAAGGCTGATGACCGCGTTTAGATTGAAGAAAGCTTCATTCACTCGGCTTAGATCGTTTGGAATCACAATTCTATGTTGGCGGAAGAGCAAGACTGCAACGATTACCAGAGCCACATAGAACAGAGTTCCCAAACGAAGTTCTGGTTGTAGAAACGGAATGGTCGCCAGGACTAACCACATCACCAGATGCAACCCAGCAGCAAGGCGCAGAGCACTAGTAACTCCCAGTCTTGCCGGAATGCTGTGCAGCTTTGCACCTCGATCATAATCTGCATCTTGGCAAGCATAGATGATGTCGAATCCCGAGACCCAGCAAGCAATAGCTGTTGCCAAGAGTGCTGGAGCAATCAACTGCAATGGACTCTTAGCCAGTTCCTCGCCTCGCAGGGCTATCCAAGTACAAATCGGAGACATCGCCAAAGCAACTCCAAGCCACATGTGTGCGGCGGCAGTAAATCGTTTTGCTAGGCTGTAACCACAGAGCCAAAGCAAGACGGGGATGGCTAAGTAAAGCGGCCATCGATTGGGCAAGAAGAGCAACGTGGCGACAACAAAAATCAGGCAGCATACAACAAAAAACAAGATTACCTGACCGCGACTAAGAAGCCCGGCAGGAATGTGTCGCTGAGCGGTTCGAGGATTCGCTGCATCGTATTTGGCATCAACCAATCGATTAAAGGCCATGGCGGCAGATCTTGCGGCGACCATACACACCAGAATACCGAGCAGTCTCTTACCAATGGATATCGAATCCCAAGATGATTCAGTGGGGTAAACAAATGCCCACACGCAAGCCAGCGCGGAAAATGGCAACGCGAATACTGTATGACTGAATCGAATCAGTCCTAGATAGTTTTTGATGAGCTGCGAAATCTCTTAACTCCTCGCAACATTGATCGATAAAAGTATTACTTCATAACCGAAAAAGTATGTAGTAGATAACCAGACTTGACGTTGTCGCGATCAGAATTAGTTGTTTTTCGTGGATTACTTGACCCTGCGTCGGCCAAGAAAGGCCAGCCTACTTAGATCTCGCGCTCAAAAACAACTCCGCTTTCGGCCGCCTTGAAGCCCAATCGATTGAGCACTCGATGAAGTTCATTCGACTCGGCATGAGTAATCGCGCGGACCGTATCGATCTGGTCGCTCTGAAGTTCGCGTAGGCTTTCTGAAAGCAGGAACAACAATCGATCTGATGGAGCAATCTCGACAGGAGCATCCTCCGGTGAATACTCCATCGACGGCGGCCAAAGCCACATCACAGACTCGGGATGAGGTCGCAATGCTGGCGCGATGCTCCACATCACGATCTCTTGAAGTGTTCGCATGTCAACTCGGTCGGTCAGATTAAAGGCTGTTACTTCGGCGTGCCCCAAAACGCAACTTTGCCACCACGGTAGCAACGGCTCTTGCAATTGACGCTCGACAAACGAGCGACGCCGAACAAGCATTTGGATTCGATCAGCCGGAGCCTGAAAGCTAAGCAGATCCAACTCCCAAACAGTTGTGGGAATTGCGGGCTTGAACCCAACGACCTAGCCACTGACAAAGCTTTGCTTCGGTGGATGAGGACACCCGCCATGAATCGGCTGGTCCCATGCCTACGTAATAACTGCAAAACGGCTAAAGCTGGACGAAATTGGCAACGTCTGATTCCTTGCGATTTTGCGTAATCCAATGCCGCGTCGATCAACACGCTTGCCGCTATCTTGTCTTGCTCTTCGTCGGGCTTGATGCACAATCCGGCGATGCCAATGATGGATCGATGAGATTGCTCAAATGAATCATCAGCGACTGGGGATAACTGCAAAAAACCGACGGGCGATTGTTCTCGATTACAAATCAGCAGTTGTTGACGATCAAAAAGTAAGCTTGGCCTGTACAAACAACTCCATACGCTCGGTGTCTACCGGAATCCCAATCAATGGTCCCGATGATGGGCGTTCCAGATCTCACAAATCGCCGGAAGATCTGTGTTTAGGAAAGGTCGAATGCTAAAGGCCACGGGGTTCTAACGGTAGGAGTATTCGAATTAATGATGGAAGCAGTTTACCAAGTTGTACCACTCGAGTGAACCCGAAGCAGCCAGATCGCGTAGGGACCAACTAGCAAATTGTTGCAAAACACTGTCTCAAAGCAAAGGAAAACCTCACATTTTCAGCAATCAACAGCATTGATAACTGCGAGTTTGCATTCCACGGCATATCGATTAGCGGGCCTCGATCTGATCCAATGCCAATACAGGGCTTGAAGCAAATCGATTTAGCTTTAACGTTGAGGAAAATCGAGACGGAAAATCCGTTCGATGTCGAAAGTCATTTTGAAGCTCAACCCGCTTCACGCTCCGCCTCATACTCGATCCGCAACTACGTCGCAACTCACTTCGAATTACGCACCTGCCAAGCTAACGCAAACAGAACTTGACACAATTCATCGCATTTCAGCAACTAGAAAAACAGTGAAGGTTTTGGCGGAAAGTGACTTTCCTGAAGTTGATGTGGACGCATTGGTCGAGCGGCTCCTGACCTGTGCCGGCAGCGCGCCGTTTCACAAGGTCTGCAACCCCGTGCATCGTGAAACGGACTTACAAGGGATCGAGCCGTGGCGATTCTACGTACTTCGATCCAAGGAGTGCCGTCTGCTGAAATCAGAAGTTCAAAACATGGAGGCTGTCGGCAAAATCCCCGCTATGCTTGCTGCAGCTAGTGCAGTGATACTATCAACTTGGCTCCCCAGTCCGCCAACTGGAGCAAATGCAATCGTTGATTCCTCAGACTCGCAACAGCCTGGGATAACTCATGAAGCATTCGAGCCGACCATTGACAATGTCGAGCTTATAGCGGCAGCATCAGCGGCTGTCCAAACGATGCTACTAGCCGCAACAGCAGCAGGTGTCAAGAATTACTGGTCCAGCGGTGGAGTGCTGCGGCAGCCAGAGCTTTTCGCGCGGTTAGGTATTCCAGCAAGGGAACGATTGCTCGGTGCGATCTTCTTGTTTCCACCGTATTTACCCGAGGGCTACAAAGCTGAAATTGCAACCAGCAAGTTACGACAACAGCGTTGCCCTCTAACAAGCTGGTCCAAATTCGTCGAGCTAAGCTGAGGTCAGTTCGAGCCGCAATATTGGCGTATACTTCCAGCTTTGTTCATACTCCTCCAGCCTGGCCATTTTAAACTTGGATCCGGTTGCTTAAGGTCGTAGAAACAACTTAATCATCGCTTCTTAACAAGCTTATCACTTCTACCAGACATCCTGACTTTGGATAAGCGACGATGAGCTTAGGTTTTTTGCTTACCCAGGCTCAATTTCATCAGCTACAATTAGCGCAAGCCGTAGACATTGAGCGGTAGCACAATCGATTGGCACGCGGTAGCACAAGCGATTGTCACGATGTCTGCGATTTCATGACTCATATAGGCCCTGGTTGCTACCGTGCTTTCTTATGAAAACAGGTGACTCCATGATTCGAACCCGATTGTTGATCGGCTTAGCGACCATCTGTCTTGCGACAAATCAGATTGCATTCGCACAGATAGTAGAGCGTTCGGGCGGTGAAGGTGGCGAGTTGCAATTCAGTGCTGCCATTTTGGGCAAATGGGAGATCGAGAAGGTCGTGGCTTCGGGTCGAGACATTAGTGAAAACTACGGCCCATCGTTATTCACAAAGGACTCCTGGACAATTCAAACTAAAGATAGAAATCATGTCTATAAGTTGACTGAGGTCAACGAGTCCTCAAATCCGCTTGAAGCAACTTTTGAACATTCTGTAGTAAAAGGGATGTCTTTCACCGCGTTCATTGTGATTGAGGATGGAAGACTTGGAATTGTCCGCGGTATTGGCCCAGAGAATCCGATCCCACTACCACAGAAAATGGAAGCCGGTCCAGGAACTTTAGTATACGTCTTCAAAAAGGCTGTTGATGAAAAACCAGCGACTGCCGACAATCGCGTTCCACTGAATGTTCGTCTAATTGATGAGACGAAAGATTCCAAGGTTCTGGTTGACGTTACCGTCAAACCGTTTTTTGGCGGCAAGCTGGCCTATTCTTCTGAATCAAAGGGAGTTTCCGCAAAGATCGAAAGTTCTCCGCGTATTGGTACAGTTATCAGTGGCAAAATGGAACCCAGTGGCAACGGAGAATGGTCAGTACTGTTGGTAGTCGAGTTCGGTAAGCAAGAGCAATCAGAACTCGCGGAAACGACCATTCTTAGATCTGAAAAGCTACAAGTCGAAACCGTCGTTCGAGCCGACAAAGTAGTTCGCATCAAATGCAGCGAGAACCGAATCTTGGAGCTAACACTCAAGTAGACCAGGAGGTATCAAACAGACTTTGACTGGCAAACAGATTTCTTAGAACTTGCCGTGTGAGCTGTTCAATTCCAGGATTTGAACTAGCGCGAGGTCCAGCTATGTTGAGAACTCTAATTGAGTTCTCCCAAAGCCAATCGATGATCTGTTGGTAATCGACGCTAGTGTCCATTCGAACTCGGTAGAGCGGCTTTCGTTGCTCTCGCGCATAGCGCCCCGTCAATGCAGTACCTCCGGATAACTTCTGCACGTAAAGAATCAGTGTACCATCCGAGTCTTTGACGTTTTGCAATGTTCGAGCAGCATAGTCCGGCGAGCTTAACTCTTTAAGTTGGTACTTCGCGGGAATCTTGCCAGTCTCACAAAGTCTTCCCAGCGGACAAAAACCTCCATGCTCGATTCCAAGTTCAATGGCTACATCCAACGCTGATTGATCGACACCAGTTTGTCCGCCAGAGACAACTCGCTCGACGCCATGGAATTTTAGCCCAGTAGTTTTTTCCGATCGAGGCACTCGAGTCATCTGCACATCCGATCAGTTTCCCAAAGAAAGTTTCATTCGAAGTTGATCGATTGCTTTGTCGCCGATGCGAGATTGCCAATGCGTTGGCAGCGAATGAAATGTCATTGGCGTTTTTAGAGTTGGATGAACGATGCCGTTCTGGTAGCAGTGAAGTCCAATTGCATTCGGCCAAATGACTTTTGAACCATACTTGGCATCTCCTACAATCGTTAAACCGACTTCGGACAATTGAACTCGAATCTGATGCTTGCGACCTGTGATTAGTTCAACTTCCAGCACTGAATTGTTACCAACAGAAAACAAACTTCGATAGTTCAGTTTGGCCAGTTGTGCACCGGGAAGGCTTCGGTCCACCACTTGAACTCGATGAGCCGCATCGTTTTTCTTGAGGTAATGCTCGAGTGAGGTGAACTTGTCTTGATCGTTCACTCGACCTTCAACCAGCGCCAAATATCGCTTCGAAGTCGATTGCTCTCGAATCTGTTCGGATAATCTGCTAGCCGCTTTGCTGGTTCGGGCGAGTACTAAAACGCCAGAGGCCAACGAGTCCAATCGGCTAACTACGCCGACGAACACATTACCGGGCTTGGCATACTTGTGACGCAGGTAGTCTGCCGCCAAAGTAACAATGGACACCTCACCAGACTCGACGCCCATTGTGGCAATACCAGATGGCTTGTTAATGACCAAGAGATGGTTGTCTTCGAAGATAACGTCAAGCTGTTCCAATGTAGATTCCTAAAACCCGCCTATCTAAACCAACGACAGCCTAGATTGTATCCACAGTTCCAGTTGCATTGAATGCGACATTCTTCTTCCAATCTGAATCGCTCCACGGGGGCAAGCTTTTTCCCTGAAAAGCCTGCATCATCAACTCGCCTAGGTTTTTCGGGGAGGCTTCTGAAAGCCCAATTACCGAAGTTGTCATCCTTGGATTGACCTCGATGACGATCCACTTACCCGATTTGTCCAAGAGTAAATCTACTCCAATCCACCCCAATGCCCCCAAAGGTTGCAATTGAGCTAAGGCTTCAATAGTGCGATTGAGCAGTTCCGTCGGCCTGGAAATGGCGCTCGAATTCAAAACGATTTCGCCACCTTGGTAAATTCGAGTCGTACAGCCCGAGTCTGAAGGCGCGACGGAGAACGATTGCGTTACAAGTGGAAACCAATGCGCAGTACCAGTTCGATCGACGATCGCGCTACAGCTAAAGGTTTGGCCTTCGATCCAAGGTTGAACGATGTACGAAGTGTCGGAAGTGCTTTTGGAGCTTAACATTTTGGCTGAGGCAACAGCGCGGATCTCATCAAGCGTGCCAACTTGAAGTCCTTCGCAGCCAGCTCCCAGGTCGCTCTTAATGCACCAGAGCTGCTCATCGTTAGTCAACGCGACATTCTGTAACTCTTCCAGGCTATAGGTCTTGGGATGTTCGATATCGGCTTGATGCAATACGCGAGCTGTTTGAAATTTGCTACAACAATTCTCCAAGAATGATCCTGAGCAGTTCAGAAGCGCAAGGCCCGCAGCCTTCATAGCTCGTAGGCAGCGCTGCAAAATGCCATCTATCTCTGGAGCAACCACCAAGACCAAATCGCACTGAAAAGCGAATTCAATCCAATGTTGAATGGTATCGCCAACGGGATCAACATCGTCTGAAGTTTGGTTCGAATCATTCGACCTGCGTTCATAGTCCACGAGCTGGCAACGATCTTGGCAAACTCGATTGCGGTTCACCAATCGACTATCGATGAGTGTTACCACATCGGCTCCTGCGGCTGAAAACTGTCGCAACAAACAAGCCAACATTGCCTGCCCTTCATTAGCCAAGCTCGTCGGAATCTGGTCGGGGGCAATAGCATGCATTCCTCCCCCACAGACCCACTCAAGTATCGCGATTCGCATTGTGCATTACTCAAACTACCTAGTCATGTAAACTTTAAGGCTAGCATTCAACTCGACGCGAGCTGATTGGGCAAGTTGACTCGGGCTAACTCAAGAAAAATGCCGAAGATTAGATCACGGGATACTCCAATAAGACATTCGAAAAGGCTTGAAAAATGTTGCAAACCGCTCCAATCAAACCGCAATTGGATCCGTCGATGACGATGCGATTGGAAACGTATCTCTTGCAACTGAGCGAAGTTCAACAGCGTTGGCACGACCTGCTGATTCAGATGCAAAGGGCGGCTCAGTTGCGCGAGATGATTGAACTTCAGGAGATGCATTCAAAAGCAGATTTGATTCACGGTGAAATGCAAGAGCTTGCTCAACGTCGATCGGAGATGATTCAAGAGGCTCGCGAATCAGGATGGCGGGTATCATCGCTGCGAGCAATTGCAGAGTACTTGCCGGCTTGGAACAGGCCTCGCTTCCGATCAGCTTTCAACACTGCTCGCAATCAGGGAGATCAACTTCGTCGATTGCACATTGCGACGTGGGTCCTGCTACATCAGACAGCTCAGCATTATCAGGATGTGTCATTGATATTCATGCAGGGCTCGACGCGGAGAGATGTTTACGACTTCGGCCAATCTTCGAACAACGATATGAGCGGCGGTCAATTGCTCAACGAAGCACTTTAGCATCGAACGAATGGTGAATAGGGAGGGAATCCTGGAATGTCAATCTTCGGTGCAATTCAGAAGAGCTCGAACGCTCTGCAAGTAGCCGAACTGGGACTGCAGGTCGTTGGTAACAATATCGCCAATGCTGGAACCCCAGGCTACATACGACAAGAACTAGTCCAATCATCTGGTCCTGCTGCAAAAATTGGCGGGACGGTATTAGGAAGCGGCGTGAAAGCCGTAGGCGTTGTTCAGAAGATTGATGAATTCTTGGCAGATCGCATGCGTCAAGTCCGGTCCGAATTAGAGAGCAGCCAACGTCAAGGCGATCTCTACAATAATCTTGAATCGATTTTGGGGGAGATGAACAACAACGACCTCAGCACCAAAATCAACGACTTTTCGGCCAGCATTCAGGATGTATTGAACCAACCAGGAAACGAAGCACTGCGTCGCCTTGTTATCGAACGTGGTAAGTCGCTATCGGGGCAGATCCGGTCGGTAGCTACGCAGCTTCATGGCTTTAGCGTCGACCTAAACTCGGAAACCAACCAAGTTGTTACTGAGGTCAATCGGCTGACAAAGCGAATTGCGGAGCTAAATACTCGTATTGTTGAATTGGAAGGAGGCAGGGACAGTAAGACTAGCGACGCCGTTGGCCTGCGCGATGAACGACTGCAAGCTTTGAATGACTTGAGTGCCTACGTAAACATTTCTGCTATCGAGCAACAATCGGGCTCGACGACGGTCTTCGTCGGTGGTGAGTACTTGGTTTCTGAGGGGAATCAAAGAGAGCTCAAGGTCAGCCTGAAAACAGCATCTACCGGAGAGAGCTTTCCCGAAGTCCGTTTGGCCGACACCAACTATCCGCTCGAAGTTACCTCAGGGAAACTTGCTGGAATCTATGCCGCACGTGATCAAGGAATTAATGGAATCGGCGCTCGGTTGGATCAATTCGCACGCGACGTTATCACTCAATTCAACAGTATTCACTCGCAAGGGCAGGGCAGCCAAGGATTTAGTCAAGTTACTAGCCAAAACACGAATGACGATCCTACCGGCCCTTTAGATTTGGCTGGCTATCTGGGAACGGTGAAGAACGGTCAATTCGAGATCCAAGTCTACGACTCCGAAACCGGAGCAACCAAGACTAGCACGATTCGAGTTCAATTGGACGGCGGAACCAGCGACTCTTCGCTCGAAGATATACGAAGCCAAATCGATGCCGTTTCGGGACTCACCGCCAACATCACCAATGACGGGCGATTGCAAATTACAGCCGATGCACAGAAGCTTCAGTTTTCCTTCCAAAATGACACCTCAAACTTCTTGAGTTCGGCTGGCATCAATACTTTCTTCACTGGTAACAACGCCATGACAATTAGTGTCAATGACGTGGTCGCCAATGATCCCTCGAAGCTTGCGATGAGCCTATCGGGAATCGGAAATGGAACGGAAAACGGTGTGAAGCTCGCACAGGCATTCGAAGACCCGCTTGAATCGCTGGGGGGCCGATCGCTGAAGGAGTCTTATGAAGATATGGTCGTTCGCGTTACTCAAGATGTCAGTTTGCAGGCAGGCAAGACGGACGGGCTAAAGAATTTTTATCAGACTTTAGAAGCTAAGCACTTGGCGGTGACGGGCGTCAACATGGACGAAGAAGCGGTCAAGATGATCTTTTATCAACGAGTGTTCCAAGCCAACAGTAAGTTGATTCAGGTGAGTAACGAAATGTTAGACACCTTAGTCAAGATCTAGTGAATCAATAATTTGAATTGAACTAACATGACAGCTTTCTATCCAGCAGCTTCCGAAAGAACGTCGACACCGCTAGCCACAACGCGGATGTTGTTTCAAGTTAATTCAAATGAGTTGGCAATTCAGCGACTACAACAACAACTCAGCACGGGACGGAAGTTTCAGAGCCCGAGTGAAAATTTGCCAGCGGCCATCAAGGTGCTTTCTGCTCAACGTCAACAAGAGTTCAGAACACAGACCGAAGTGAACCTAAAACAGGCCGATTCCATTCTATCGGTCACTGAAACTAACCTGGGTCAGACTCAAGATATTCTCAATCAAGTTCGGGCCACTGCGGTTCAAGCTGCCAGCAACACTCTTTCAGACGACGAACGCACGGCTCTGCTTAATCAAGTTGACGGAGCGCTGAGAAGGCTAGCCGAAATCGCCAACTCCAAGTTCGGCGATCAGTACATTTTCGCAGGTAGCAAAGTCAGAACCGATCCGCTCAAACTGAACAGCGAAACTGTGGTATTCTCTGCCAACGACGATCATTTGAATACGATTTCCGACTACAACACGGTTGTAACCACGAATGTGTCCGCGCAGGAAGCGTTCGGAGTTAGATCGAATGAAATCGTTGGGTCCGTCGATCTTGATCCAAGCGTTGCCTTGGATACTCCTTTGGCAAATCTCAATCAAGGAAACGGCGTTAGAAGAGGCGCGATTAGTCTAGGAAATGGACTGGAGAACGTCGAACTTGATTTGTCGACAGCTCATGATTTAGGTGATGTGGTAAATAAGATTTCAGGCGTGACACTCGGAGGCAGACAGCTAACTGCAACGTTATCTACAAATGGCATTGATATCGACTATGCGGATGGAAACGGAGGATTGCTGCGGGTTGATAACGTCGGTTCAGGAGCCACTGCCTCTGATCTTGGAATCGTCAACACAAACTCAGGTAGCCTTTCTCCTGTAGTCGGCAGCGATCTAAATCCCGCGCTATCTCTGACAACACATTTGTCTCAGTTGTTCGGCGGAGCAGGCTTACCGACCGGGGCCTCGCTGAAAATTACCCAAGGTGGAAAAGACTACATTGTTAACAGCAATTCAATCGACACAGTAGAGGATTTGCTGAATAGAATTGAACGTACAGGTGCAAAGGTTTCGGCCTCAATTGATGATTCAGGTCGGTTTCTACAAATTCAAAGCTTTGAGAGCGGTTCGCAACTTTCCATCGGAGAGAACGGCGACAGTCTAGCAACGATGCTGGGCGTTAGGACAATGAACCTGGATACACCACTCACTAAACTGAACAACGGAGTTGGTATTTCGCTGAATCCAAATGGCGACGATTTGGTATTCACACGTAACGATGGTACCCAGTTGCGAATCAACTTAGACGGCGCTCAAACTGTTGGTGATGTTCTAGATCGTATCAACAACGATGCTAACAATTTTGATTTGAATACGCGTATCGTCGCCAGCCTGGCAACCGTTGGAAACGGAATTCAACTTACTTCGCCAGCGGGTGCTCAGCAAATTTCTGTAACCAATGCTGGCGGAAGTCAAGCCGCTACCGGTTTGGGTTGGACCAATAGTAAAACTATCACTGCAACTGGAAGCACCGATGTAAACGGCGACTCTGTGATCGGTGGCCAGGATGTTAGTGGTGTCGAGGTTGAAGGAGTTTTCAATTCGATCCTAAAACTTCGGAACGCGATCAACAAAGAAGACTATGCCTCAATGGAGTCAATTTACAGTTCTCTGGATAACGATCTTGCCAGACTGTCGATCGCTCGCGGGTTTGTTGGCTCAAGGCAGCAAGATATCTCAAGTCGAATCGAGAAATCACAAGATCAGGTGGTTCAACTCAAACAGGTGGAGTCGGATAATCTGGATACGGATTTAGCTTCCGTGATTTCAGAACTCTCGCTGAAGCAAGCGTCATTGACTGCGTCACTACAATTGCTTGGTCAAACTACGCGAAACACCTTGTTCGACTATCTTTAGCACCGTTGGTCACGGCGTCAGAGGACTTAACACGAACCGACCATAGGCAATGAAGGCCATCGTTAATCCTAAGACGATGCAAAATCCAATGGTACCGTATTCCTGATACTTGGCGTGCACCGCTACGAATATCAGGCTCTCCGCAGCAAGTATCCCAGCAGCGATCGGTGTAGCAAATGGGATACCACGTACTATCAAAGGTAAGAACAGACACACCACGCAAGCCAGCTCTACGATCCCCAACCCAGTCCACGCCTGCTTCGGAAGTGCTCCGAATGACTTGACGTCCTGGCTGATCTGATCAAACATGAAAACCTTCATGACTCCAGAGGCCAGGTATAATAATCCCGCCAAAGACTGAAGTATCCACAGAGTCAGGTTCACGTTATTTGCCCTTTCAACATTGAAAAGATCCAGTTCAAAACGTTTGATCGCTAATTCATTCAGCTATCTACGCCATGCAACCGGCGCCTTCCTCCAATCCAATCACGATAGTGGTCTCGCACTGAGAAGGATTTGGATTCCAATGTCCGTAGATTTCAAGGTTTGGAAGCACTGGCTTTAGGCCTTGATCTTTTAGAAGCTGCATAAGATCCTGCCAAACTTGTGGAAGGGTTGAATACTCTCCGCAGTGCACAAAACGAAGATGTCGGTTTAGAGCGATCTGGATTTTTTCGAGTGCTCCAATTGAAGAACCCTCGTCGACAACTTGAACACCAGCAAACATGCGAGACTGCGGAAGATAGACCCAATGATTGACGCCTTTTGTCTTGATTCCATTTGAATGAACTTCGCTCCACATCTTATCCATCAACCGCTTCCCAGTCTTGGAAATATCTCCATTTGCAATTTCAGCCGCAAAGCCGAATAGCGTAGCTTGAAATGGCGTTTCTACTATTTCTACGTTCATTTGTCCGCACGGCCAAGTGAATGGTAAGGGTACGTTGACCCTCAGTCAGAGGTACAGTCAGTTGAATTGCGTTCGCACGTTTCAATTCGAATTTGGGATCGCAAAGCAACTACCGCCAACATATAAATGCAGGGCATCAACGGACATCGCATCCGCATGTTGCTCCAGTATGCGCTATGAACGCAACTTAGAACGATCATTAGCGTTAAAACTGGCAGCCAGCTTACCACAAAACTCTCGAAGTTAGCGCATGCCTTTCTGAGTCCCATCAATGCCAGGGCAAATAACCCAGCGTACCACGTTCCAATGACTGCTGTTTGAGCCTTTCCAACTCCGTTAGGCCAACACGACCAGAACCAACCGAGACGATAGATACAACTCTTTGCGAAGGTCTTTAGGTCTTGATGAATGGTATGATGAGCTACCTCATAAGCCAACGCGTCATCATGCAATTCACCGAGCGAATATACTGTCAACGAACTTGAATCGCTTTGAAGGTTAGGCAAAAGTATGGCTGGTTTTCCAATCCAATGCTCGTCGCTTAAAAGTTCTTCTTTGGTAAACTTGCCGCGCAATGCCCAGGCATGGTGAAAGGATTCAGTTCGCCAATCGCGGTCCGCGCCGTTTGCCTTAAAGTGATGGTAAAGCGAAGGATTGTTAGCCAGCATCAGTGTGTAGCCACCGTGTGTGGTGCCCCAAATTGGTTGGCCTAATTGAGCCCAGTTTCTCACAGTCCAAGGAACTACACAAATGGCAACTACGATACTCACAGTGATCACATCCAACAGTCTGCGCCTCCAGCAAATGCAACCTACGCGAATCATGCACAGACTGAACATTGCGACCCAAATTGCCGCGGTGGGACGAGCCAGAATCGATAGCCCAAACACTAATCCCAAACCATAGAGTGATATCCATTGAAGTTTGCTTCGTGTTTTCGACTCAGTGACAAGACAAGTCATCGAGCTTGGTGGCCACAAGACTAACCACAGCCACCATACCAGCGCTGCCAAAGTAGTTGCCAAGAGTTCGGTCATAATCTGTTGTGTGGCTTTGATCATCAGCGGATCGATGCACACCAACATCGCTGGAATCCATGGCCAAGCCATCTGTAAACGCCTGGCGATATCAAAAACCGTAACTGAGAGCACGCACATCATCGCTATATGAAATAATGCGACGGCAATAATGCTTAACTTGCCCTGAGTTACAGACCAACTGAGTAACCAGGGATACAGCGGTGGGCGATAGGCGGTTGAATGCACAACTCCATCAGCATCCTTAATTCCCAGTGTTCCTGTTTCAACCAACGTTTCTGCTAACTGAGCGTAAGAATCTGGATCTTGCTGTAACGAATCTCCGCCAATCCAAATCGCCATCGATGCGGCCAAGGCTGCGAAACACAGCGTGCAGCACAGAGGTAAGTCGATATGCCATGATTGCTGGCCAGGGAATTGCATCTTCTGCATTTAGTTTGAGTTTCGTGAAGTGCAGTTAGTGACGATTGTGCAGATGATAACGTTTAGCGAGACAATTTCGATGGGGCTCATGTTGCATATTGTCATCGCGCTGCCAGATCGCAACGTAGAGTACTAGACCCAGAATTGTGTACTTGCGCAAACTGTCTAACTCAACAAGACAATCATGGCAACTTCGTCGCCAACCCTCAAGCCCGAGTCCTCCAACAACGCTCGAGTCCGCAGTGTCGGATTTCCGCGGTCTAGTCAGTCTGCGCCAGCAAATTCGGGTGCGAGTGCTACGCAGCGCGCGGCAGCGCCGAACTTACACGCTCGACCAACACCCCAAAAGCGTGCTAAAGGCCGATTCTTCATAGCCACAATATTGCTTTCGGTTATCGCGAGTTTGTCTTATGTTCTGTGGAATGAGTTAGTTCGTTACGCTGCGTATGGGACTATTGAAGGTCGAATAATCCCCGTAGCCTGCCCTTGGACTGGATTCATTGAGCAAGTTCTGGTGGAAGATGGCCAACAAGTTGCTCGAGGCCAATTGGTCGCAAAGATTAATAGCGCCGAGCTGCGAATCCGGCTTGCCAAATTGAACGATGATATTCGACTAGCAGAGGCTGCACTAGAAACCCGAAAAAGTGAACTGCAGTCTCGGCAGCGAGAACTTGAGATCGAACGACTGCGATCTCAGGCTGAGTTTGACCAGTTACATAGTCAATTGCACTCCGAACGAGCCAAGCTCGCTGAGTTGAAGGTTCATAATCAAGCCATCACGCAACTGGAGTATCGCGGAGTCATACCGAACGTAGAGGCCTCACAGAGCTCGTCGGCCTACGAAGGTCAATTACAGCGAGTTCGCACGCTCGAGCAGGCTATTGCTCGCTACAAAGACGGTTTGGAAAACCTTGGTGCTTCTCCAAGCTCCATGGTTCAAACTGCAGACGCGTCAAAGCTCGAAACGCTGATCGACGAACGAGAGCGACTGATCAAGTATCAACTATTGGGAGAGATTCGAGCGCCAATTGACGGAAGGATCTGTCAAGTCTCGCATTGGGCGGGAGAGTTTGTAGAACAAGCTGAGCCGCTGTTTGAGATTCTGGAACAGGGATCACTACGAGCGGTTCTCTACGTGCAACAATCCTCAGCGGACGACTATGCTCCACAGCAGTCGATCGACCTATTGTTGCCGCCGAATCGACAGTCAGCGAACTTTGTTATCGAAAGAATTGACGACGAGACTCGCTGTGCACCAACTAACCTTAGCCGTTACTTCCGAAAAGATGAACGTCTAGTGCGAGTCATTGCAAGGCCGACAGACAGCGAACTCCAATCGACTCAAAACAGTAAGCCTGTCTGGATCGGTGCCGAAGTGCGCATGCCACATCGATGGTTAGGTTTCGCCGCAAGCTCGGGCTCGATCGCTTCGACGCTTAGTCAGTCGCCGGAGTAATCGCCATGCGCATTTTGTTGATGGATCCGGACACTAACTCGGCTCGCGAGCTACATACGAAACTGCTAACCTACAAAGGGGTCTATTGGGATCTTGAGCATTTCGATAGTCCTGAAGCTGCCACCGCGTCACTACTTCGAGATGCTTTTGATGTAGCCTTGATTCGGCTGCGCGGTAACGAGACGATCGAAGGTCAATTGCAGAACTTTCTGGAAGCCTCTCGAACTCTACCAATGGTTGCTCTGATTGACTCCGAGCACGCACATTTTGAGTTGCAGTGGATTCGCCTTGGATTTTCCGATGTTGTAATTAACGAGAATTTGACTCCGGATTTGATCATGAGGCGACTGCGTTTAGCTGTCGCTCGCCTGGAAAGGCAGATTCAAGATATTCAGACCGCAAAGACTAGACTTCAGTTTGCTGTGAATGTTGGTGCTCATAGTGAAACAGAAGGCGATCAAGCCGTCAGCGCACAATCGAAGCAAATCGACCGCGAGATCGATTTTGCTGACAAAAAGAAGATCGCCATCCTTCGCGATCACGGAACACCTCGCCTACTTGAAGGTGCCGACGACGAAGTAGAAGTCGAAGTATTTCGCGATTTGAAATCCTATGTGCAAGCTGTCTCACACCGGCCTACGTTTTTTGATTTGGCGCTCGTCGAGCAGGATCTTCTCGAGCGAGAAGGCAACCGAGCATTTGAGCATGCCGAACTGCATTTTCCGGCTCCACCGTTGGTCCTTGTCAGCAGCGATCGATCGGATGCTGCTGCCGTTGCTCAAATAGCAGATGGGTTCGATGACTGCGTTCACGCGCGAAGCTGCACAACCAGTAGTCTGCTTCGAACGGTACAATTGTGCGTCTCGCGATGGGATGTAGCTCGACAACAGGTGCGGCAATCACTTTTGAACGCACCCGTTGCACCAGACCGTCGACAATCGGCTCGCAGCGGTCGTGATCGTCGTGTGGGCTCTCGGTATTTGGTCACTAAGCCTCTCTTAGCAATTCCAGTACTCGCCGATGGCTGCCCTGATCGCTCCAACATACGTGATGCATTTAGTATCGATATGGCGATGGGCGGCTTGGGGTTTCAGATCTCGAATCATTCGGGTATTCCCGGCCGTAATTGGGTGATCGGTGTTGAAACCGATCTGGGTGATGGTTTGGGAGAACGATTCCACTATTGCCATGTGGTGGTTCGAAATGTCAGTTATCCGCAAGGCGGAGTTCGCATGGGGGCCCAGTTCCAGCCCGCCTCGAGCGACATTTTGCACCCCAACAATCTGATGCCAACTCTGAATGTTGAAAACGGTTGTTACGAGCACAGGTTGAGCGAACGAGCGTTACAACAATGGATTGAGTTGGGAGTGCTGCGGCCGAAGATGCTCCATCGGGTGAATAGTTGTCCTGAGTGCAGTGCCGTATCGACAGTGGGTCGTGGCTGTCACGAATGTGGATCGCCCGATATTCGCTTCAAAGAGTTGATACACCATTTTGCATGTGCGGCGGTTGACGATTCAAGGCGGTTCCAACGCGATAGAGATCTTTGTTGTCGGAAGTGTTTCGCTGAGAGTTTAGTGGTTGGCGTCGACTTCGAACTGATTCAGTCGCACTATCAGTGTTGCGATTGCCAACACGAAGGCAGTCAAATTGCAGACGTATTTACTTGCATCAAATGTCGATTGCGTTTTCCTGGTAACTTAGCGGTTGAAGAGGAGGTCTACAGTTACGATGTTGACCGACTGGATATACTGGCTCTACTCAATACCGCAGATTGATCTACTGCTTCTCCTGTGCCCTCTGATGCTGTTTGATTCAGCTCGGTACGTGATTGCAGCGTTGGCAATGTGGTTGGTCGATGCTGCGCATGATGCATATGCTTGGCTGAGGGGACATAACGATGTACCCTCATACTCTCACTGCCCGTCCGTCTGTGCTGTTATCGCTGGCCTGAACGAAGCCGATGGACTGGAGAGGAGTCTGTCTAACATTTGGGGCTGCTATCCAAGGTTGGAGATTGTAATTGTTGATGACGGTTCCACGGATGGCATGTCGGAGGTGGCCAACCGGTTTGCAAAGTGCCATCAAGGGGTAAAGGTCATCACCAAAAAGCGAGGCGGAAAGTCATCCGCCATGAATGCCGCGCTGCCGCTAACAAATGCCGAGGTTATCGTCATCGTTGACGCGGATTCGGGACTTTCTCGAGATGCTATTTGGGAAGTTGTGCAGCCGTTGTCCGATCCCCGTGTAGCAGCGGTGTCAGGTAACGTCATGGTTCGCAACACCGGTCGAAATCTGTTGACTTACTTGCAAACCTTCGAGTATCTGCGATCGATTCTTGTCGGTCGCCTGTTCAGCGGACGGATGGGAATTCTGGGGATTGTCAGCGGCGCGTTTGGAGCGTTTAGGCGATCGGCATTGGATCGAGTTGGAGCATGGGACGTTGGTCCAGGCGAAGACGAAGACATCGTGCTCCGCCTGCGTAAACTTGGTTATCGCATCGAGTTCGCTCCACGAGCAGAATGTTATACGGATGTGCCCGAAAGCCTGAAGGTGCTGATCAAGCAGCGTCGTCGCTGGGAATGGGCCGTCGTAACCTTCGAAGCTCGTAAACACATCGACCTGGCCGACCCTCGTTATGCGAATTTTCGGGTCAGCAATCTGCTACTGATGATGGAACGTTGGGTATTCAACCTGATTCTGCCGATCTTTTTTTGGGTCTACATTCTCTGGCTAGCCTTGAATATTGAGGCGGGCTATATGCTGCAGATTTCAGCGATGTACTACTTCGTGTACATCTTTTTGGAAGCCATTCAATGGTTGATGGTGTTGTACTACTCTGAGCACAAATGGCGAGACGCTAAGCTGGTATTTGCGCTCCCCTTATTGCCGTTCTATCAGTTCATGCAGAGATGCGTAACCACGCGAGCGCTATTAGAAGAGATGCTACTGCGTCAATCGTTCAAAGATGGTTTCGTTCCCTCTCACGTCCGTATGGCAACTCGCAAGTGGTGAGGGTGGCGAGCGAGGAACGAGCGCCGCCGGGAAGGCGATAGAACGGCTGTCTGCGAGTGCCAGTTGACACGGCGCCACGAAAGAATAGCTCGCAGAGTTTGAAGGCGACGCGGATCAAAAGAGTTACCAAGTCAATCACGATGGCAACTTGAACTTAGACTGAACTTAAACTCGAACTCCTCGTCCTCCCCGCAAATGCTCGTTGAACTCCGCTGTGCGACCCTACCCGCGAGTAAGTTGAGTGGTCGTTAGCTAACTACAGCGCACAGGTGCGCTGATAAAAACTTTGAATCGCCGCTGAAATCCTCGTTGCGCGCATACGTTGCACAAACGCGAGAGCATCCTTTTTTTGCTAGGTGAAACAACGTTTCACGACATACTTCGCGCAACAAAAAACTCTACTGGCATAACCCGTTGAGTGGGTTTAAGACGGACTTTTTATCAGTGCAGCGCGGGAGGGCCCGTGAATCTGTGCGATCAATCTGCTCAAAGATCACTACTCCCTCCTCAAGCCTATTTAAGAAGCGGCCCGTCGCGGAGCGGCCAGGTTAATCTAGACCATCCACGAGACAATCTGCAAGACTCCGTAAATCACTAGCATGAAAGTTGTGATGCGAATGGCGTTGGAGGTAGCTTCGCGGATAATCAACTCTTGCTTCTCATGTCGAGTTGCGCCAATGACGGCGGCACTAGCTAACAGCAATGGAAAATACATTAACAAGTAAGCCCAAGACATACTCACTACCACGGTGCAGCTCCTTATGCCTTTGAGTTGGATTTAGAGTTTTCATCATCTTCAGGCTTCCCTTTTTTCTTGGGAGCCGGTGGCGGCAACGGCCCAGCAAAAGCATCGTACACAACCAGAATATTGAGCAATCCGGCGATCATCGTGTACAACGTTCCAAGCTCGAATCCCGAAGCCGTTTTCTTGTTCCACTCGTCAAGCTTGTCCAGAGAATCTGGAGCAGCAAATGGCGCGGGCTCATGCTTTGGAAAGAACAATCCTTTAAACAGTGCAGGTTTATTGTTACTCTTTCTCCAACCTTGAATGGCTGCTGGAATTGCGGGAACTCCAACGCCAGACTGTAGAATAAACTGCCATCGGTGTTCATCCCGATTCCAGCAGGCGTAAACACAGCGACCGCCTGAAACTATTAAGCCGATCACAAAACAAGCCGTGATCGAGGTGAAAAAGATGGCGGCTTTGAAGTTCCGTCGTTGATAGTAATGACCCGCGCCGGGGATTAACCAAGCCAAAACCGCAGCCAAATAAGGATTGTAAAGGTTCAACGGTTCACCGTCCGCCATGACGATGTCACCAGTCGGTGTTTGGTCGTTTACAGTTGTTCGCTTTGCCATCTAATCTCAGATCTGACCGTGATTTTTTGGGAGTACTTCCATCCACTTAGGAGTGAGTATTGTAGCGGCAACGGCTATTCGGAACAGACGAAAAGAACTTGCAGAAATAGTTCGGGAAAAGACAAAATTGTTTCTCTGGAGATCCCGTAATACAAAGTCTGGCGCACGACGTTTCTTGGTCTCTGCGGCTAAAAATCTGGAAACAAGTCGGTTGATGTAACCGGAAGCTTCGTTTCGGGCACTTTGGTCGTAAATCTGAGCCCAGCAATAGGCAAGTCCCACTACATTTCCGGGGGAAACCAATTATCGTAGATATATCCTTCCCTGCTGATTTCCCACCAGAATTTATGACTTCCCGCCATGCTATTCAAGCAAATTTGCCTTGCCTCCTGCGCTCTATTATGTCTGTTAGTCAACTCGTCCAACGCCGAGTCTCCTCTTGATGTGCTGCCCAAAATAGAACGCATCGCTGGAATTAAGACCCCCGAGCAGTTTTACGGGTTTGCTATTGGCAGTCGGCATCTACGCCACGATCAAGTTCTTGACTACTTGCAGTACTTGGCCGATGAATCTGATCGAGTTGAAATTCAGCATTACGGCAAAACGCACGGTGGTCGACCGCTTCTAGTTTGTATCGTGAGTGCTCCAAATAACATTCAGCAACTGGAACAAATCCGCAACCGAAGGCCTCGGCTGGCTACTGGAAAATTTCAGGCGCTTGGCAATGAATTGCTGGTGATGTCGATGGGCTACTGCGTGCACGGCGACGAAGCTAGCGGCATCAACGCTGTACCGCTGGTGGCCTATCATCTAGCGACGGCAAATGATGCTGACACGCTCAATTTCTTAGAGCAGTCAGTGGCTTTGATTGATCCCGCTTTGAATCCTGATGGAACCGATCGCTTCGCCAACTGGGCTAACGAAAACCGCGGACAAATCGCATCAGCTTCACCAACGGATCGCGAGCACAATCAACAGTGGCCGGGAGGTCGAACGAACTACTACTACTTCGACCTCAATCGCGACTGGTTGCCTGTCGTCCATCCCGAGAGCCAAGGTCGTATCAAATTGTTTCATGCCTGGAAGCCGAACGTCGTGTTGGATTTCCACGAAATGGGCGGCAATTCCTCGTACTTCTTTCAGCCAGGCGAATTGAAGAGCATCAATCCATTCAGTCCTAAAGAGAATCTGAAGATCACTCAGCAGTTTGCCAAGGAACACATCGCTGCAATGGACAAGTCTGGTGAGCTGTTTTATTCGGAAGAAAACTTCGACGATTTCTATATCGGTAAGGGAAGCACCTATCCGGACCTTCAGGGTTCAGTTGGCATCCTGTTCGAGCAAGCCAGTACTCGCGGGTTGCGTTATGCGAACAAACGAGTCGCTCGGCATTTTCAGGATACGGTCGCCAATCAGTTTCGACTAACTCTATCGAGTATCACCGCAGCGCAAAAACAGCGAGAGCCATTGCTGAAGCTTCAGAACGATTTCTTCAACAACGCCCTGAAAGCTGCTCAAAATCATCCGATCAAAGCCTATGTGCTTCATGGATCGCCAAGTCGCGTATTGGCTGCTGCTAAAACGCTGAAGCAACACACTGTACGCGTCTATCGCCCCGAAAAAGAGATCACTATCGCAGGCAAGAGTTTTGATGCTGCCAACGTGGCAATTATCCCATTGGATCAACCTCAACACTTTCTGATTCGATCCGTCATGGAAAAGGTCGAGTCGTTTGAACGCAACGTGTTTTACGATGTTTCGACATGGCATTTCCCAAGCGCCTTTGATATCGATGCATTTGAGTACCGCAACGATGTTCCAGAAGCTTGGCTAGCCAAAACCGACTTTTCAGTTCCAATTGACGAAAGCAAAGTTCAAGAGGCTGACTTCGATAAAATCGTGGCTTGGGCAATACCACCAGTTGAATTACAAGTTCCGAAGCTAGTCGTCGTCATGCAACAGATGGGGGCCCAATTTCGAGTTACCACCTTGCCTTGCAAAGCTGGCGAGTTCTCGCTTCCCACCGGGACCTACGTCATGCTTAAGCAGCCCAACCGCACTCAATGGGCTAAGCTGTCCAAGTCCATCGTAGAGCTTTCTCGTCGCGAGTCAGTTACTTGCTGTCCGATTCAATCGGGCTCAACAGTTCAAGGGCCGGACCTGGGATCTGACACACTCATTGATATCCCCAAGTGTAAGCCATTACTGGTGCTTGGGACTGGTACCACATCTTACTCGGCTGGATCGCTCTGGTACTACTTAGACTATCGATTGCGACAACCGGTCGACAAAGTTGAAGTTGATCGACTAAGCGGTGCGGAGTTGCAAAACTACACGTGTGTCTTATTGCCTGAAGGTAGTTACTCTACGTTGAGCGATTCAGCCGTCGAGCAGTTGGATACCTATGTCAAAAATGGTGGAACAGTGATTGCGATAGGCTCGGCGATTGGAACGTTGCAGCGTAAGAAACTGATTCGCGGTTCCGAGTCCACTTCCGAAAGTACTGAGGGCTCCAAAGACGTTCCAGCTCGTAAACGCTTCGCCGACGCAGATGACGAAGCGGCACTCGAATCTATTGCCGGGGCCTTTTTCGAAGTTAGCGTTGATGACTCACATCCGCTGGCCTTCGGCTTTCCAGATTCTAAGATTCCTGTCTTTAGAACCACCACGCGGCGCTATGCGGCTCCAGCAAATTCATATCAGTTGATTGCTAAGTATGAATCAGTCATTGCTGGTTACGTTAGCGATCGGAATCGAAATCAACTTAAGTCATCGGCGGCCGCTTGGGTATCTCCCTCTGGCAGTGGAAGGTACATCTTGATCGCGGACAACCCTGTCTTCCGCGGCTATGTACGAGGTGCTGAAAAATTCCTCGTCAATGCGATGTTGATTGGACCATCTTTCAAATTGCCTTCAGGAGGCGGAGGAGATGGCCAGGAAGACGATGAGCTTTAACGGCTACTGCACGAGTGCTACAAAATTGTAAACACCCATGTAATGCATCGTGGCACCAGCGATCACGCACAGGTGCCACATGACGTGAAAGTACTTCTTGCGTCGATCGTTCATCAAAAACAGCACGCCGACGATGTAGCACACACAACCGGCCAACATCCAAAACAAGAGTCCTTTGGGAACTTGCATGAACAACCAAAATGCCGGTGCCCAACCAAGGATCAGATAGGTGGTTAAGCCCATCGAATTAACGCGATGTTTCACCACCACTTTCGACAAAAAACCGCCAATCGCTGCGATCCACATGCCAATCAACAGCGGAATTCGAGCATGGCTTTCGGCATAGGTCCAAACAAGCGGTGTGTATGTGCCCGCGATCATGACGTAGATCAAACCTTGATCCCACGAGCGCAGCTTCTTCAGCAGCCTTTGATCACTCAAAAGACAATGCGATAGAGCGGACGCCGTAAAGACTGCGCAGCAACTCAGTGAGAAAAGAACACAGAACGCGATGGTGATCCACGTTTTCCCAGCCATCGAGCTACACAGGGCAATCGTGCCAATCAGCATGGCAATTGCCGCCGCGCCATGAGTCACCGCATTGGCCAGTTCTTCATGATGATGAAGAGGTTGATGAAAATCGTAGTGCAATGCAGTGTAACTTTCTTGATCTTCAATTCCATTGACGGACTGCGCAGATGTCCAAGTCGTAGCTGTGTAGTTGCTCATTTCCATAACGTCGTTTTCCATCGTATTCCAAGCACTCCCACCTCTACTCGATTCGGTAGGACTCAAGCGAATTGGCTGTGGCAACCACAAGGTGCAAGCGATCTCCTGTAGCTTGCATCGCTATGCCGATTGGCGAAGCGTGGTTGCGAAAGTGATCCATCCAGTGCACATCACCCCGAAGTAGGTGAATCGTTCCTGTTGCATCTAGTATCGCCCATATTGTTGCGCCGTTGGATGGCGCGGTAGCAAAAGCAATTTGGTGCAAGGATTGAAGACTGTGAGCTGCCGGTAAACGGTAGCTCCAAAGCGGTTGGAGCTGATCGTCGAGCACCAATAGTACTGGCTCGTCGATTCCAATCAACCCCGTTGCCATATATTGTATGTGCTTTGAGGAGTCATTTTGAGCCCACGGACCCATGTTGGGTACGAACGAGATTTTACGCTTCGCCTCATTTGTGGATAGCAAGTGCTTGGCTGGTCGCGCGGTTGCACTGCCCGAGTCGGGGCTTAGCTTAAGTTGTTCTAGTGATTTATCTCGCATCACGACCAAGCCATCCACGTCACCGCTAGACTGCTGTGGCAGAATTGCCAACGGCATTTGAGGGCTTGTGCCGCTTAGTTGCTCACGATTCTCTGGATCTAGCAACAAGATCTGACTTGCACTTGTGGCCACGGCCAGTCGATAGGCCTTGCTACCGCCCACGCGAAGCCACTGAAAGTCATGAATTTTAGCGTTGCCGGGAATCGGATATTGAAGACTCTGTCTTGTTTTCCAGTCGTGGATCAAAATTGTCGACTCACTGCACGTCAAACTGATGTACCGATCATCGGGTGAGATCTGCAGTCGGGCTTTTCCTGATAAGGCAGCATTAAGTTGTAGTTTTTGTGATTCCAGCAACTTCAACCCGTACTCGAACAATTGCAGTTGACCATTGGTAGTTAGAACAATCGTTGATTGGTTGTGAGCTTGAGTTATGGCAATCTGCTTTGAGTCCGCCTCGTGGGACGAAACCTTGACTAGCTGAATACTCTCTGGGGGATAGGGTCGACTGAACGATCGCTGAGCATCAGTCGCATCAGATGCAGCTAACCTCGCTAATGTAGCTCGAAAGCGAACGTCAGCAGACTGAGCAGCACTAACTAGTTCTGAAGCCACATCGACTCCTTGTACGACTCTGGCAACGATCGGAGCAAGCACGCGATCCAGCGTTGGATTCAATCTAACATCATTGAACTGCAGTTTTCCTTCAGCATCCAAAATTACAACCGATGGAGCCTCCTGAACGCCGAAGACATCTCGACCAACGGCCAATTGATCCACAGCTAAGTTGCCAGGTAGCTTCCACTGCTGTTGTAACTGCGTGAAATTCAGGCCAGCAGGCGGCTTAGCCTCGGCCCATATCGGAACGATTTCTAGTTCGCGCTCAGAAACGCCTGCTTGCTTAAGTTGCTCAAGCATGACCGTCAGTTGTTCTGCGGCAACAAAGCAGGCTGGGTGATCTGCGATCCACATTAACACCGAAGCTTTTCGAGCGGACTTGGCCGTCGATTCGTACACAACCTGGCCCTGAGCGTTGTGAAGCCGAAAGGCCGGTATCTGCTTGCCAAGATTCTGAGTTTGCAACATTGGCGGTGGTGGAACAAACTGCATGACTAAGTTGTCTGAAGCCTGAGAGTCCACTCGGAATCGGCTCCAATCAATCTGCCCGTTCGGCTCTACATTGGCAAGTTCGATGCTGAGTTGCAGCTCGGACACAGTCGAGTCATCAAGAATGTCTTGAGGCAATAACTGCTTGGGTAGTTCCAACCGCAGCAGCAGATTGGAATTCTTGGCAATCCAGAATTTGTAAGTTAATTGCGAGTGTGTGACGGCGATGACCGAGCAAACTTGATCGTCCAAACTCGCCGCCCCCAACAATTCAATCTTGGCTTTTTCGTCAATCAAGCGACTTAGCGGCTTGGGGCTAAGCAGCAGATCCAACTGAGGTGGAAAGCCTCCTAATCCTGCAGACAGTCCTTCTGAGATCGTTGGTTCGCCGACTAGCCAAGCAAGATCAAGCTGTTTTGGTATCGCACGACTGAGAGTTTGGTTAGAGAGTTCTGGAAAAGTTCGGCCCAACTTTAGATGCCAGCGATTGCTCTGCGTTGGTCCAGCAACTACCGAATAGACTCGCAATCCAATTCGCCCCGCGTCGTCCCAAGCAACACTCATGGGTGCGCGATCTTCAGTTACTTTGCCCTCGCTGAGATATCGAAGTCGAACATAGCCTTGGTCGCTGTAAGACTTAAGCGATTGATAGCGCTGAATACAGTTCTCTAGGATGGACTTTGGCGAGACAGCCGTACTGACAAGTTGAGCGCGGGTGCTTGAGGCTGAGGACGATTGGCCCTCGAGAATTGGTTGACTCTCGTCACAACCGATGGCAATGACGGCAAGTATCGTTCCCACGCAAGCCCGGACTCGAATGCTCAATGTCTCACCTTCAGATAACGCGTCAAGCCAGATGATTATCGCGACAAAACGAACTTCTTTACTGGTCTCATATCAAAAAAACAGGCCTCGAAGCAACCGCTGTTTGACTTGCTAAATTGGGCTAAATCGCCAAAATTGCGATGGATCGATTCATTTGTAGCGGGGTTCGCCCCAAAACGATCTTATCATTGGCAAAAATGCTCCTTACTAGGCTCCTACGGCGCGAACTAGTAATGCTTGCATCCAGAGTTGGCTATTGAGAAGTTAGATATGACTAGCAATTCAGCACTTTCCGTTTCCTTGAAGTTTGGTAGCTCGGTATGGAATCTTCACGCCGATGGAGCAACTTGCATCAACTCGCAATTGCCACCTTTGGAAAATCTTCATGAAGCGGTCGACGCAGCGCTGAGCAAGCCGTTGGACTTTGCCAGCATTGACAAGATGATCGTGGCTGGTGATACGGTTGCTTTGGCAGTTGATCCAGCTCTACCCTCGCTGACTAAAGTGGTAGGTTCGATCGCTCAGTGGTTGGTCGAGCATGGAACTACTCCTGAAAGCCTGCAAGTGATTCTTCCTGGCTCTCAGCAGCAGGTGGAGAGTTTGAGCGAACAACTGAAACTATCGGGCTTGTCGGCCGTAGCAGTCGTTCGTCACGATGTGGATGACAGCAACTGTGTAAGCTACGTTGCCGCCGATGAGGATGCTCAGCCCATCTACCTGAATCGAGCCTTGGTAGATGCCGATGTAGTGATTCCCATTAGCTGTGCAAGATCCAGTGGCGCAATCGACTATTTAGGTGCCTTTAGTATTTTTCCATTGTTCTCGAATCGTGATATTCGAGGTCAACTATATTGTTATGCTCGACTTTCCAACGAAGCTCAACATCAGCACTTGATTGATCGTTCGAATCAAGCTGCGTGGTGGTTAGGCGTGATGGTGGCCATTCAAGTTTTGCCAACCGAGAACGATCAAGTTGCCGGAGTCGTTTGCGGGCTGCTGGATACAGTTGACAATAGCGGCCAGAGCAGTTTGGACGCGCTAATTCGAGAAACCGCCGAATCGGAATTGGTGATTGCCTGCGTCGACAGTCCAGAACAAACTTGGGCCGATCTGGCAAAAGCTTTACACATTGCCGTGCGCTATTGCAGCTCAGGCGGATCGATCGTGTTGTGCACTCAACTGAATGAATCTTTAGGACCAGCTTTGAAACGGCTTCGCGATGGTCAGAGTTCGCGTGAGCAGATTGAACGACGGGTATCCAAAGACAACACGGACGACGCCTTAGCAGCAGGAGCCATCTTGGAGGCGACCCGAGACCGACACGTATATTTAGTTTCGAATCATCGCGCCGCCACAGTCGAGAGCTTAGGGATGGGTGTCTTAGCCGACGAACACGAACTGGCTCATCTAGTCAAACAGCACTCGCGATACCTCGTCATCCAGTCAGCCCAACACGCCTAAGCTGTGTTTGTGTATGTCCGCCGGTTTTCGCAGCATTTGAACCGCGGGCGCTAGCCGAAGTAATCCACACTCCTGTTCATTTTTGCTCGCTGGTTCATTTCAACGGAGTATTTTTAATGGTCTTTGGCTGGTTCAAGAAAAAGAAACCCGCGCCGGCTTCTCAAGATGTGTATGCAGGACTGCGAAACCAAGTTTTGTCGCTCAAGGCAAATGAAATTGGTGTGTCTCAGTCCGCTGAATTGCCTGTGGTTTGGGGCGTGGTAATGGAAACTGGATATCCTGATGCCACAGTTACCCTAGTCTCTTTAGCGGATCGAACTACCAGCCTTTATTTCAGCAATGGTGGTGGTGTCATTGGTGCTGGGGAACACGAACACGTCGCGCTGGCGACGGCGGAATTCATCGCATTGGCTGGGAGCTTTCTTGGCCAAATGACTCCTACAACGACATTTCCAACACCAGGGGTTGGACGAGTCCGATTTTACTTGTTGACGTTTTCAGGCGTTGTTACGGCAGAAGCCAAACGAACAAGATCTTGGGTACGAACGCCATAACCTCTCACCCTTATTTCACAAAGGGCATGAGGTCATCGGCAACGTTCGAATGGCTAGTGAGAAATAGAATTCAATTCTTAAGGCTTAACAGCCTCCTCGATCGAAGCTGAACCACCAACAATCGGTAATGTTAGCTCGGTCTTGGCCAGATCTACAGTCAGCCTGGTTCCTGGATCAGGCCAAAGAGTAAAGTCCTTGTCGCTGGAGAAGATCATCAGTGCGATCTGTTGGCCTTCGGCAATGACTTGATCATCGGGCTGAAGAGTGAATTCAACATCTCGAAACTCTCCGGGCTTCATCGGCTCATCTTCGGTCAATGACTTGTAGTTTTGCGGGTCGGCCCAACCCCGTGTGATCATGTCGTCATTGATCGATTTACTATCGGTCCATGGTAAAGCAACTAACCAAACAGAAAGATTGGCTGCGGGTTTATCGCAGGCAAGTCGAATTTTGATTTTGGCAGTACCCGAAATGTGGAGCGGCTTCTTGAGCGGCTGAGTAGCGAAAAGCAGCCTGTGTTCAGATGACTCTGCTTTGCTCAATGCGGCACCGGTAACGTTATAGTCATCTACAATCGTCAAAGGCTGCTGAGCCAATGAACTGGGAATTGAGCTTGACTTGGCCTGGCTTTCTGTAAGTAGGCTTCCTAAGCTGAAATCCTTGGCAGAGACCAAAAATTTAACGGGCTTTGATTCAGGGTGTGGATAAGCTGCATAGGAGGTCGGCTCTGTTCGCTTGTCAGATTCACGAACGATCCAAGACTGAGCTTCCTTCTCGACGCCGTTGTCAATGCCATAAAGATAATGACTAAACCAGCGGTTCATTTGCCCAAGCGGTGGTGGGCCACCGTGGCCGGCTTGGTGCATGTAAAGAGCAGTCGGCAAACCTTTCGCCTTAACTGCTTCAAAGATGCGAATACTGTGTTCCGGCATTACGTTCCAGTCATTGAAGCCGTGTGACATCAGCATCGCCGCTTTCATTGGACCAAGATCATGAATGTAGTCTCGGCCTTTCCAAAAGCTGTTGTAATTTCCAGTCTTGCGATCCTGGTTAGCAAGTAGTTCTTTGTCGCGAACTTCGCAGTTGCAATAGTCTCGCTTCTCGGTTGGTCCGCTGTTGACGAAATCGTACAAGACATCGATATCCTCACCCATGTAACCGCCTGGATGCCGCACCAATCCGTGCGAACGATAATAGTGGTAATAGGATGTGTTGGGAGCGACTGGAATGATGACTTCCAAACCTTCCACTCCCGTCGTGGCTGCGCTTAAGCAAAGAGTTCCATTGTAGGACGTGCCCGTCATGCCAACTTTGCCCGTGCACCAAGTTGCTTTGACCTCTTCGGTGCCATCGGCAGTAGTAAATCCTTTGGCCCGACCATTCAACCAATCGATCACAGCTTTCGGTGCCAGCGATTCATTGTCTGCTCCAATAGTTGGGCAGCCTTGAGAAAGTCCGGTACCGGGTGAGCTGGAGTGGACCACTGCGAAACCTCGTGGAACCCAATCTCTAGTGTGCTCACGAGAGAGCACCGCGCGACGCTCCTGTTGCTTGATTGCAGGAGCTTCTTCATGCTTGGGAGATTCGGCACCGACAGGGTGGCGAGGATCCCACATGTACTTAGGACTATTCGATCCAGTGCCCGAGTAGTACGGGCTAGATTGGTAGATTACAGGAACCTTCAATCCCTCGGTTTCAGTCTGTTTAGGGCGAGTTACCGAGACGTGCATGCGATCCATCTTGCCATCGCCATCGGTATCAAATGTTGATTCAACGAACAGGTCATGCTGTACCCAGTTGTCCTTGAAGGCCTCGACAACTTGAGCTTCACCATTTTCGAAAACGGGCTTTGCAGGTGCCTTATCATCATCAGCCAGCAAGAGCAGAGGACTGGCCGACAGTACAACTCCAAGGCTTAGCCTTAATGCCGTTCGAAAATAGCTTCGCAACATTTTTGAGATCTCTCCAATGGTGAATATGGCTGAGCAGTATGCAAATCAGTGTCAGCGATGTTAACCAGCCTCGCAATCGCTTGCAACGAGTTAGGCCTGAATCTGCTAGAATAAACTGTCCGCAAATTTTCCCACCTGCCACTCTGGCGAAAAAGATTCCGTTAGCTCCGCTCTGAGGAGAACTGTTATGTCCGAAAGAAGAAATCGACGTGATGCTTTGAAGACTCTATCTGTCGGCGGAGCCGTCTTGGCAGGGGCTCAGTTGGTTGCTCCAAACTCCCAATTGGCTGCTGGACCGGCTAATTTTGATCGAAGCTCGCAAACGAATCGAATAGCAACCGAGAACGCTAAGCCGGGAACTCGTGATTGGATGCTTACCAACACAAGAATTGATCCTGCAACCAAGTATCGCTGCCCTTGGATCGAAGGCTATGCTTCGCAGGCTAGTGTGCTTGCCGGTGAAAAGTTGCAACTGATGATTAGCACTCGCCCATCAGCTAAAGTCGAGATCGACGTCTATCGGCTTGGATTCTACGGAGGCACTGGGGGCAGGCATGTGGCCAGCTTGGGTGCATTCGACTGCGTCGGTCAAGACATGCCCGAGCCGGGTAACTTCAGACTGATGAATTGCCAATGGGATGTGACGACAGAGTTGACGATTCCAGAGGATTGGTTGAGCGGCGTGTACGTTGCAAAATTGACGGAGCTGAATGAGAAGCTACAGAGCTACATCATTTTCATTGTCAAAGATAGCCGAAAAGCTGATCTAGTTTTTCAATGTAGCGATCACACATGGCAAGCTTACAATCGATGGCCATCGCAGTTTTCACTCTACGATGACGGAAAGAATCAATGGCACTGGGGAGGATTGTCGCAAGTTAGTTTCAATCGGCCCTACGGAAAGTACTGCCAGATACTGGACGCTCCATTGTCAATTGGTTCAGGAGAGTATTTTCTCTGGGAGTTTCCGTTCTCGTTCTGGTTGGAGCGAGAGGGTTACGATGTGACCTACATTTCGAACACAGATACCAATGCTGACCGCGCGATTGCTCTTCGCGGCAAGGGCTTCATTAGTGTTGGGCACGACGAGTACTGGACGATTGAGATGTTCAACAACATGCAAGCTGCGATTGCAGCGGGAGTGAATGTTGGATTCTTCAGTGGTAACGCCGTTTGTGGCCGAGTGCTGTGGGATCAGGCAACTCGTTCGATTCGTCGCGTGGGAGTGTTTGGTCCACCGGGCGGAACTCGCGATTTTGAATCGATGAAAACTTTAACTCATGAACGACCCTATGCCAATGAACTAATTGGTGCCCATAGCACTGGACCTGTTACTGGTGGAGCCGACTGGGTTTGCACATTGCCTGACCATTGGATATACGCGAAAACAGGCATGAAGCAAGGTGATCGTATACCGGGCTTGATCGGCTGGGAGTATCACGGCGACCCAGCACCGATACCAGGTTTAGAGATCGTTGCCACCGGCGAAACACAATCGGCCCCCGATAAAGCGAACGGGGGAATCTACACCGGCACTGTCTATCCAGGACCAAAAGGCAACTTCGTCTTCAATGCTTCAACCTGCTGGTGGTCGGATGGGTTGAGTGCTCCACCTGGCTATCAGTCACCTAGCGTATATACTTCGCCCAAAGGTGTTGACGGGCGAGTGCAGCAGATTACTCGCAATATCGTAGACAGAATGATTCAAGGCTAACCCTTCCCAAAAGAAATCGTCACAGGTTTACTTTTCAATCGAAGTGCATTAGCCCAGGTTTTCCAAGAACCGGACGCTAACGCGTGGCGGCTAGTTCGGTAGTCGCAGTTTACTTCAGCTCATCGCAAAGAGCCAAAGCGTGCATCGCTTTGCTGGTGGCGATGTACGTACTAAAGTGGTAATTGCCTCGGTACAGCGAATGCATCCACCATCGTCCGCTGACTCGCTGTTCCCCTTTGAGCCAACGAATTGCTTTTTGAATACGCTCATCACTAGCCGGTATGCCGCTTTCACGAAGTAAGCAGATCGACAACGCGGTCATGAAGGGATCGCTTTCAGGCTGATTCGCATCTGGCAGACCGTCGATCAACTTCACGACAACTTCGGTCATGTGCGCACTCCAATTTCGAGTCTCAGACATATCGCGAGTCGACCAACCACCGTCGGCATGTTGCTTTCCCCAAAGCAAGGCCAAGTCTGCTTGACAATCTTCGCTGCTCACGCAATCTGGAAAATGTTTGGCGATTGCTATTCGAATCGCACGATCATAATCGTGTCGCGGTTTAGCTGTTCGCAGGTATTCCTTAAATCGTTCGATCTGCTTATTTGTCTCTTCATCGGTCACGGATTGCAGCCAACCCGGAGCAGATACAATAGCTCGCGCCGCATGTTCTGAAAGTTCCATGTCGGTCGTTTCGTAGGGGATCTCAACAGGATCGGGCATGTAGAAACCGCCATGACTGGAAAGCTGAGCCATCATCGCACGAAGCGCGCGATCGGTAACTTCAGAGGTGGTGCCCGTTACATATTTGTCCCATTCGGCCAGGCCTGCCGCTCTCCAAACGGTTCGCTCTGCTTGCTGGTAATAGGTGATGCCATTCTTCTCCTTTGTAGGGGGCAAATCACTGGAGACAGTCTTGGCAAAGTACTGTTGAACTTCACTTTGCGGCGGACCGAACAGGCTAGTCAACAAAGGGCGGTCGAGCATGTAAGCTCCTGTGGTATGGCAAGCTACACAGTTCTTGGTCCGCGTCCACGCCAGGCTGCCTTCGTCTAAGTACTTGAGAGCAGATTGGACAGAATTTGCGTCGAACTTGCCTACCCGAGGTTCGTCGGCTGTTGGTCGAGCGATCCTAATCTCTCCAGAGTCGTATTGCCAAACAGGAGGCTCAGATGCAACTAGCGGCAGGCCTAGATGCAAAACAATGAGCAGTGAAAGAGTTAACTTGACCTTTGTCGTCGTTGATCTCATTTGAATG
>JAXMBP010000015.1:0-105380 GCA_046349795.1 Pirellulales bacterium | reverse complement strand
ACATGTTGCGTCCAGTCGGAACCGCACTGGGATTTCGAATCGGGCTGTTGCCGGGGCCCGGAGGCACAAAGCGCCCATCCAAAGCTTTCAATAAGTTGTCAACCTCATCCGTTGTGCGTTGGAACGCTACACTTAAATCTAATGCCAGCTTCAAGCCTTTTTCAATCTCCTCGGGCATCATGGTAACTTCTCGCCCCAAAATCGTTCCAAGAGCCAACCTAGGTTCAACACGACGACGCACAACTAACTCGACAAGTTGCTCAGCGATTGGACGAAGGTCGTGTTGCCCATTCGCATCGTGAGCATGAGCGGGAAGAGTGATCATGTGCTGATGATTGGCATCCGACAAACTGCTGTCGTGAAGCAAATTATCAAGAGCCGCGAGGAAGGGTTGCCTCAGAATCTGAACCAGATAGGGAATCAATAGATCCTCTCGAGGAGGCTCGCCGAATACATGCAGACTTATCGGCGTAGTTTCCTCTTTGATATCATGTAAGTACTTGCCAACTTCCCGAAGTTGTTCATCGTCAAATAGCTTGCCTTCAGCCAGATTCAATTTCAAATCAACATCAAGTTTACAGGCCAAAACCATCTTGGTGATCTCTTTGCGAAATCCTTCACGAAGAGCGCCTTCTTCGAGCATCTCCCATTTGTCGAGCGACTCATGAAGGTTCTCCAAATCATCGCTCAAACCAGCTTCTACAATCGGAGGCGGTAAATGGCTGATTAGAGTTCCGTAAACTCGCCGCTTGACAGGCGAAGACTCGACCATGTTTTCAATAATCCACGGATTAAAGTTTGGCAGTTTACCCATCAAGATATCGGGCCAATCTCGCTCCGATAAGCCGCTTGGTTTTCCAGGCAACGCGAACTCGCTTCCGTGAGTTCCAAAATGCACAACGGCATCAGCACCATAGGCTTGCTCGAGCCAGAAGTAGGTTGCCATGTAGTTGTGAGGTGGTGTAGTGACTTTGTCGTGCGTTTGACTGTTGGCAGTCTCTTTGCCATGCAGTTCGCCTCGCAATGGTTGAGGCAATAGCACGATGTTGCCAAGTTCGATTCGCGGCACGACGATGAATTGCTGCTTGCCATCGCTCCAGACCATGAACTTGCCGGGCGGAGGTCCCCAGCGCTGTTCCATCTGTGCTCGACGGTCCGCTGGTATCTTTTGGTTGTACCACCCTAGATACTGGTCTGTCGGAATTAAGGCTGGCGAACCGTGCTTCACCATATTGTCCAGTTCTGCAGGAGCCCAAATGCCGATTTGTCGACCTCGCTCCATCATCCACCCCAGCAATTCATCCTCGAATTTGGGAAGGGGATCGATTTTGTAGCCGTGCAGTTTCATCTTCTCAAGCACGTTCAGTAGGCTTCTGGGAGCGTTCATGTGCATGCCAGTCGAACTGCCTCGCATCAACTCGCCTTTGCCCATTTCACGATCGTAGTAAACGACGGCAATCCGCTTTTGTTCGGGCAACTTCGCTCGCAAGCTTGCATAAGCCAGCGCGCGAGCCACCAAATGTTGGATGCGGTCCGGAATCGGCTCGATTGCTTCCGAACTGCTTTGACCACCTCGGGTGCCGCCACCAACCTGTGGCTCAATGGCGCCGAGCAATTCTTGACCAATCACATGAAACGCAAGCTCACTGCCCGATAGACCATCCAAGCTTAATTGAAACTGGTCGATCGACTGTTTTCGAATGAAGATGGAGTGCAGATGTGGCACATCCAAACTCAGTCGTAGTGGCAGCGAATCCATACTATGACAGGTGTGGATAATGGCTGATGGCTCAAACGCAGAAGCTTCGGTTTCGTAGTTTTTAGATCGACCATCAACGATTGCTGCCGCTATCGCTCCTTGGCGTTCAGCTTCTCGAATTAATGCATCGACAACGGCGGGTTGTTGAAAGGCAAGGTGAGTTCCGTGGACAGTAATCAATAGTCGGGGTTGCTCAGGTCGAATTCGATTTAACGACCTCAACCAGAGAATGAATTCCTGAGCTGTGTCGAATCTCTTAGGACTGTCGGGATGATAAATTCCTTGACGTTCAGACTCCTCAGGTAACTCAACGTTCCATTCTTTGGCTAGGTAAGTCTTGCCCGAATAAACCAACAATCGTCGCAGGTTATCTTGAGTATTGCCGTAGTACTTCGCCGCTTGCGGATCATCTGTCAGAACTCCATCGAGCCCCAAAGACGAGAACAAATCGGCGGTACTTGATTGAAATGCGATTACAACTAGTTTTGGATTCTTTGCCTTTGCATCACTAAATATTTTCTTGTAACGATCACGATCTTCAGCTCGGGTGTGTTGCAGATAGAGCACTTGGAGTGAAGCCAAATCGGCATTGCCAGACTCGATTTCAGCATCCTCATAATAGCGCAGCTTCAGATTAAGCGCCGGAGCATATTTTAGAAGCTGCTCATAAACACCACCGTGTAATCCGATAAAGCCGATGTCGAATTCGTTTTGCTCGAGTACTGTAGAAACTTTTTGTGTATCTTGTCCAAAGCACCAGGGCGCCGCCGAACTGAATGTTAGGGTGATCGTTAGCAACGCCAGAAAGATTGTCTTTCTCATCTATGTCTTGCCTATTCCAAGTTGACTACTTCGCCGCCTGATCGTGTGCCCATGCTGCTGTAGGAGGTCGAGTCTACGGTTGCTGCCAGAAATCGAACGGACCCATCACACATGCTGATGTTAACGCCACCGCGATGCATGCTACGAGCAACAAAGTTCGTGCTTCCAAAGCTTGGTCCCCAACAGTCCACCAATTTGTCATTAGGTCCTCGTGAGGTTATGAAAGTACTGTTGAGTGCTTGTCCACCGATCCAGGCTCCACCGCGATCGCTGAAGTTCGGAGTCAAATTTTGGCATGTCGAGATTTCAGCCGCATTGGAAACATTTCGTACTCCCACGTAGTTGTCACGCAGAGTGTTAAGGTCGAAGTCGCCTCTCAGACATTCGCTCACCGCAAAAGTGTTGGACGATCCATCGGTCAAATCGGCAAAGCGAATCTTTGAATTGCGAAAGAACAGTCCGTCACCCGCGGTAAAGTTCACCGACGAACCTTGGTTACCGACGTAGTTCGTGGGCGCTCTCCCACCGCTGGCATCGGGCTGACGAGTGCTACCAACGGGATCTGAGGGACAAATAAAGGTATCGATCCAAGCCTGCGATGCGGGAAGGTTGTTCATATCCACTGCGTTACCCAACGCGGAATTATCCACGTTGGAAGTGGTGTAGTAAGGATCGTCGACCGCTCGCGTAGGAAAGTAGACCAACGACCAGACATTTGTCTGTTCAATATAGGGCAGTGTGAAGGCGATCCAGTTATGCTGAGTCGAATAAGTTGCTCCCGAGCTACCAGTGGTAAGAATCGGTGGAAATCGTTTTTTGGCGTCGTGGTGATTATGCAAAGCCAATGTTAGCTGTTTGAGGTTGTTAGAACATTGCATCCGGCGAGCGGCTTCGCGAGCGGCTTGAACCGCTGGCAGCAAAAGCCCTACAAGTATTCCAATAATCGCAATCACTACTAATAACTCAACCAGCGTGAAAGCCTGATTCCTTCGAAACGTCATTTGAACCTCATTGAAAATGTGACTGCGTATTTGTTGTACTCAAGGATGAACTTGCGACCTAGATGAACGATTCTTGATCAGCTACTTTCCAAACTGCGAAACATGCCATGCCTCTTGCTTCTTGCGACAAGTTTCGGAGCAAACAATGTAGCTGGCAGCGCCGATTTGCAATCGATGCTGGTCTCCAAGGGTATCAATCTTTTTGCCGCATTGGTGACAGGGTTGAGACACCTTGAAAGAGTCAGAGGGCCTCACTTCGGGATAACCTGATCCTTTGGTGTTACAGCCCATTGATGTTGCGATTGCGAAGAGAAGAACTACTACAGCAAAGCCAATCCTCGTGGGCATCTTCGAACTTTCCATTTTATTGACTGGCAATCCAACAGGCGTTGAAATTGCCCACTTCAAGACGATTGTCGCTTAACGGTTTCTCGTGAGTGTTTAGCAACTAATGTGCCAAGAGTGGATGTTGCGATTAAAAACGACAAATGTTGAATTGCCTAACGTTGGGCCCATCTGACAACCAAGGAACCAACGTTAGGTGCTGTCGATTTGATAGGTCGTCTATTCTCTCTGGACAATCGCGCGCCATCGGCGTCGATTTTTTCACCAACGCGGTCGAGAGAAGAATTGCTTATGGCATTGTACTTCGATTGAAGGTTGCTCTACAAAATGAAGCTGGCCGAGCCCACAGAGTGTGTGCTCGGCCAAAGAGGTAGGCTTGAGAGTAGTAAAGGAATATGCCTGCTACTTGTCTTCAGGCTTGATTCCGAAGCCCTTTCGATCCGGATAAGCCGGACGATTGGGCTGCTTGAAGCCCTTGGTAGGAAGCTCTTCGAGCATTAGTTTGATGGCCGCATCCAGTTGAGGGTCGACACCTTTGGCTAGCTTGGCTGGATCATCCATCACCATGATGTCTGGATCTACTCCGTGACCTTCAACCCCCCAGGTTCCATCGTGCTCATAAAAGGCGAATGTTGGAGCTGTAACACTCGACCCATCGATCATGTTGGGATTTCCACTAATCCCTACCAGCCCACCCCATGTTCTAGTTCCGATTAACTTGCCAAGTTTCGACTGGCGGAACAACAATGGGAACATATCACCACCAGATCCTGCCATACCGTTTGTCAACATGCACTTTGGACCTTGATGAGAATCTGTGGGCCAAACCCAATCGCGTCCATCTCGCAGCGCCCAGTAGTTCGTAGCTGGTCGATTGAGTAGCTCGATGAATCGAGTTGGAATCTGGCCACCGCCATTCCAGCGGTCGTCAATGATCAACGCTTCTTTGTTGAACTGGCCGTATAGTTGTCGAACTAAGTCGTTCTGTCCCGGGACGCCGGTATTCACGACATAGATATAGCCAATTTTGCCTTCTGACTTGGCTTCAACATACTTTCGATTGGCTTCGATCCATTGTCGGAAACGCAAGCCAGAGTCGCTGCCCATCAGCTTCGTGGCAAATTTCTTGTCGGAATCGTCTATTTTTGTATCTGAACTAAAGGTCAACGAGACAACCTTGCCTGCCAATCGTTGCAGCGAGGCGTAGGGATCTACTGAGCTATCCACAGGCAAGCCATTGATAGCGAGCAGATAGTCACCGACCTTAACTCGATGCATCACCAATGGATTTCTGGCATCGTCGTCCCATGCAGCGCCTTGGTAAAGCTCAGCCACTCGGAACGCTCCGTCATGCAGTTCCAGTCGAGCGCCCAACACTGCGCCAGAAGCCTGCGGAGCTTGCTCGACATCACCTTCGTTGTAATAAGCGTGTCCAACGTTTAGTTCTGAAATCATTTCACGGATTAGGAAGCTAACGTCTCGTCGTGAGACACAATCTTCGAGCATGGCTGCGTAGTGATCGTAGGTAGCCGACCAATTGACGCCGTGCATGTTCGGGTCGTAGAAGTAATCGCGTTCAATCCGCCAGGCGTCGCGCAGGACTTGTTTCCATTCTTGAGCTGGGTCGATCTGCACATTCATGCCCTGGAATGAAACTTCGGATTCCAGTTTTTGTCCGGCCGCGCTATCGACTACCCAGCACTTGTTTCCGCCACCCACGACCAGCAATTTTTTGCCGTCGTAAGTGATGCCAAACTGTGATTGGCCGTCCACAACCCCGACTTCTTTCAGGTCTTTGGCGGAAAAGTCGAACAGCTTGATGGAGCCAGCTCGGGGGCCATCTTCGTCATCATCTTCACCGCGAGCGTTCACACGTCCGTAGATTAATTGGCCTTTGTCGTTGACTGCCAATCGTCCAAAGTTGCCTTGAGCCACTGGTACGCGAATCGCTCGGGCTTCGATACCTTCACTATCGATAACAATAGCTTTCACACCTTCTTCGGACTTGGAGCTACCAGCTTTATCGTCGCCATTCTTTTCATCTGATTTTTTGTCGTCTGTTTTCTTATCGTCAGCAGACGTTCCTTTTTCTTCATCGCTTTCAACTGCCAGCAGCGGCTTGATATCACCTCGCAGCGGCATAGCCATCAGCACTTCCGTTCCCGAGTAGATAAACGTTGAACCGACATCTTCGTACTTCGGAGAATTGAAGGCTCGATTGCTGGAATAAAAGATATGCTCGCCTTTACGATCGAAAACTGGCGATTGGTCGTTGAAAAAGCCACTTGTCAATCTGAGCTTGGTTCCATTGTTGACGTTAAAGATCCAAATAGCCGTATTAGGAGTACGCACGTTATCATTCTTGGCATAGGTGATCCACTCGCTATTGTGAGACCAGTTTACTCGCACGGGTTGCGACGTTGGATCGCGATCGATGTTCTTAGTCTCGTTCCTTTCGATCGAGTGAAGGAACATGGCTCCTGTTTTGTCATAGAAATAGATCCACTTCGAATCGGGCGACCAGCTTGGTCCAAAACGGTAGCAAGTGCCACCTTGAGTAAGTTGTTTTGCCCCTGAACCATCCTCAGAATTGGCGATGTAGAGTTCATATTCTCCAGTTGCATCGGACAGATAGCTGATCCATTTTCCATCACCGCTCCATGTCGGCATTCGCTCCGCAACTCCGCTCGTGCGCGACAAATTGCGAGGTGAACCGGTCTTCACAGGCACAGTCCAGATATCGCCGCGAGCCTCGAGTGCAATACGTTTTGCGCTGGGCGAAATGTGCATTTGAGCGATGAACTGCGAAGCATCAACACTCTTCGGTCGTAACTTGGGACGGTCACCAGGCACCGTAATCTTGACTTCGGTCGCCTTACCGATTGGAAGTTCAATTAGGTAAAGAGCCTTGCCGTTTTGCACTACGATCTCACCTTTGCCATCAACGCCTGGGCCAATCGATGGGAACTTGCAATCATTGTCGGCAAACTGAGTTACCTGCTTACGCTCGGTCGACTTCGTGTCATAAGACCAGATGTTCAATCGATGCTCTGGACCTGCATCGCTAACGTAATAGACCGTTGAACCATGCCACATCGGCAGACTATCGGTACCTTCGAAATCGGTAATCTGCTGAGAGTTGCCGGACTTTAGATCGAACAACCAAATATCAGACGCCATACCTCCACGGTATCGCTTCCACGTTCGATAATCATGACTGTGTGGAGTGTACGCCAGCCACTGTCCATCTGAGCTGATCGCTCCATTCGTTCCGTATGGCACAGCAAGACGATCGGGGATGGGTTGATCGGATGAGCGAACATACAATTGAGCTTGGCGACCTAATCCGGCAAAGCAATCCGACGAGTACAGTAGTTTGCCATCTGGTGTCCAATCACACAAAAGCTCACCACTGGGATGATAGGTGACACGCTTGGCTGCTCCTCCGGAAACTGGAATCGTATAGATGTCCTGGTTTCCATCGTAGTTGCCCACGAAAGCGATCGTTTTTCCATCGGGACTAAATCGCGGCAGCATCTCTTCGCCGCTTGGAGACGCTAGCGGCGTCGCCATACCGCCAGTTCGAGGTGCAATCCAAAGATCTTCGCCGTACACAAATACAATACTCTCAGCGCTAACGTCTGGGAAACGCATCATGCCCGCGTGAGGTCTTACTTGTGCAGAAGCTGAAGAACTGATAATAGCCCAAATTGCTGAGCTAAACAGGATTGCAGTTTTTGCGGTTCGACCGCGACAAGCCAATGCAAGAGATTGGCGAATTAGGTTCATTAACACGCTGTAGGCTCCAAAGGATGACGTATTCTGGCGGGCAATTTTCTGTGATAGAGGCCCAAATAAGCATTAGAAGAGTTAGGCAGCTTGTTTACCGAAGCTACTGTTCCGGGTGGAACAAACAAGCCGGACGATTATAGTTGCCCGGCCGTAGTAACCCAAACTTGCTACTTTTCGAAAAGAATGCGACAAACGTTGCCATGAATGCACATATGTTGCGTTCAAAATCGGGTTATTGTGTCACTTCCTCGCGGATCCGTTGTTGCTCTCGGTTCGGAAGAGGCCGAACGACTGGCAGAACGGGGGCAACCACCCTCCCGCGCGTAAAGCTGGCTATCGAACCGCTCAATACTCTTTCCGCGGGCAGGGTCGCAAGGCGAGTCATGCGAGCTCTTGTGGGGAGGGTAAAAAGTGGCCGTGAATTGCGTTTGAGTCTGACCAACCTGTTCTTAAGCCGCACTCAAGAGAAGCGTTCTGATCGCCCTCCCGGCGCGCTCGTTCCTCGCTTGCCACGCTCCCGAAAGTTATTCCACCGGCTGTTGTTGCTCTCTCATTCGGGAGGGGCCAGTCCCGTGAACTGCCGAGCAGCTACTAGCAGCTACTGGACAGTGGAAAGATCGAATTTTGTGAGTTTCAGAACTGACTCTATCTTTGTTTTGACACTCTTGCCGTCGAGGTTCCTGTTTGCCGTTTCTTGCCTTCCCAAGTTGGCAGTCTTGTTTGGCTCGACAATGATATCGGTTGAGACAATTGTTGAAGTCGATATCGGTAGCTTTGTCCCACTTGGGCCGGGAACGAATTGCCCAGACGGCTCTTCAAAGCGATAACGCAACGTCACGCGAAAGCGGCCATCGTCCATTTTTTTGAGCTTTCCAGAAATCGTGATTTTGGATTCACCCATAGCCGCTTTTCCAAAAAACGTTTCGTCTGCTTTGGCAATTACTTCGATGGAGTCCAGCAGCTTGTCGTCGCCTTTTGAGTCGTCTGCGATATTTCGATAGCCGCTGGTCTCTAATCGCAGAACGTATTCCTCTGCGTCGCTTTTGGCTGAAATAAAACTCGCTAACGCGACTAAAGCAAATCGTGTAATCATCGGTCGACTCCATTTAGATGCGACTTGGGCAAAACTGAGTCACCAAGTTTATAGCAATTCGAATTTGCATGAAAGCGAGATTTTTGATCGTGCTCTTGCTCGAAATCCCACTTGCCAAACCGAGGAGAGATTCGATTAGGAATACCGCTGCGGTGAGCACGAGAAGGAGGACAAAAGAAAACTGTCAACGCAACTGTCACGTGCTTTAGAATCCAATTGACATCTAACTTCAATCTCAGCTACGGTTTGACTTGAGCTAAAGCCAGTAGAGCATAGGCCGAAACAAGATTTGGGTCGCCTTCCATCCAGCGAGTAGTTTCGTTGACCCAACTTCCGTCTTCTTTTTGAAGCGATTTCAGTTTGGCTCGAAGTTCTGCTTTCCAAGCATGATCTTGGCCCTTTGCATCTTTGAAGGAATCTCCGCCAACAGCATTGAGTGCTTTGGCCATCGTGTGATAGTAATAGAACAATCCTTGCTGGCCGACTCCCGGATTACTGTTCAAGTCGTAATTCTGTTGCAAGAACTTTGTAGCTGCCTTTACGCGCGGATCATCTTTGCTAACACCAGCATAGATCATGCTTTTCAAGCCTGCGTATGTCATTGAACCATAAGATCGCAAGCCGCCTTCAGTTGGTCCTTCGACCTTTGTTTCACCCTCGCCAGCCACCGTGTAGTAAAACCCCCCGTCGTTGATCTTGGCAGCATGCGGAGAATCGTTGTGTGGTGATTCCAGGTTTTGGCAGCGGGAGACGAATATTAGCGCTTCTTAATTTCGTCGTCCGGGCCCGCTCCCAATGGATTCAGCGTGTCGATCAGAAAGCTGGTGTTCGATAGGTCTGGGCGTGACTTACTTCCATAACCGGCTCCACCAAAAGACATGTTGCTGCCATCAATACTCTCAGTCTCATCCCATTGAATTCCGCGAACGAACTTCTCGGCATTAGCGATGACTGACTTTAGGCTACCATCTTTGTTGGCTCTATTCAGTGCCATCAGTGAAATGCATGTGTCGTAATTGCGATGTTGCGATCCTGGAACATAGATACCACCGTCAGGTTGAATATGTTTCTTTAGAAAGTCGAGCGCCTTTTGTACCATTGGGTCCGCCGGACTAACTCCCACATCCAATAGCCCGGCAGTTACCAATCCTGTTGGACCAACGCCAGCTTCGGGAGAAAACGAGCCATCAGACTTTTGGCCCCGAACGCGCAGATACTCCACAGATCGATCGACCATCTGCTTGTACTCCTTAGCACCAACTTCAGGTGCTGAAGAGCCTTTCTTTTCCTGAGCAAAAGTTGGAAAGGATAGGGCCAAGCAACTAAGTGCAAACAAGAAAATGTGTTTCATTTGTTGTGTCCGTTCTAGTCGAGGTTTGGAGCTACTTCGCCACCGCTTCGCGTACCAAGAGCACGCCACGTAGCTAGGTCGATCGTGTTTGGTATCGCTCGCACCGAGCCATCCAGCAGCACAACGTTTACCGTGCACGAGTGATAGCTTCAGAGGTCAGCACGGCATAACTAACTTTTGTCGTGTTACTGCCTTCCTGCCGCGAGTTGAAATCGCAATTATTATAGGTCACGCCACTAAATGTGTAAGGAACTTTGGTGTTTGGAGTCAAAGTTGTGGTGAATCCACTGTTGGCGGTAAGAATTTGCCCATTCGGTATGTCCCGTCCCATAACCTTCAGGCAATAGACGGTCTCCCAAACCGGGGCAACCGCAGCTTGCGCATCAGCCAAAGTGGCCGGGATATTAGTTGTTGGTGGACCACCGTTTCTTGTGTACGCTGTCCAAGCGTGAACTTCCGAAGCGAGAAGCGTGTTGCTCGTTCCGTCCGTCACAGAGGCCATTTTCATTTTCGCGTTGGGGTAGGTAATTCCATCGCCGCCGTTTCAAAGATCACTGGATCGAAGACGAACCAGAGTTCCAAAATTGAAACCGTAATTAGTTGGATACAAAGAAGATCACTACTTCCGGTGGAACTGGTGTCGCGAAGTTGATCACCTCGTGGATCTGATGGACGAAGTAAACCGGTACTCGAAAGCGACTAATGATCGGCTGATTCGACCAACTGATGCTCAAATCAATCCTGTCGTAGAGATTGCCTTGCTCAAGATAAGGAAGCAATCTTCCATGTATCGACCACGACCCGTTACTGGTTGAAGTTGGATCTATGCAACCGCTGGGTGGCGAGCAACTTAATCGCCGATTCATATGTGCGTCGCTAGGCCGATCTGCTTTAGGTTGTTTCCACAGGACATTCGTCGGGCGGCTTCACGGGCAGCTTGTACGGCGGTAGTAACAAGCCGACCAAGATACCGATGATCGCGATTACGACCAGAAGTTCGACAAGCGTGAATCCATTTATTCGCGAGTTGCTTTGATTTGTTAATTTCATTCGGGCGTATCCGAGTTGTTCCAGTTTGAGAGGAGAATCATTGGTGGAGCCTCCAACTACTTTGAATTCCCATTCAGCAAATACAATGCCAGCCGGCAATACAGCGTGTAGTCAGTCTTTTTCATATCGCTATGCTATGTGCAAATCCACGGTTGGCTAGAACAACGATGCGATTTTGGCCAGGCTGGACAATTTTCCGCCATCTACTAATTGCCTTAAAAGCCATTGTTTTTTCATGAAAACGCCATTTTCCCAACTAAGCAAGACAGACCAGATCATAGCTGCTGCCAAGCAATTGAGAGATAAGGCAAATAGATTGGACTTTTCAGAGTTTTTCAGGTGGTTTACAACCCTTGGATTATGCTTGGGAAAGCCATTGCGAGTACATTTTCCACTCACTACCAACCAACCTGCCGAATCGTGTTCGTCGGGATGAACCCTGGACAGCAGGGAATGTCCCAAACAGGCATTCCATTTGGCGAAGTGGTATGGTACGAGATTGGCTTAATTAACGTTTCGATTGGTAAACCGAACGTCATGCATCCTCAAAGGCCGATTCAAGGCATGAGTTGCCCTCGGGTGAGATTTCTGGGCAGCGGTTCTGAGGATTCTTCATGCAACAGTTTGGCTCGAAGGACAGATTCTTCGCTGAACACTTTGTCATCAGCTACTGCCCATTAGCTTTTATGTCTGACAGCGGAGCAAATGCTTGACTCCAGACAAGCTGCCACGACCACTGCGAGTCGAACTGCAAACAATATGCGATCAGTACCTTTCGCGGATCGTCGAAATCATACAGCCGCAGTGGTTAGTTGGAGTCGGCAACTGGGCCGAGCAACGTTGCAAAGGAGTCCTGGAGCAATTTGACAACGCGCCACGACTCGGAAAGATTCTACATCCAAGTCCAGCATCGCCAGCAGCCAATCAAGACTGGCCCAAAACCGTTTTGAACCAATTAATCGACTTGGGGATTTGGCCGTAACTTAACGTAAGGAACCGCCCACGCGCTGTGGTTGGCTAACGAGCTCTGACCTTCCCGCGCGCTGTAGACGGCTAACGACCGCTCAATTTTGTTCGCGGATAGGGTCGCAAGGCGAGTAATGCGAGCTCTTGCGGGGAGGGAAAATAGGGGCTGAGAATTGCGTTTGAGTCTCTTTTTAAATTTGTTCTTCAGCTCCACAAGTCGGTCCGTCTCGCCGCACGGTGCAGTACTTGGGTAACATCGAAGCGCTGTAGCGCAATCTTTCGCTTCAGTTCAAGAAAGCGTTCCATCCGCCCTCGCGACTCCGCCGACTCCGCTCGTCCCTCGCTGCGTCACCGCTCGCGGAAATTGATCAAACGGCAGTTGTTGCTCTCTCGTTCGGGAGGGTCCGACCCAGAGGGCAAGACAGAACTCCATGAAACAAATGACTAAACTTATCGAACAACTCTCGCACGATCGCCTACCATTGCGGCCTTACTAGAACTAGTCGCTTGCTCAATCGCTTGAATCAACTGCGATTGTGTAATCACGTCGCGCAATATAATTGGACTAGCCTTCGGATCTGCTGGGTAGACCGCCAGCAGTGGAATAGAATTGCTCTCTAGCTCGTGTACCTTCTTTCGAATAGCCTTGGAGTTCGGTGAATTGGGCGACGCGTCGGTCCAATCCGCCAGCAATGTTGTTATGTCGTGTTGCTTAACAAGCTTGGCAATTTCTGGCCGATCAATGGCAAGCCGCATGTTCGTTTGACAAGTTGGACACCAGCGAGCCGTAAACTCAATCATCACCGGTTTGCCCTGAGCGCGAAAATCGTTCAGAGCAGCTTCTGAGTAGGGTTGCCATGGCAAATAATGAGTAACCGGCCCGAAGAATTTGAAGCTCGCAAGGCCAAACACAGCACAGCCAGCGATCACCGTCGCCCAAATTCGAACTCGATGTTGAGTCTCTGCATAGGCTGGCAGTCGCCCGACGATCCAACAACCAAACCAGACTCCAATCAACGATACCAACATTGCAATGTGATACTGCGAATCGATGATGTTTAAGAACCAAACCATCGACAGCAACATTGGAAAGGCCAAGAACTGCTTCAAAGTTTCCATCCACTCGCCGGGTTTGGGCAACCAACGGATAATTCCAGGCCAAATACACATCACTAAGTATGGAAAGCCGAGTCCAATGCCGACGCAGGCAAAGACGACAAAACCTGCCAAGGCTGAAAGCTTCAGCGTTTCTCCGAAGACAGCGCCCAGCAACGGTCCCGAACAAGGCGTTGCTAAGACAGTTGTAAGTAGGCCTTTGTAGTAAGCTCCTGCAATCCCTTCGCGTTGCATTAGTTGCCCAGCAGGTCTTCCAGTTGCAAAACCTGGAATCGGAATCTCCCACACGCCTAAGAAACTGAGCGACATTGAAAATAAGAGGATGACAATGCCAACCTGGAATGGGAAACTATTGAACTGCTCGCCCCATCCGACCGAAGAGCCTACAAGCTTCATCGAAATGTTGAACAGAGCCAAGCAACTGACTACTGTCATGATGCCAGCTACAAATGATAGGTTCAGTTGGATCACTCGGCGATGATCGCTACCAGCTTGATTCACGAAGCTCAACAACTTCAGACCGATAACCGGCAATACGCAAGGCATAAAGTTGAGGATGAAGCCTCCGACAAGCGCGGCCAAACTCATCCACAATTGCAAACCGACGGTTCCTGCACTGGTCAGGTCGCCTATGGCTGAAATGCTTGCATCAATCCATGTTGCCAAATGAGGATGCTGAGCCACCGAATCAAAACTGATTACTTCGCCTTTCATTGCGGCAGATTGCGTCGAAGCTAAATTGCCTTCGACAATCTGGACAGTTCCAACAAATCGGATGCCAGCCGGTGGATCACAGTGCTTGTCATCGCAAGTATTAAAGCCCACCAGCAACTCGATCTCTACCAAGCCCGGCTTCGCTTCTACTGGAACTTCGAACGGAATTCTCCAAGTAATTTCACCTTCGTGATACCGCATCACCAAGCCACCACCTAAGTCCTTCGTGATCAACGGACTTGCGGTTGTTGGAGATTGAAATCGTAAGCCTGATTTCTGACTAACGACGATCAGTGTTCGCAATTGAGGTTCATGATCGGCGGGAACAAATCCATAGAGATGGTAGTTGGACGTTAGACTGGCCGTCAGAACGATCGAGGCTTTTTCATTTGCAGCAACAATTGCGGGCTCAATCGCAGCAGTCCACAAGGCGTTAGTGTTGTCGGCTTGAGTTCCAGGTTTTGCGTCGAGCTTCTTCGATGTATCTCCGAAGCTGAATGTTGACGGAATGCTCGGTGCCGAACGAAGTCGATCCAAGCTATTCTGCGAACGAGCTTTGGGTGTGGCTATTAGGATCAATGCGAACACTATGGTCCAGCGAATTGCTTGGTTCACCGTGTGGATCTCGACATAAACGGTTGGAGAAGCTCTCAATAGGTGTTCTGTCACAACGCGAAGCGGAATCACTAGCCGCCAGCCGTTAGGCTCCGGTACTTTAGGGATTTGCCGAATTGTGTCACCTATACGCTAAACGTAGCCGTATCGTAAACGGCTCATTATCGGATTTTCAATGTAGGCAAAACCGGACGCTAACGCGTTGCGGCTAGTTTCGAAGGCCTACAGGCCGCCTATGCGGGACGCCCTAACGCTTGTCGGCTAGTGGTCCTAAACCAGACAGACTCGTGAGCGTACAGTATGCTTCGGCTTCTTATCAATCGATAACTTCGTAACAGAAATTGAACCTTGACGTCAATTCAATCGGGCTCTGTGCCCTCAACTGGCATACCGAGTTCCCCGGATTAGCTAAAATAGCGAGCGTGGCAAATCTGGGAGATTCCGAGAGTGAGTTGAAAGTTTGAATAGATGTCGTTTCATCCCAAGCAAATTGGATTATGGTTAGGGCCGATTCTCTTCCTTGCCGTGCTAGCATTGCGTCCCTTAAATGTTGAAGCGGAAGGGACACTGCTTCAACCTGGTTGTAATGAAGTCTTGGCGATTTCGGTATGGATCATTACTTGGTGGGTCTTCGAAGCTGTACCACTTGCCGTCACAGCACTCTTGCCAATCGTCTTGTTCAGTACCTTGGGAGTGAAGCGTTTGGACGAGGTATTAGTTTGCTACGCTGATAAGGTGCTTTATTTGTTCTTCGGAGGTTTTATTCTGGCTCTTGGCCTCGAGGCGCACAATCTACACAAGAGAATTGCGCTATTGATCATTCGAGCCGTGGGACTCTCACCAAATAGACTGCTGCTAGGATTTCTGATTTCGACTGCCTTTATCAGTATGTGGATTAGCAACACTGCGACGGCTGTGATGATGTTGCCAATGGCCATGAGTTGCTTAAGTCTGCTCAATGAAGGTCAAACCCGAGAGCAGCTTGAATCACGAGAGCACAAGAATTTTGCTGCAGCCCTGATGCTCATCATCGCCTATGGTGCGAGTATTGGTGGCATGTCTACGATCATAGGTACTCCACCCAATCTTTACATGCGCGGTTACTTCGCAGAGGAGTTGGGGATCAACATATCGTTCTTCACTTGGATGTTGTGGGGCATACCAATTACGATTTTACTAGTTGCAGCTACCTACCTTCTATTGACGATATTCCTCTTCCCATGCTCGAAGCTCGGATTGACTAATGCACAACAGGTGTTCCTAGTTGAACAAGAAAAGCTAGGACAAATGAAGCCAGTTCATTGGCGAATGATTATCGTGTTCGGAGTAACAACGTTACTTTGGATGACTCGTAGCTTCATACAAAACTATCTCCCCAATCTACCTCTGACTGGAAAACCGATTCCGTTGAGCGACGAAGTGATTGCGATTGCGGCAGCAATATCATTGTTCTTGATTCCTGGAAGTGAAAAGGGAAAGAAAATTCTCGAGTGGGAGGATACAAAGAAAATGCCTTGGGGCATATTACTGCTTTTCGGTGGCGGTATTGCCATTGCAAAATCTCTCGAGCAAGCGGGACTGCTTGAGGCACTCAGCAAAGTCGTCCAAGAAACAACAGGCGATCATCCTTTACTGCTGATCATTTTGCTAACCACACTTTGCCTGTACTTGACTGAAGTGATGAGTAATATCGCTTTGGTTCAAGTGATGATTCCTATCATCGCAGCCATCGCTGTTGGCATGGATGCTGATCCCGTTCTGTTTGCTTTTCCAGCTACATTGGCTGCCAGTTGCGCATTCATGTTGCCCATGTCGACGCCACCCAATGGCATCGTTTTTGGATCTGGCAAGATTGCAGTTTGGGATATGATTCGAGCAGGATTCTGGCTGAACTTGGCATCATTGATCATCATACTCATCGTAAGCCAACCTCTATTGCGACTATTTCCCTACAAATAGTTTTGGGCTATCCGCTGCCGAGGCAAACCGGTGGAAATTCCAGGTTTAATCAATTAGTCGCGTGTACATAGAACAGTTGTCCCGAACTGTTCATCGCGCTGAACTAGAGAAATCACGGCGACAGACGATGGCGCTGCCAACTATTCTGCGTGGTTGGTAGATACTCGATGCGATCATGCAATCGGCTGGCTCCGCCTTGCCAAAACTCAAAGCGTTCGGGTCTGACTCGATAGCCGCCCCAAAAAGTTGGGTGAGGAATTTCGCCGTCACCAAACTTGCGCTTAAGCTCTTCCCATTTCGATTCGAGAATACTGCGGCTCGACACCACTTCGCTTTGCCTCGACACCCAAGCTCCCAATTGGCTGCCGCGAGGTCGCATGGCGAAGTACTTTAGCGACTCGGCCGTCGAGACCTTTTCTGCTCGTCCGTTAATCTCAACTTGACGATGTAGACCGAGCCACGGAAACAGCAGTGAGACTTGAGAATTGTGGACTATCTGCTTTGATTTGCGGCTACCGTAGTTGGTGAAGAACACAAAGCCTTGAGTATCAAAATACTTCAACAGCACTGTTCGTTGCGTTGGTCGATGGTTTTCGTCAACGGTGCCTAGTACCATTGCGTTGGGTTCAATCAATTGAGCGTTCATCGCTTGCGAGAACCACTTTTGAAACTGCTCAAACGGACATTCTGCAGTCGTGGCAATGTCGTGGTCTTGACTGGCGTATTCTTCGCGGAGTGTTGATAGATCCATTGCTGAGACAGTCCAGAAAACAAGAAAGCTTTTTCGAATCAAAATCCCAAACGCGACTATGCTAATGCGACAAATATTCCACCTGCCTGGCGCGATGGCACGCAGTGAATAATGTCTACTTGGGCTGCAAAACGAATGTCGTCACTATAGCCCGCTCTTACAAGATTGTATCCGCCACAAAATGTCTCAAGCAACTCGGCAAGAGCCAGTTTCGATGACCATGCATCTAACCACAGGTCGATTGCAAGTCGAGCGCTATCATTGGCCAGATGAACTTTGACATTCGGTTGACCTAACAGAATCTGAGCGATGGCACCTGCAGCCAGCACATCCTCCCCTGCTACTTCGCCATCAGTGCCTGCACAAACAACTGTCCAATGCTTGATCTTTGAAGACAAGATAGCTGCGGCAACGGCAGAACGATTGACGAAGCCCGCCAGATAGGAGCATGAGAAATTTGAGGTAGCTCCGACGGCTTGAGTACCATTCGTAGTCGAGAAGATCAACTCTTTTTCAGACACAGTTTCTTTGGAGTACTCAAGTGGGCTGTTGCCCAGGTCAAAGCCTTCAATCGGCTGGCAATGTCGTTCGCCACAAAGCTTTACGTGGGTTGAGCTTGATTGTCGCTTAGCCTGCTTGGCTTCTTCGACATCTTGAACCACGCGGAAACCGCTCAGCTTGCAAGGCTTGCGCGCATTGTCGTGAATCGCAGCGCGTCGATCCACAACCGCACCACGATTCGCCTTGCTCGACTTACTTGCAATCCAGGCTCTTCAGCAAAGCCACATCGAGATAAGATGTCTTCGTTCAATTCAATTAGCCTTCTATTGAAGGTTAAGGCTAAGAGCTTAAAGAATCGGCTCCAATCTGGCGAGAGGCTTGGTAAGAACTAGCTGACAAACTCCAATCAATCGCTCTCGGAAACCAGCTTCGCAGTAGCACAAGTAATACTGCCAAGTTCGAATAAACCTATTGTCAAAGCCCAGTTCGCGAACTTGATCGATTGCGTTCCAGAAGTTTTCGCGCCAAATCCCCAATGTATCGGCATAGTGCGAACCGAAATCTTCGCAGTGAACAAATCGGAAGTCGGTTTGTGCTGCCAGCGAGCGACCAATAGCTCCTATACTTGGCAGGAAACCACCCGGGAATATGTACCGCTGAATGAAATCTACTGAATGACGGTACGCATCGAAGCGATGATCGGGGATTGTAATCGCCTGTAGCGCCATGGCTCCCTCAGGCTTCAACAGTCGAGAGCACTGAGCGAAATAGCCCGGCAAGTACTTTTCTCCAACAGCTTCGATCATCTCAATGGAGATCAGCTTGTCATATTTACCTGTTAGGTCTCGATAGTCTAGTTGGAGTAAATTGATTCGATCTTGTAGGCCAGCATCTTGAATCCTAGTTTTGGCTAACTGATATTGCTGCTGAGAGATCGTCGTCGTTGTAACTCGGCATCCGTAGTGCTCCGCAGCATGTATTGCCATTCCTCCCCAACCAGTTCCGATCTCTAGAATGTGATCGCTTGGCTTGAGGTTAAGTTTTCGGCAGATGCGATCATACTTTTCATGCTGAGCTTCGGCCAGCGTCATTTCAGGCTTAGCAAATACAGCCGATGAGTAGGTCATACTTGCGTCCAGCATCAGGGAAAAGAAATCGTTGCTCAAATCATAATGAGCGCTGATATTCCGACGGCTGCCAGCCTTGGTGTTCCGCTGAAACCAGTTCACAGCCACTCGGATTGGCTTAAGCAAGTTGGCCACCGCTCCATTCACAGAAGACAGCACGCTGGAATTTCGTCCCAACACTTGCAACAGATCGCACAAATCAGGTGAATCCCATTCGCCCTGAATATACGATTCGGCAGCACCCAAACCGCCTCCTAAAATTACTCGTCGGTAGAATCCAGGGTTTCGAACAATCAACGTCGCTGGATTGAGACACTGGGCGTTACCAAACCGCCAGATTTGCTTTCCTTCTTTGACTATTATCGAACCGTACTCTAGCTTGAGCAGACGATTGAATATCAACTGCCGCAATAGACCTTGAGCTTGTCTACGTTGAGTGGCCTCTGACGAGCGTCCGAAGAATTCTAACGCTGCTAGCTCCGGGCCGTTGACGTTGGAGCCATTGCCGCTTGTGGCACCAAGGATGGAACTACATTGGGCGATGGAGCCGTGGAGTCCGTCGCAGTGGTTTGAACTGCCGTGGAGTGCCTCTTGTTCGGATGCAGGTATACAGGACATTTCTTCAACCAGAGTTTGAGTGCTTGAAAATGAATAGCAGCAATAATTTGGAAGGTCATGAATGGATAGCGTATCGTCATCCATCGCAAGTTTGTCGCATTTAGTTCGCGGCGACTAAAGTTCATTGAAGCTGCGAAAAGTCGACTGCAGTTTCGGTAGTTTTCTAGGCAGACGAACAGTCTTTCCCGAGGATCGCTCAATCGCCATCGATAGTTCATATCCATGTTCATGAACGGCGAAACATGCATCTGCTTAGGATGTTCAAAGCTCAATCGGTTGTCGCTAGCAGGCACGACTAATCGATTGCCTTGCCATAATAGATAAAGATGCCTCTCGCCCCAGGGAGTATTGTTTACCTCGGCCACTACCGATTCGACGCAATCATCATCAGGCGAATACACATAGAACAGGTTCAGCGGGCTGAAGTAATAGCCAAAATACCTCAACTGAGTCAGTAATCGAATCGGTCCTGACGGTCGTTCACCAGTTTCGTTAAAAACAATATCGCGAACTTGAGAATCTAGCGCATCAACTCCTTTGAGGTGATCGGTACTCAAGAACGAACTCGTCGAAAACGTACGTCCAGAGATCAAAGGCTTTTCAAAAGTACTTGCGTCAGCGCGAACACTCTCCGCGCCTCCGACCAAACTTGGAAGTTCAGAGAGGTCCAGGAAGAGCATGAACAATCGATAGTTGAATCGATGCTCTACAGGCTCAAACCGACAGTGGCTGACTGTGCCTTCGTAGATACAACTGTGCATGAATCCAGTTCGAATCCAAAATGACTTGCTACCTTCAACGCGCTAATGACTCCATCCTCATGGAATCCATAGCCCCAATAGGCTCCGCAAAAGTGTGTTCGGGCGATAATTGAACTAATTTTATGATGCTGTTTCTGCGCATCAATCGATCGTCGATCGTAGGCAGGATGATGGTAAATGAAACTCTTCAGGATTTGGCTTGGATCGATTGCATCAGTGTCGTTGAGCGTTAGAAGTAGCGGTCTATCAAATCCAAGATTTTGTAGCCGATTTAGATCGTAGGTTACCGATGCCCCAGAGATTTCATTTTCTGATTGAGGAATGCGGTAATTCCAACTCGCCCAGGCTCGCTCGCGACATGGTAGTCGACTGACGTCGGTATGCAAAACTGCCTCATTAGCTTGATATGGAAGGCAACTTAGAATTGAGACCTCTTCGTCGGTCGGATCAGCCAGCATCTTTAGAGCCTGATCAGAATGGCAAGCAAACACCACCTGATCAAACTGCTCTTCGCCCTCAGAGCTAATCAATCGCACTCCAAATTCATTTCGATAAACCCTTTGAACAGGGCAGTTCAGTCTAATGTACTGGTTGATGGGAGATAAAAGTCGATCCAAGTAAATTCGGCTTCCACCGACAATCGTTCGCCAAATTGGGCGATTTTTGAGTTGCATCAAGCCATGGTTGTGAAAAAAGCCGATCATAAATCGCGCGGGGAAGTCGAGAATCGCCTCTGGCTGGCTCGACCAGATAGCGGCAGCCATCGGAACCAGATACTGGGCAATGAATCTCTTGCCTAAGCCGCGGCGGTTCAAAAATTGCCCAACAGATTCGGAATCACTCTCCTGGGCTATCGTGTGATAACGCACAGCCTCCTCGGTGCCTGCTTTGCTGAATCGCAAGATGTCGGCGAGCAGCTTGTAAAAGCTAGGCTTGAGCAGATTACTTCGCTGAGCGAACACGCCGTTCAATGAACTTCCTTGAAATTCAAGTCCCGTGCGATCACAACGAACGCTGAAGCTCATATCGCTCGCTTGCGACTCCACTCCCAATAGATCGAGCACACGACAGAAGTTGGGATAGGTCCGCTCATTGAATACCATGAAGCCCGTATCTGCCCAGGCTTTTTTGCCATCCATTTCGACCGGTACCGTGTTTGCGTGCCCTCCAGCGTAGTTGGCACTCTCGAACAGAGTAACGTCGTGCTCACTAGCAAGCAGTCGAGCCACCAAACAACCCGAAACTCCAGATCCAACTACTGCAATTCGCATCCCGCACCACCCCTGAGACAATCGGAAGGGCTCGACCTTCGCACGAACCAATCTTCGATACTGTAGGGGGTTGGCAATCCCTAGTTTTTTGGAAGTTAAAGTCCAGCGATTAACTTCGTGAGATTCCAGGGGTTGACCGTGTTAGAAAAGGCGTACGCTTTCACTCTGACAACTTGTTGGCAATAATCCCTGGCTAAATAGCTCCAGGACAGTAGCGTACGCCTCGGCTAACGGCTAAACACGGTTTAATCAGCTATGTTTGCCCACCTTCGTTCAACCACCTTCTGGCGAAGGTAGCTACGGAGTAGGTAGCTACGATCTAGAGAATCTTCCAATTCTTCAAGCGCTCGGTCTGCTCGGTGATCTTACTGCCATCGGGCGTCTCGTCCGAGTTGAGATCGAACCAGCTTTCCTGGAACTTCACATAGCCAGGTTCGCCCTTAGCTTGCTTAGCCATAGCCAAGTTCGTTGTCAAAGCGATGATCGCATCGCCCATCGCAACTTCGGGATGGCAGCGAGGCTTGTTCTCAGGAGCCTTATTGCGAATGCACCATGCCCAGTGCTCAATCTCCTCAGTGTATCCTCGGCTAACATCATCACCTGCGGCTGCCTTCGATAAACCTGCGGCTGCGTAATTGCCGCTAGCTTGAGTGTCGATGATTGCCGTGGCACCAGCTTTCTTCACGCTGACTTTGGCAGAAACGTCGGCATCCTTGTAGAGCATGATCTCCTTCTCACGCTCCAGAACCAATGGTCCCTTGGTTCCCATGACAACTTCACCGTACCCTCCAAATCCGTTACCGTTAATCGTAGAATAGGTCATGACGATCTTCTTATTCGGATCGGTTTCGTAACCAGGAATAACCTTGCCTTTGTTGTACCCAACATCAAAGTCGGCGTCGTAGTCTGGACCTGGAAATTCAAAGGTACAATAAACGTGGTCTTCGATCTCTCGATCAACTGGGAAGATATGACGCCCGCCCACAGCATGCACGGTTATCGGGTGAGCCTTTTGCCGTCTTTACGTAGCGGCTGAACAGAAAATCGATGCAGCATCGAGTTGGTGGCTACCGAGTTCAGCCATCAATCCGCCGCCAGTTCGTTGCCACAATCGCCATCGAATCAGTTCTTCCATCGCAGTTCGCTTGCGAGCTTGATCCAACATTTTTCTTCGTAGCCGAACTTGGCCGCTTCAACCTCTTTATCTGCGATCAAAGCTTCCCACTGAGCGATTTTCTTTTGCAGTTCATTAATGTCGTCGCCTTGAGCTTCAGCTAGAGCTTCTCGGAAGCTGTCCAAATCCTTTGAATACTTCTTATCGGCTGGCAGAGCAACCTGCCAGCTATCCTTGCCTGGCATGTTGCCACGATGCCACTGTGCGCGAATATTGTGCAGTTGACCCAGTAGGCCATATCGCAAAAGGTGTACAGCATTGTCATACAGTACACTGTAGTGTCTTTGGTGACCGGTTGCGCAGTGTAGCCCAAGCTCCTGCGATAAACGTCCCATCACTTTGCATTCTGCGATGTTGTGGGCCATCAACTTCTCGGTCAACACGTGCTTGCCTTGTAGCATGGCTTGAACAGCAGTCGGCGCATGCAACCACAGTGGCAGAGCAATAATAACCGCTTCGATCGACTTATCGTCCAGCAAAGCCTGAATGCCGCCGTTGTCCTGGTTGTAAACCTTTACTTCCCGCTTCGCTTCAGCTTCGTTGCTGTAGCCATATTGCTTGATCAAACCAGGACGAGCCTTCAAAGCGTCTTTGCTAGACCAGTCACCGTGGAACGCGCGGTGAATGCTACTTGGACGAATGTCGGCGATAGCGGTCACCTTGACAAACGCTGGGCTACAACCGCCGATCAGTACGTTGCCTTCGTCTCCTGTACCGATAACTCCTACACGAACGGGATCAGCCAACCGATTTTCGTAGCCAAAGTACATTGCACCCAAGCCAGCGCCGCTGGTCACGCCTGCAGCCGCAACTCCCTTGATAAAATCGCGTCGAGTAACGCCAACTGCTTCGTGGAAATTGTCCTTGCCAATCTGCTTCTGTTCGGCTGTTAGATCTAACATGGTTTATCTCCGTTTATCGATTGTACTAAGTTTGTTGTATTAGATGATTGGTAAAGTTATTTAGGAGCAGGTGTAGTGGCAGCAGCTTTGTTTTGCCTCCACGACCAGATCAAGAAATCCAGACCACCAAAACGTCCAGCTCCAATTGTTGCCAAAACAATCAGAGCCAGAGCTTCGTTGGCATACAAATAGGTTGGTTGAGTTCCAGGATCTCCAGGGAATTGAGAGAGCACTACCGAGACCAAGAATAGCGCTCCAGCCCAACCTGCCAAAGGTACGAAAAGCCCAATGATCAGGAGCACGCCTACAGTGATGTCGAAGATCGGAATAACGCGATCGACTACGGCCGAAGAGATCATTCCTTCCTGCGGTTTTTTCAGCCGGTAGAGTCGACTGGCCTTAACTTGCTCTGGTGTTGCAATCGAGTTGATTTCGTCTTGCCACAGCTTCCAAATCTGATCGATCTCCTTTAGTGCTGGCATGACTCCAGACAATCGCTCCTTCTCAATCGACTCTTTCTGACCACGAAGACTATCGACTTCCTTCCAAGTGGCAGATTTCTCCATCTTTGCGACTCGTTCTTCGCCTTTTTCCAACTTCAAAATTGGCTCGCTGTATTGAACGAAAGTATCCTTCAGCTTCCCAAGTATCATCTTCTTCTGAGCTTCAAGCTCTTTCAATTGAGTGTCAGCAAAGCCAAAGTGCTTTATGGCCCTCTCGGCTGACTTCTCAATTTCTGCCGACATTAATTCTTGATTCAGCCGAATCTTGCCTTCATAATCCCAGACCATTCCGTGGTAGAAACCGGCCATGCGACCATTGGAGGCTTTGAGGAACCCTTCTGACGAAAAGGTGCCGCTCTTGATCTTGTCGCTACCCTCTTTGAAAAAATGCCAACCCACACCAAGGCGCAGGGCAACTAGTGCGAGCAGGCCAATCGTTCCAATCCGAGTGAAATTCTGCATGTGATTATTTCTGAGATTCTAGAATCTTAAGGCGATTAAACTGAGTTGCGTTGGCCTAAGGTGCCGTATTCACTGCACCGTTAACTTGATGTTCGAATAACGGTTTGAGGGAATTAATTTCACCCCAAGGCCAATTAGGGGAAAGTTGTTGCGGTAGGAGGCGTTGAAAATCTGGCCAACAGTATAAACTAGCTATCCAAGTTCGTCACCAGCAAGAAATTGTGTCGATTCCCCTCGGCTGGAAAAGGGGCAAAGCCGAAATTGGCCAGCTCCCGGCCTGCAAGGTCCTTGAAGTGTCTGACTGGGCAAACACTGCCGCATAGTTGCGACCTTCGGCCCAGTCGTTTGTCGGCGAAGTTTGGTCGCCGACTATCGGAAAAGCTCAATACAACTCATCAACACCGCTTGTCCGCGAAGCTCAACTCGATCACCAACTATTTTGACTCCGACTTCACCACCTCGGAGGCTCGCTTGATAGCCAACCATTTCGAATTTGGCGGTCTTACTTTGCCAATAGGGACCCAGAGCGCAATGGGCCGAGCCGGTAACAGGGTCTTCATCGACACCGGCACCGGGTGCGAAAAATCGCGAAATAAAATCGTAGCCAGCAGTTTGGCTGGAGCTGGTAACTATGACACCTCGAACCTCCAGCTTGGCCAAACTGGAATAGTTGGGCTTTAGGGACCTTAGAGTTTTCTCATCTGCGACTTCAACCAGGTAGTCCATGCCGTTGATTCCACAAAACGAACACTTGCAACCCAAGGCCTCCTCAAGGCCCTCAGGCATTTGACAAGGCTGGCAAACCTTGGCCGGAAAGTCCATCGAAACCCAATCGCCCTCGAGCCTGCAGGTCAACCAACCGCTGCGAGTAAAAAATCTAGCGGGTTGATCGCGAGGAATCCTAGCTGTTTCCCACATCGTGAATGCTGAAGCCAATGTTGCATGTCCACACAGGTCGACTTCAACTGCCGGAGTTAGCCAACGTAGTGAAAAGCCATCTTCAATTGGATGAACAAATGCAGTTTCAGACAGATTCATTTCGCGTGCTACTAACTTCATCCAAGCTTCATCGGCAGGCTTTTCCAGAATGCAAACTGCCGCAGGATTACCGCAGAAAGGCTGATTGGTAAATGCATCGCAAACGTAAAGAACTTGGCTCATGCTGATTAACTATTCGACTAAGGAACTGTATCGTCACTCGACAACATTCTTGAGCATGCAACTCGTTTTGTCCATGAGTAGCGAAATGGATAAAGACGTGCTCGGGTTTGCGAATGGCGAGAATCACATCGGCTTCCACGGTGGATCGTTAGGCGTCTAACTACATCCGCGTTAGAACACGAGATCTCTCATTACTTTTCTTGGGATTCCAACTTCACGGCCCGAGCCAAATGGTTTCTTCTTTGCCCGATCGCCAAATTGTGAGGGTCATCCCATCGTTTGGAGAGATCTAAGGCTGCAAGTACGTTGGCGTGTTCTATTTGTGGCAGGATCGACACTAGCCAGCCAAATTGTGGAACACCATCTGCGTCCGTCAATTGTCGTGGTGGCAATGTGCCATTCGCATATTCGTAGTTGACTAGCGCGAGTCGCAGTTGGCTCAAGCGACAATAGGTTCGCATCTAGACAAATGCTACAATGCGTCACGGATTGACCAATCCAGCATTATTTTGAAGTTGAAGTTGTTGTCATTGTCGTGGAGCAGAACGTTGAGTTGGACTCAGAATTACAATCCTTTCGATAACCTGCTGTTATCCGCAACGGTGGCCAGTCTGCCAATAGTTTTGCTGTTAGCGTTACTGGCATTCTTTCACATGCGTGCCCATTGGGCAGCCATCCTAGGTCTTCTAGCTGCTCTGTTCACCGCAGTCTTTGTTTTCGGGATGCCCGCGAAATTGGCTCTCGCATCGGCTGGCTATGGAGCCGCATTTGGGCTTTTACCTATTGGCTGGATCGTCGTTTCAGCCATCTTCATCTATGAGATTAGCGTTGAAACGGGACAGTTCGAAATACTGCGACGCACGATTGCTGGCTTATCAGAAGATAAACGCATTCAAGCCCTGTTGATCGCATTCAGCTTCGGTGCCTTCATCGAAGGCGCTGCAGGATTCGGAACCCCCGTGGCAATTTCAGCAGCCATGATGATTGGACTTGGGTTCAAGCCGATGCAAGCTGCTGGATTAGCCTTGATAGGTAATACTGCACCAGTAGCCTACGGCGCACTAGGAACGCCCTTAATCACGCTGGAGAAAGTCACCGGTCTGCCGCTTGATCAACTGAGTCAAATGGTAGGAAGGCAATTGCCAGTTTTCAGCTTGATCGTTCCGTTTTGGCTGATCTGGGCGATGGTTGGCTTCCGCAAAATGTTGCAGGTTTGGCCTGCTTGCCTAACTGCGGGTTTTAGTTTCGGCTTAGTTCAATTCTTGGTGAGCAACTATCACGGGCCGTGGCTGGTCGATGTCGCCGGAGCGGCCGTTTCTATCACGGCAATGGTCGTGTTGCTGAAGTTCTGGAAGCCAGCGATCGGATTCATAGAATCGGATGCGACTGATACTACCAGTGGAATTCTGGCGAATCCGACTGCGGCTGAACAATCATCAAAGCCCACTAGCGCAGAATCTGCCAAAGCACTTCTGCCTTGGATCGTACTATCGATTTGCGTATTTGTTTGGGGCTTGCCCAGCATCAAGAATCAGCTTGCGAAAACGTCGATGATCTTCGAAGTTCAGGGACTACACAATAACGTTGTCCGAGACCAACCGGTGGTGAGCCAACCAAAGCCCGAGGAGGCTAAGTTTAAGCTCGATTGGTTGGCTGCCACGGGAACTGCGCTTGTTTTGGCAGGTGTGATTACGGGTAAATTGATTGGGCTGAGTTTCATGAACTTGCTTCGGATCTTTCTGCGGACCATTCGCAAAACCAGTTTGTCTCTGGTGACGATCATGACGATGTTGGCTTTAGGTTTTACCACCAAGTACAGCGGTATGGATGCAACAATGGGTCTGGCGCTGGCTAGCACAGGCTGGTTGTTTCCATTCTTTTCTCCGATCCTCGGTTGGCTGGGAGTGGCGCTCACAGGCAGCGATACATCGTCGAATGTACTTTTCGGAAACCTTCAACAGATTACGGCTCAACGCGTTGGAATTTCCCCGATTCTAGCTGCAGCGTCAAATAGTTCAGGAGGAGTTATGGGCAAGATGATTGACGCTCAGTCGATTGTTGTCGCCAGTGTCGCCACCGGCGAACATGGAAAGGAAGGCCAGTTATTGCGTTACGTTTTCTTCCATAGTATCGCTCTAGCTGTACTCGTTGGATTGCTTGTACTTTGCCAGGCATATTACTTACCGTCGATTATTCCTTCCTAAACTGCCAGTTAGGTAAAACAACTGTCCAGCTTGCCTTCGAAGAATCTTCGTACGCTAAATCGAATTGCAGCCAAAACAGAGCAGCAATTTAATTGTCTGCAATTCAAGCCGGGGTTAAGATTCCACTAATGGAACCGACGAAGTGGCAAGAACTTCAAAGGGCAACTTTTTGAGGCCGAGTCGCCATGATCCAAGAAAGATTCTGCCGTCGGATCCTCACACTGTTGCGTTTCGGAAAGGTATTAGCCATGTACCAGGGTACATTGCGACGTCTCGTTGGACGAGGCTTAGTGTTGATGGCAGTAGGATTGTTCGTTCTTAGTAGTTCCGCTTCAGCGTTTCAACACGGCGGACATGGTGGTGGTCACGCAGGTGGCGGGCATGTTGGTGGGGGTCATATGAGTGGCGGTCATGTTGGAGGCTCGCATCATGTTGGCTCGCACGTAGGTGGTTACTACGGAGGCAGTCACCATCATCACACCTACGGCGGAATTGGTTTTGGTTACAGCGGGTTTGGGCTTGGGTATCCGTACTATGGATACTCTAGCTACAACAGTTACCCTCGCTACTACTCAACTCCAGTCTATTCGAACTACGGCTACTCGAACTATGGATACAGTTCCTATTCGACTCCGTATGCCAGGGTCGTTCCAACAACGACAGTTGTGGCTCAGCCAGTTGTAGTTCAGTCTCAACCGCAATCCAATGTCTACAGCGGACCAGTTGACGACAAAGGGCAACCAACCGGTACGATACGACCAGGCATGGTTTTGCCCGATGGTGCTATCGTTGTATCAGTTGGCAAGTAACTGGAAAGTTAATTGCACCCGCTAAATAATTGATGTTTCATGCTTGAAAGAAAAGATGCAGCCGCCGTAACGGCTGCATTTTTCGTAGGATATGCGAAGGAACACGGGCGAGTGGAAGGGCGAGGAATTCTGGCGAATCCCACTACGATTTATTGCTGACAAACTGTGGAATTCGTTTTCCAGCTAGACAGCATTCAATCAGCAGCTCAAGTCGCCGCAATCGAGTTGCATCCTGTTTAGCTGCGAGGATCCACCACGATACAGCTTTGCGATACGTGTTGCTTTGAGCTTCGAAGAAGGCGTTCGCTTTTTTGTTCTTTCGTAAGGCAGTCCCATAAGGCTCAACTAACTCTACCGAACGCTGCTCGTAGGAGTAGTTGCCAGACTTATTTTCAAGTCTCGCTTCGAAAGCTCTCAATCCAGCCTCCATCATCAGGCCCGCATCGATAAGCTCGAGCGCCTTTTTGATGTTGACATTGCTCCAAGTACTAGTTCGCTTTCTGGGCGTGAATCGAATGGTGTAGCTGTGTTCGTCCAAACTACGTCTAATTCCGTCAATCCAGCCAAAGCACAATGCCTGCTCAACTGACTCGGGCCATGTCATGCTAGGCTTGCCAGATCCAACCTTGTGAAACCCGACTAATAACTCAAGCTCATTTTCGTGATTACGCTTTAACCAGCGCCGAAATATTGCCGCAGTCTTGAAGAATCGTGGTTCGCTCATCATTCCCGGCACAAAACTAAATCTCGATGATCATCTCGTCTTCAGCAAATTGCATCGCGAGTTTTCGGTGATGTTCGGTGAGAACGATACCCTGATTCAAGACCTCAGCAAGCGGATTAACGTGAATCAGCAGGGTTCGTTTGGGTTTGGTTTGCTCGACGATTTCCGTTACAGCGCCTATCCAACTGTGACCAGTCTTAAGAGAAAGCTCTTGATAGTTGTCGCTAAAATAGCACTCGTGCATCAGTAGGTCGACGTTGGACAATCGCTGCAAAGTCCGGGCATCTCTTTGAGGCGTTGTGTCGGTCACATAGGCAACTTGTTTTCCTTCGGCTTCAATCAACATGCCGATGGAACCGCCAGGATGCTCCAAGGGAAAGTAGTCTATCGAGCATTTCGGTAGACGAATTTCACCCCTAGAACTTTCCAGCGGCACAAGCTCAAGCGTCAGAGGTACTGGAAAAATCAGCGGATGAAATAGATGGTCTTTGACCGCTGCCAACTTTTCTCGCTCGCCAAATATCCTCACGTGCTTCAGTTCAGTTACAGCCATTACGTCGAGCAGAAAAGTAATTCCTACGACATGATCTAAATGTGCATGCGAGAGAACTATGTCTAAGCTCTGCTTTGGTTCACGTAATAACTGCTCGGTCAAGCGATGCAAACCTGTACCCGCATCTAGTATTAAATTGAGATCGGGTAGGTAATAGCAGGCTGTGTGTTTAGTTGGGCTGGGATGGTAACCCGTAGTACCCAAGCAGTGAAGTCGCATGCGAACTCTCTCGAATGATCAGCGGATCATTAATTGATCCGCTCTAAGATAACCCGAAAGCAGTTCAAATCCTAGTCACCATTGAAGGCCAAGAATTATCCGCTTGCCAGGGCGGTCTCCTCCGCACTTACTGCTATGGAACGATCGAGCATGTAAAATCCAACGCAGGCTAGAACTCCAACTACAGAGGCAAAATGCCAGCACAGTGTATGATTCCATTCATAAAGGTGAGTTCCAATCAATGGGCCAACCATCATAGACAGAGCAACGCATGTTGTGTAATAGCCCATGTAAGCGCTTCGATTGCGGCTGGTTGAAGCCTGAGCGACATAAGCCAACATTTGTGGCATGGCCAACATCTCGCCAAGAGTCCACACGGATACTGTGGCCATCGCAAACCAATAGCCAACTCCGTAGGGCAGCAGTCCAAAGCCAAGGCACATGAACAGACTTCCCCAGGCAATCAAGCGTATCAGGTTCTTCCGCTCTAGCATCTGAATCAACACCATTTCGAAAGCAACTACGCCAAGTGTATTTACTCCGAAAAGTGAACCAATTTCCACCTTGCTCAATTGATACTCGGCTTTCAGAAAAATCGGAAAGGTTGAGATCAACTGAAAGAAAACACAAAACGTAATGAAGGTCAAAAACAGAAACACTAGAAACGGCGTATTTTTCCAGGGAGCGATTTCTTCAACAGTGTTGATGCAGGATTCGGTCTCTTCAGAGTTGCTAACGGTCACCGTGGGCGACTTTAAACCCAGGAAGATCAAGAAGGTTGCCGCGGCGAACCAACTGGTCAGTCCGTCGATCCAAAACAGAAACTCATAACTGATCGTGGCCAGTATGCCGCCAACAGTTGGACCAACTGTATATCCAAGGTTGATCGCTAAACGATTGAGTGAAAACGCTCGCTTATGCAGTTCGGGAGGCGCGAGTAAAGTCACTGAGGCTCCGTTGGCTGGTCGAAAAGCATCTGCACTAAAGCTGGTTAGGACAACGATAATCGCCAATGACCAAAAGCCAGTTGCCAGAGTCATGGCAAAATAGCCAAATCCGCTTAGGATCAGCGAGAAAACTTGAATGCGAAATGGTCCCAGTCGATCTGCAACCATTCCACCGACGAACGCTCCAGCGCAGCTACCTACGCCATAGATCGCCAACATCCATCCGGCAGCCGACTCACCAAGACTCAGTCCTTCAGTAACATACAGAGCTAGGAACGGTAGCACCATCGAGCCGGCGCGATTCACTAGGACGACTATTGCCAAATACCAAACCTGAATCGGTAATCCCGAAAAGGCTCGACGATACTGTTTGGCAACGCTCCTTATCACAACTCTAACTCTTGTTCACGGATGACTAAACTTCGCAGCGACTCAAGTGGTTTACTTTTCGGATTTTGGGTCGGTAGTGTCAGGAGTAATTTCCAGCAAATCAGGTAAGTCTCCGAATTCGGAACCCGGTCCGGCGGTATCGTTCATAGGCCGCGAATACAAGTAGTAACCGAACGCCCCAAAACTTCCAAACCAAACCACATACGCCAAGATGAAGGCAGGCATCACCTTATTCAGCCTCCATGCGTCTTTGTTTTTCCAGCCAACAACCAGGGCAATAATTTGCCCGAGGAAACAAGTCAGAATGCTAACAACTCCAAGAATTGCTCGGTTGTTTTGAAACATCTTGATGACCACTATCACAAAGCAAACGAAAACAACCAACCCTGAAAGTGAAGCCACAGCCTGCAACAGTAATTCCATCATTCAACTCCATTTGAACCAAGCGATACTAGCCGAAAGCGAGATTGTACACGGATCGCTAATATTGGTCTGCGCAGGATTTTGGAGCAGAAATGTAGGAATTTGGCCGCTGACAGCAGGTTTGACACTCTTCTGCCAACAAAGGTTCGCTCAACTCGATTTTACCTACACCAGAACATGGACTTCGTGTACACGTGCAACTCGGTGTTTTAGTTGACCAATAATCGGACGAATCACACCAATCACTAATAGTATTCCAAATCGTGATATCGCCTTCGCGGAGCGCTCGCCTGAAATCTCCGGAGTGATGCCGCAATGCGAAGGTCAAAGTTCGGAACACCCAGCCCTAACTGCGCAGCAAATCAAGAAAGGGAAGTGACATATCGAGCAGTTGGAGACAACCGCTCTAGGTTTAGTCGCAACTCGATGACTGGACGATTGGCTACAATGTGAACATCGTAAAGAACGCGAATGAGTGTACACCAATAGACAGTCGGTAATGTCAAAACAACTTTTTCAGAATCTTTTTCAAACTCCTCGACCGGTGGCATTTGTTACAGGCAGTGCAGCAGATCGTGTCGGCCGCAGAATAGCTCAGCGCTGCATCGATGCGGGCTTTTGTGTTGCGATCCACAGTCATCGCGGCGAAGACGCATCGAAAAACTACGTACAAGCACTTAACGAACAAGGTCACGAAGCCATCCTGTGTGTGGGAAGCGTCGAAGATCCGACCAGCGCAATTCGCTGGCTCGATCAAATTCACTCGCGCTGGCAGCGAATCGATCTGCTTGTCAACTCTGCGGCCATTTGGGACCCTAAACCGCTTGAACAGACGACGATGGACGATCTCAAACGTAACTTTGAGGTGAACGCGGTCGGGCTGTTTTTGACATCTCAACACTTTGGCTTAGCGATGACTCGCCAGCTTTCAGGTGGATCGATCGTTCAAATCGGAGACTGGGCCTGCATTCGTCCCTACACTGATTTCTCGGCCTACTTCCTTGCGAAAGGAACTGTTGAAACGTTGACCAGGTCGTTGGCCGTCGAACTGGCGACTCGCAATCCCAAAATTAGAGTCAACGCAGTACTTCCTGGACCAGTCATGCTTGATCCTGAAATTTCTTCAGAACTTGAGCAGCAAATTGAGCGGCAGAGTTTACTCCAGCGAGCCGCCTCGCCAGAAGACGTCGCCGACGCAGTCTACTTTCTCGCCACCAGCCCATTTATTACTGGAGTCTGCTTGCCTGTCGATGGCGGCCGAAGCATTTACAGTGGTCCAGGCACTGACCGATGTGCTCACCCAAAGCTTGATTCTTGAAGCGCAGACGTTTCATGCCCAAGAGAAGGCGATTGAGAAGCAATCCCTTAAGATGTAGTAGCTTGTTGTTAGCCTTAGCCGCTGACGCGACCGGTCTCTGAAAAACGAATTTTGACAGGTAAGTGGTTACAAGTCAGACCCCATTTCACCGCGTGTGTCGATTGCGTGAAGAACTTCACGATCTGTCATTTTTTATTTGCAAGTTTGTTGAGCAGCAGTGTGCAAATCGACCTTGACTCGCATAGTTTTTCTAGAGTTTTTGCACCATTTTTTTGGGCGATTCTTCGGTCCAGATCCTGCCTTCAATCAAACTTTTTGACAGTACTCCATCTCGTATTGGCGAGTACCGACAGTTCTGCTACTATCCCAACCTCTCACGCAGTCGATGAACGACCGTGGCAGTTTACAGCGTTGAATTGCCGGATTTGAAGCCGCATATTTGGCTTTGACATCCCCACGAAAAATAACTCATGATGAGTTCAACACTTTAGGAAAAAGTTTGCGGAGCGAATGATGGCAACTGTCGAAAGCAATCAAACGTGCGTGCATATTCGATGGATGATTCGTCGAGATATGCCGATGGTACTGGCGATCGAAGAAGCAAGCTTCGAATTCCCTTGGAGGAAGAGGAGTTCATCTGCTGCCTTCGCCAACGCAACTGCATTGGAATGGTAGCAGAGATGAATGATGAAGTTGTTGGCTTCATGATTTACGAGCTCCACAAGAACCGTCTCCACCTGCTGAACTTTGCAGTCAATCCAAATCTTCGTCGAAGCGGCATCGGGTCGGCAATGATGGATAAGCTGGCTGGCAAACTGTCCTCAGATCGTCGCAACAGAATTGTTCTAGAAGTTCGCGAAACAAACTTGGATGCTCAACTGTTTTTCAAGAAGCTGGGCTTCAGAGCGATCTCTGTGCTTCGAGACTTCTACGAAGACACAACCGAAGATGCGTACTTGATGCAGTTTCGTCTGTCGGGCTGCCAAGAAGACTGCTTGGAAGATGATGATGACCTGAATGATACTTCCGATCATCGAATGGCCGGCTAAGTAAGCACTCTGGAAGAAGATTGAATTGAGTTCACGAATCAAACGGCGAGAAACCCTTTTGACTGCATCAAGGTTTCGCGTTGATCGCGTGACCTACGATCTTGAAAATGGCGGTCAAGCAACCAAAGAGGTTATTCAGCATCCAGGTGCGGTAGTCATTGTGCCTGTGGTGTCTGACGGGCGAATCTGCTTGATTCAAAACTACCGGGTCGCAGTTGATCGTGAGATGATTGAACTGCCCGCTGGTACTCTGGAACCTGGCGAGCCACCCCTTGAGACTGCTCGACGCGAACTCATCGAAGAGACCGGGTATCGGGCCGCAGAGATCAAGCCGATGATGGATTTGCTGATGTCACCCGGCATTCTCTATGAACATATGTACGTGTTTGTCGCAACAGAACTTGAATTTGGCGAGCCAGACCTCGAACATGGTGAAGAAATCCGTAACATGCTGGTTAGTCCTGAAGAGGCTCGCGAACTGATTCGAACTAACCTGATCTGCGATTCCAAGACAGTTTCGGCTCTTCTGTACTATTTCTCTTTCTTGACGACTTAGACATCAGTCGCCAAAGTTAAGTGGCTCCGCAACTCAGGTGCGAGTAGGTGCGCTTGCCAACTTGACCGCAATGCCAATGCTTCATCGCCATGGCCTTCATCAATCTATTCCTCAAGGTAGAGCACGCCTTATGTTTCGCATTTTCTCGGGTTACAGCTTCCGGATCGAACCCGATGTAAAAGAGTAGATGTCACAGGATGTCCATTCACCATCCAAACACCCAAGTTGATTCAGGTAGCTCATTAGCATTGGAGTTGTAAACCGATCCATAACCTTTCGATTCTTGTATGCTTCGGTGTTCTCAAACCAGAGAGAACTACCTTCCTCATGAAACGCCCATCTATTGCCATCGAGCAGGGCACACACGGTTCTGGATTTTTGTTCCCTTTCAAAATCATGGTACTCAAAGCTTACACACGGATACTGGCTCTGACCAAATGGAAAGGTAGCTCGAACCGCTAGACAACTTGCAAGCTTCGCTACTGAAATCGGAAGTCCTGTAGCTAGAGTCGTAGAGTCGTCACAATGTACGGTCCAACCGCGCGAATCAGCAAGTGCGAGTTTGCTACCGCCTACGCAATAGGACTCAAAAGGTCGATCAAACGGTTTTTTCTCAACGAAAGTCAAATTGCGAAATCGCCCCCCCCCAACCCACTAGCGATTCAATGATATGACTCTTGGTGCGGTTGAAAAACGTTGCGACGGCATTTCCATCAGGTCTTCCGCAGAAACTGCCCAGCGCATTCATAAAGCCTCTCAACAACGTTGGTGTTTGATTCATTCCAGCACGGCTACAGCCATTGCATTTCCGGGTAACAACCAGAAATCTTACTATTAGTCGGACGTTCCTAGAGGGTTGTTCGCAATAGCTTTAGGGCTTGGCTTGTCTCCGGAATCGGCCGGGTGTTAGGCCAGTGACACGCTTGAATACCACGTGTAGATACTCTGGATGCTCGAAGCCACAAAGTTCAGCGATTCGTTCTGCCGACAGATCGGTGGTAGCTAGGAGCTCACGAGCACGATTGATTTGTACGTGACGAATCTCCTCTTGAGGCGTCCTACCAAGAAGCTTTCGCAACTTACGTTCTAGCGAGCTACGAGAAACTGCTGTTTGCTGCACAACTTCCTCCACGGTTAAGCCTCGACAAGCGTGTTCACGGATGTAACGTAGTGCCGTGGCAATGCTTCGGTCTTCAATCGCAATTGCATCGGTGGACTGGCGAATTGCAACGTCGACTGGAGGAATTGCTTGAAATGGTGAACGTAACTTTTTTCCAGCCATCAAGTCGCTAAGCATTTCGGCGGCCTTTAGCCCTACACCCTCAGCGTTGGAAACCACGCTGGATAATGGTGGCGAGCAAAGCCTACAAAGCAATTCGTCATTATCCACTCCTAAGACCGAAACTTGCTCCGGCACGTCCAAACCAAGCCTCAGACAGGCATCAATTACATGTTGGCCACGGATGTCGTTGCAGGCCATGATCGCAAATGGAGGTGCTAGTGAGATTAGCCAAGCCTCAATCAACTTTTGCTCCACTTGCCATGGTCGTGTCGAAGCTTCTTGCCAAGGTGTGTTGAAACTCGCACACGTCGTCGAGAGCTTGGCCTGGATGGTTGCTTTAAAGGCAGCTTCTCTTCGTTGCGACCACTCTTCGTTCTTGAATCCGCAAAAACCAAATCGCTCGAAGCCACGTTCCATTAGATGTTCGGCCCCCATCGCACCAATGGCCGCATCATCGGAACGAACGCTTGGCACATTTGACTCGGTGTAACGATCGGTGAGATCTATGAATGGAACGCCGGTCTTTGAAATAGCTGCAAGCAACTGTGGCGTAGTAGCGCGCGAAATGATCCCGTCGCCCTGCCAATTGTTTAGCCAAGCTGGTGGATTTTTGAAAAGGTCGCGTTGTTCAAGAAACACAGACCATTCGTCGTGCATTCTCATATGGCGAACGATTCCTGACAGAACATTCCTGCCATAGACGCTGGATGTTTCGATAATCAAAGCAACTTGGCGTTTCATTGCACTGCTACTCGGAATCGTCGCTTATCACCAGAGTTTTGCTGCCGAGTTGTCGGATCTGAGCGGAGTCGAAATCAGAGTTTCAACGCCATCGAAGCAGATTTTTCACGACTTCTCACCGACAACCTCTAAGGCTCGGGGTCATCGTGCCTCTGAGGCTAGCCAAACGATTATGATGACATGCCAGGCGATAGCAACAACGCCTTGTTTTTTTAATGTCCATTAGGCAACTTCACGTCGAGCGAATTGCTTTGCCGAGTCGATCCAGCGAACAACATCATCTACGGTCGGCGTCCGATTTGACCGAAGTATTTGCTGACCTTCCGCCGTTTCGCAAAACTGTGAAAGTTGCTGAAACAGATTGTTTGCGTTAGCTGTTCGCAATTGCCAAGAGGTCCTGCAGCCGATCGCTACTAGCAATTGAGCTCGATATCCGGTTAGAGCGGGAACTTCACACACCAAGCGAGCTTGATCCTGCCAGTCACGAACTAAGTCTTCGGTGATCCAGCGGGTTGCAAGTCCCTGCACAATCTCATCCGATCCTGTGCTGACCAATTGCCGAATGGTGCGAATTCCGATGGCCTCGAATCGTTTGGCAGTCTTGGGACCGATCGAAGGAGCCTCCACCAGCGGAGAGCCGTAGTGCACATTTACGGTCGGTTCGTCAGTTTGTGGAATCATCGTACTTGGAGCAATTCGCAAGGCTGGTTCGCGATTGGATTTCCCGGCTGTAGGTTGCTTGTTGCTTGACTTTTCGTCGTGAGGGTTACTGCTGGCTTGCACTTCGGTTAATTCAACTTCGCTCAGGCTTGTGAATGCGAAGGCGAGCCTGTGCCAAAGTTACAAACTGTGGCTCGCTTGAATCTGATTTCGCCGCCAAGTTGGCCTTTGACTGGATTGGGCCGGTATCGTGTGTATCTTCGTGCCCATCTTTTTCTGGAGCTTTTGAGCTAGGCGAACTTGTAGTTTCGCTTGTCGTATTGGTCGGGGCAGGGGGACCGCGGCAGAAGTTACCGGCTGCTCTTGAGGAATCATCACAGAAACAAGCTTACGCGAGTTCATAGCGACGCTTGATGATCCCCGCTCTTCGGTTGAGTCATGGCTGGATTCATCTGCGACAATGCTTACGCTGGCCAACAACTTGTCGGTTGAGACATTTGCACCAAACTGCATGCGTAGATCAGGCTGCTCCTTCATTGCCTTTTCAACGACGACAATTTCCGCAGGTACATTGCGATTGAGGCTGCCAGTCTTTTCGTACTCCCTCAAGACCGCTTCGACCGCTCGCCGCTCCTTCGAATCGCTGATCTTGCGTACAATCCAGGCCAACGGCATATCAACGGTTGCCAGCAGCGATGTCATCGTCAACGACATCTGCGGCAACTGTGCTACTGTTTCATCAGCCAAACGAGTTAGTACGGCAGAAAGTCCTTGAATAGCCAGAACGAATAGCTCCGAGAGTATTTCAACTGCTTCGTCGTTTAGACCCTCACGAGGATTTTTGACACCAGCTTTAAGATCATACAAATCGATCAATCGATCGTAGTGGCGATTGGCAACCGCTGCAGCCGCTACAACAGCTTTTCCGATCCACTGGAGGTCTGCAGCGAGCACGATATCACAGGTCAAGCCCTGCGACTTCGCTCGACTGTAAATTTCATTGTAAGATTGGCAAATGCTCCATTCTAATGGCCGATGCACAACAGTTTCACGACTGCTTTGAGCTGTATGCAACGGCATGATTGGATCGGTGAAATAGTGACTCAGTACGCCACATGCATAAGCAGCTTTTTTCCAGTTCCCATGGTCCAGATATTCGCGTGCCTTTCCTAACCATTCTTGACAAGCCAACGCGGCTCCACCCCAGTTATTCTGCTGAACGTGAATCACGTGATTCTGGAAGTCTTTGAAATCGTTGTCCGGAGCCTTCGCACCTTCTAAGTAGTCATCGTGGAACTTCAACAAAATACTGGCCAGACGTTTTGATTGAGCGGTCTGCAGAGCCTCAAGTGCATCGATGGCAAAGTAGTGGTGAGTGCTACGGCAATGCGCAGCACGCAATATTGTGATGATACTCTGCATTATGTTTCCCCGGAGCGGGATGTTTCGGGCTGTAATTCGGCAGTACGGACTCAATCAACTAACAGGGTGCATAGCAAATTCACCTTCCCGTTGCCAGGGCAAAGCACTTGGCGGATGCGTGGGTTTCGAGTTTCGGGGGCTCAGGAGCCCAGGGTGCCGCTCAGCCTATGCTAGCCTTAGCGATTTTGCGGCCATTCTCCAATATCAAAGTTTACGGAGCTACCGGCTGTAACGTTTATCGCGATTCTTGGATTCGCAGCCCTCAGTCAATACTATCAGTCGGACTGATTTCTTTTTGCTTCCAGGACCGTTTCGACATATGGTTGCAATTGGAGGTTGCACCCATGCAGGTCATCAAGAATACACAACGTGCTCAAGTTGCTAGAAACTACTCAGGTTCATTCACCAAGTTTTTTAACGGACCCAGCAAGGTACAGCGGTTCAGAAACGAAGTTCGTGTCCTTCAGTTTCTAAACTCGCAGAGCTGCCCTTTCGTGCCATCGCTTTTGGCTTTTGATGAGGTAGAACTAAGCATTACGACCTCGTACGCTGGCGAGCCAATACAGAGGATTACCGAAGAACGATTGAGTGGCGTATTCGAAGAGTTGCAAGAGTACGGAGTGCGACACGATGATCCCGCTCAGCGCAATGTCCTTTACAACCACGCTCTGGGGAGATTCACCTTGATTGACTTTGAATTCGCAGAGATCCTTGAACCATGCGAGGCAACTCTAGAGGCCATCGATGGCCGCTTTGATCGTTTAGAGGCAGTTATCGATGAAGCGTGCGTGATCTAGTTGTGGTTTTGACCGCGAAGTCCTCAAGAATGTCGAGGGAAAGACCTGCCGCTGAGCGACAGGCGACGCTTTAAAGCATGCCTGGAAACAGACTCTGCAGCATCTCGGATGTTGCTTGCCCAGCGTATTCACTGACTTCAAAAACTTCTACGCGCAGATCTTGGTCTAGCGGCAAATGATGTGCAACCAACTCGGCCGAAAAATGACGAGCCCGATTCTGATGCCATCCAGCCAGCCAATCGCCTAGCCATTGAAGCCGATCTGTTTCTGACTCTGGAACGCTCAGATTGTCATGATAGGCTAGCCATTCAAAGAACTGAGAACGATGGCAGGCGGCCATCTGAATAATTGAATCAAATTGCTCGCGAACATCCAGAACAATATCTACTCGCAATCTGCATGGCCGAGTGAACAGATCGGGCATATATGCCACTACTGGATCTCGTCGAAGTGCTGGTTCAGAAGCACAAATATGCGGTACGGTAACTAAGTAGCTTGCATCTAGAACGGCCGTACCCACAGCGCGATGATCGGGATGGTAGTCATAAGGGCGGTGAGTGAGCAAAAGATCAGGTTTGAATCGACGAATCTCTGCGATGATCGCCTCGCGAACTTCAATCGAAGGTGTTAGCGAGCCGTCTGGGAAATCCCAAGTAACATACTCCGCACCAATTCGCTCGCCGGCTTGTTTAGCCTCGCTTCGTCGAATCTTAGCCAATTCACTTGGCTGAACCTGATGATGACCTGAACGACCATCAGTTACCGAAACAATCTTAACCGTATTCCCAAGTTGACAGTGTCGAACCAACAGGCCCCCAGCGAAAATCTCTGCGTCATCCGGATGAGCACCAAAAACCAATACACGAACCAAAATTTTTTTCCTAGCTGGTCGAGTTATTAAATTGCTTTAGACAATGTTGAGCTCAACGTGAGCGAATCAACTTAGGCTGGATTTGACAGTTTATCAACCTCTGAGACTCGAGAGTCCAATCGATAAAAGAAGGCCAGCGGTAACACTATCAGCCCCATCATCCAGAACATGCTAGATGTTGGCCAGCCCAAAGATGCAGCGGCTTTTACACACAACTGATAGAGCGGACCAGCGAGTAGAATCCCGACAAAGTTAGCTTGATTCATGGTCGCAATCAAGCGTCCTTTGAGAGCTTTTGGTGGACGAGCCTGCAAAAACACTTGAACGGGAATTGAAAAGATCGCGGCACAGACTCCCAGGATCATCAACGCTACCACGCTGCCATAGTAACCCAAGATCTGCTGCTCACCATTCCACATCCCTAAGAGAATCAAGGCTAAAAGAATACCTCCCAAGCCAATGTTGACGGCAAACTTTCCAAGCGAAGTTTTGCAGATCGCACTGGCCGCTAGTGCTCCCCCCATAATTCCAAGTGCGATACTAGCTGCTAGGTAACTGGTCATTTCGGCGTTTTCACCCAACTGTTGAGTGCCAAGCTTGTTCACTACCAAGGCAGCCATGCCCGAAATCAACCAGAAAATGCTCGAAACGAAGATGGCCATCAACAAAGGCTTGTCCACCTTAAAAAGTTGAATCATCTCCTTACTCAACCCCCAACTATCTGGTGTTAGCTTTACGTTTGGATTAGCTGGGGGAGTATGCCGAATTAGGTGAGCGGTTATTGTGCCAACTGCCGCAATGCCCATGCAAACCATCGACCCGATCCAGAGCTGCGACGGATCTAGACGATCTTTAAGAATTCCCGCTGTAACCATGCCAAGAATGATCGCGAGAAAAGTACTCATCAACATCAAGCCATTTGCTCGAGCGAGGTCCTTGTAGCGAAAAAGCTCCGGTAACAAACCGTACTTGCCCGGTCCGAAGAACGCGCTGTGCGTTCCCATCAGAAACAACACAAACCAGGTTCCAAACTCACCGAACGTGTTGTAGTACATGAATGCTGACACACCCAAGCCCATAATGCCGATCTCGGCATATTTTGCAATTACGATGATCGGAGTTTTCTTAAAGCGGTCGGCTAGGTAACCCGCGAATCCTCCGAAGAGCACGAAGGGAAGAGCAAAAACAAGAGTTGCCCAGCCTTGCACATCATCCTCGGCTGCCTTCTTCTTTTCATCATCCAGCGTAGCCGTTGAGCCTTCGGTTGCTTGCATGTCTCCCGCTTGTTTGGCTGGGTCAACTTCGTCCTTCGTGCCTTCTTTAAGCTCTCCAGCTTCCGGATTATTTGTATCAGCGGTAGCTGAATCAGTTTTAGTCCCTGAATCGGCTGCTACGGCTGCCACCTGTTGAGGCATTGCCTTTGGGCTCTCCATCAACTTCGCACCGACCGACACTGCTGCGGGAAGGGCGAGCAGCAACATGAGCTGTTTGTACAAATTGTCGTTAAAAGCACCTAAGAACTGGGTCACCATCAGTCCCCAAAACGACTGATCAGAAAATAGCGGTGGCAACGAGTCGTGGTCTTCGCTCACACTGCTGGCTGGGTTCTGATTACTCGATGTCGGTTCTGAGGGCTGCTGATCCATCATTCAATCCTGTCTTGGGTTGCCAATCATTCAAGAGAGCCAACATTGTGGCCATTTCTTCAAGATGCCGATAGATGGCTTTTCATGCGCGAAAAGCTAGGGAGTGCCGACAACGGCACCGTCCCAAACCCGATCCAACTGCTCGATAGCTTGTCGAGCCGTTAAAGCCACCCAACCTTCGCGATCGAATCGAAGAATTCCCAGGTGAACGAGGTTCTTGATCGTCTCTTCCGTTTCAAAAAAAGAATTTACTCCGCTGGCCTGTTGAACTAACTCGCGACTCTGTTCATTCAATTGCTCAAGTGTCAGAGGACGAAACTCATTGATCATGGCTACAAAATAGATCAGTATGGCCTGGCAAGATTCCTGCTGCTCACCCTCTTCGAGGACTCGAAGCAGCACTCCATTATTGTTTCCCAAACTCTGATAGTACAGATTCTGAGTCATGTTCAGCAGGTAACGTCGCTGAGTGTGTAAGCGAAAGGTGAACATGCTCTTGATGCCATAGCCGACGGCAACCACTGCGATCAAGATGATTCCAACGGTCTTAAATGCGCCAAGCAAGGCCAACATAAAAAAGTACTTCAGCACTCGCCACATCGTCATCCCTGCGGCGTACAAGCTTGGCAGTACTATCTTGGAATGATCAACCCATGTCATGTGAACTCCAGCCCCAGGCAACATCATATCGATATCTTGTCGCGGGACATTCTTGAACATGCGAAGGTAGATGCGTCCATTATCAAACTTTTGAGGATGATCCGGCCGAGCTCGAAAAACGATTACGAGCCGTTGGTAAAGAGGAACTTCATACGATATGAAGCGATAGAACTTTCGCCATTTGCGCTGACGACGGGTACCGATAACCAGGCCACGAGTGTAAACATCCATCCATTCTTGTAGCTCGAAGTTCATTCGCATTCGCACGCCCCACTGGCTGGCGACTTCTAATGTCTGCTCAAGCTCTTCGGAACTTAATTTGCGGTAGTTAGCTCGCAACAGTACAGATTCCGTTCTTTGCCTACATTCATCAATCAACTGGTCTCGCTGATCAGTGGTCGGCACGCTGGCAAGCATACGGTCTAGGTCTGGGTCTAACGGAGCATAGGAGTACAACAATTGCTCGTGACGCTGACGGTACAAATGGTGCTCGATAGCTTGCAAAAGCATAGCTACCTGGCGGAACTTGGTGACTGCTTCGCTATCCAAGGCTGGATGCTGGACTAAGAACTCAACCAAATCGGTCGTGTGGAGCGGAATATAGTGCTCTGGGGCCTGAGTGTCCCACCGAACTAAACCGTCTTGATCGTAATGCTGCACTGGTGGGCTATCTTGCGAGGAAAGCTAAATGATGGATAGTTAAGGAGTACTTTAGTTTAACAAATGGAATGAATCGATGAATCATTGGCCAAATCGAGTGGAACCTTGGGCGCAGCCACTACAAGCAGTCGCCTTTGACATGGATGGACTGCTAGTTAACACCGAAGAATTGTACACTCAAGTCGGCATGGCTTTGCTACAACGTCGCGGTAAAGTCTTTACTCGAGAACTAAAAAATGCCATGACCGGCCTGCCAGGCCCGAAGGCCTTCGCAGTCATGATTGAACGAGAAAAGCTGACCGATTCGATTGAACAATTGGCGGCAGAATCCTATCAGATTTTCGGATCAATCCTACCAACTCAACTACGTTTGCTGCCAGGCGTACTTGAGCTATTGGAACTACTCGAATCTCAAAATCGACCAAAATGCGTTGCCACCAGTAGCACTCCGAGTTTCGCAGAGAGAGTACTCGGCCAAGTGGGTATCTTCGAGCGTTTTGATTTCGTCATTACTGCCAGCGATGTAACGCATGGCAAGCCATTTCCGGACATCTTTCTTGCAGCCGCTTCACGGATGGGAGTACCCGCAGATCACATGATGGTTCTAGAAGACAGTCATCATGGTTGCAAAGCCGAGTCGACAGCGGAGCTTGTACGATTGCTGTACCTGGCGCTCACAGCGACGATCATGACTTTACTGGTGCTCACTATCGCGCCAACACCTTGCTGGATCCGGGAATATCTCAGTTGCTGCTTCCGAGATAGGAGCGAGATGTGTTTGCAGTAATTCGCAATCATCGCTTTTCACAATGTGAACAAAAAAACAGGTCGGAATAGATAGCGTACGCCTTCGGCCGACAGTTAAACACGGTTAAACAAGTTGTCTCGAACAACTCGAAACTACTTCGATTGCCTTTCCTTCAACCATTCATATGCTTGTTGTCGAACAGGCGTCGGAAAATCGTGGCCTGCATCTGGATAGACAAACTTCAACCGATCAGAGAAATTGAAGACTGTTTGGTATATCGGCTTCACGGCCACCTCGCATTTCTCTACTCCAACCACCGCAAAATTCGAATCACCTCGAGGCGCATTTACGAAGACGCCGCGAGGTGCAATCGCAGCCAATACCTCAGGAAAATCAAAAGGCATCTTACTCGGAGAGCTCTCATATTGTGATGCAATCCGAGGCATATAGCGTGAACTAGTCCAGCCCTTGAGGTTACCGCTGTAGTAGTCTTCGAAGGAGTTAAATCCGCAACTAGTTATCACATTTCGAATCCTCAAATCGAAAGCAGCAACGAACAACGAGTTATGGCCACCGAGTGAATGACCAATAGCTCCGATCGCGTCCCGATTCACGCAAGGTAGCGACTCCAACACATCCACGGCACGAATGTGATTCCAGATACCTTTCATCGTACCACTAGCGTACAGATTGGCGTTCTCTTCAAAGCTGTAGGCATATTCTGAGAAGCCGGGATAGTCAGGGGCAATACAAACAAAACCTTGTTGAGCAAGTTCATGGGCGATGAAAAGGTTAACATTCTTGCCCATGCCACATGGTTCGCCCTTGCCTAACTCGAAATTGGTTTGATGCAAACATAACATGGCTGGAGCTGGCTTGGTGAGTTTCTTTGGCAGTAACAAGAACGCTGGAACTCGATCAATTCGATCTTCGCTTCGATCGGAAGCATAGGTCAGATGTAGCCGCCAATAGGACTCGAAATCTTCGATCGATTGAATCTGAATATCCAGAGGCACACGTTGATTCGAACTTGGCAATTCGCCCATCACTTGCTGCATCTGCCGCAAGATATGCTGTCGGCGAGCGGCATGATCGAAAGGAGTTTTGATGGGCTGTTGATTGCCCTGCCCATTGATAAAGTAGCTTAGATCCGTGTGATATGTGTAGCGTTTGCTTTCTGGCTTAGCAGAATAAAAGTTGGACGAGCTACTTAATTCACTGGCCGGTTGCTGCGAATCAACTGAAGGAGATTTATCACCCTTGTTCAATCGTCGATTTTCAAGCCAGTGCAAGCCGATTCGCGATGGTGCGACGATGTCGATATCACCGTCCTGATCCATATCGGCACAAAAGGAATCTAGATCGATCCCACAAGGCCCACCATAACCAATAACATTGCGTTGCCAGATTCGAAATGAATTGTCGAACTTGTACCATGCAATACTCAGCGGGTCATACTCACCTGGATCTTTACCATCATGAGCCAGATAGCGTTTGCCCGCCACCAACTCAAGCTTCCCGTCTCCATCCAGATCGGCAGTCATTAGTGTATGAATATTGGACCAACTGGTATCGATCGCGTGTGTAACCCATTTTCTTGTTGCGATCATGCCAATGGCCTGATGATCAGCGATTAGTTTGTCGACGCTGACCGTCGAAGCGTGACTTTCGATCTGCTCAGTCCAGTAAAGCCCCACGTCGTGTGCTCGTGACCAGACAAGATCCAGGTCACCATCGCTATCTACATCCCAGCAAAGAATCGGAATGCTGCAATCGCGAGCCAATGAAAACTCATCATGCCATACCCAACGATCTTCTCTTGGATTAAGTGGAGCCTGCGCCCAACCCTTGCTACCGATTACGTCTGTTCGGCCATCTCCGTTCAAGTCACCAACGCCAATTCCGTGCCCGATAAGCTGTTCCGGCAGATCGTGCTTCTTCCAGGTTACCTTTCCATCTTCGATAACGAAGCGGTACCAAGCCGCGAAGTTTGTACCCGCGGGCAAAATGTCTAATTTGCCATCAGCATCAAGGTCCGCCAGTTGTCCCGTCTCGCTAGTACCGGGATGGTCGATAACGATTGTCTCCCAGAGTTCGCTGGATTGCGACTTTTGACTGCCCGGGTCGCTTGTCTCCTTTGACTTTCCAACGCCTGGGTTGCGAACCCAATACAGGCTCTTACTGCGATAGTTGACGCTAACGATATCCTGGGCTCCATCCCTATCAACATCGACGACCAGATTGGAGTAATCGTCGAAGCGGCCGCGAATCTGCTCAACCTCACGAAACCGATGTCGCTTCCAATGGGGCGCTTCATACCAATACGCGCCACAGACGATATCGGGCTGTCCATCGTTGTTGACGTCCAATTTTCCAGCGGCACTAAATTCGCTTTCCAAATTCAGTGCATGCGAAATGAACTCAACGCCTCCATCTGTTCGATTTGGCTCAGACTGAAAACCCGAGCAGCGACACATCGCTCCCAGCATCAAAAATACAAATGCCAAAACACCCAAGGACTGCTTGCCTAGAAAACAAATCCAGGGATTGATGTTATTGGCACATGGCTGATGGGCTGATGGGACGGAGTTGATAAACATGGTTGAAAGCCTGCAAAATAGCGTTCAATCTTGGGAGTTTAGGAATCGAATGGCTCTAACTGTACCACAATTGAGTACCAACCCCAACCGACAGAGCTAGCATAGCTTAAAGCGGTATTGCCCGAACCATTTCGAATCGACTATAACGAACTCAATTGGTGCATCCAATTAGCAAATGAGATTTGCAAATTTGGACACTAGGAGGGAAATCGGCTTCAAGGTTATCCATTGTTGGAGAAAGGCAGTTGCGAGTCTGCTACCAACTGTGTTCGTTTTTTTCCTGAGTCTGCTCGCATGGACTTAGGATACTGATGAGATTCGAAGCCGATCTCCCTCCCAGTGCCTACGACAGCGAATTCTACGCTAAGATCGCACTATACTTTATTAAGATCCAACTAAACCGCTTTTGAATCTGAATCCGAATCGGTTGATCATTGTTGGTTTAGGATTTTTGAATGGTTCAGGAGGAACCCCGAAATGTCGAAGCGGCTACTATTTAGAACTTTGCTACTTCTCTCCATCGCTTCACCAGTCGCAGCATTTGGTCAAGCGCCGCTCAAGAACATTACACAGACCAAACCGGCCGCGACTGCTCAACCTGCTAAAAATCAGTCTGGTCAAACTGAGGCCAAGCCGGCTAGCCCACTGGACAAGTATCCAATGGTATTAGCTGTCGTAGACGGTCAAACAATTACTCGCGACAAAGTAGCGGATGCCTGTATTCAGCGATTTGGCATCGCCGTGCTAGACAATCTGTTGAATAAGCAACTGATTCTGCAGGCGTGTGAAGCTCGAGGAATCAAAATTACACAGGCCGACGTCAACAATGAGATTGAACGCGTCGCCTCGAAGGTCAACCTGTCGAGCAAACTGTTCCTTGAGACGATCGAAAAAGAGCGAGACATTCAGCCTCAACAGTATGCCAGCGAAATCGTCTGGCCTATGTTAGCACTACGAGCTTTGGCGGCAGACAAAATCAACGTCTCCGCGCAGGAAGTCGACCAAGTTCTGCTGAGCGAATACGGTCCCAAAGTACAAGTTCGAATGATTGTGGTTTCACAGGCCGAGAAAGCCAATCAACTCCACAAAGAAGTAACAGCTCAACCTGAGCTTTTCCGACGAATGGCCAAACAACATTCTGAGGATGGTGCAAGTGCGAGTGTTGAAGGACTTCTACCACCGATTCGTCAAAACAGTGGTGATGATGCTCTTGAAAAGATGGCTTTTCAACTCAAAGAAAACGAGATTTCCCCCGTTTTCAAAATTGGAAACATGCACCTGTTCCTACAGTGTGTTCGCCATTTCCCAGCGTCTACTCCAAATCCAGAGTTTCTGCCTGCGATCAAGGAACGAATTGTTGACCAACTAAGAGATCAACGTCTTGGCAAGGCGGCCGATGAGTTGTTCGCTGTCCTACAGAAGAATAGTAAAGTTGTGCCGGTAGTTGGCAATGCAGAGCTTGAAAAGAAGTATCCCGGCATAGCAGGCTTTATCAACAATCAGCCGGTCTCTCGCGATCAACTTGCGAAGGACTGCATCGAACGCCATGGTCGGTCTGTGTTGCGTGGTGAGATCAATCGTTTGCTGCTTACCGAAGCTCTAAAGAAATCCAACCTAACAATCACCGACGCAGATATCTCTGCTGAACTTACATCGGTGGCCGATGGCATGGGCTACTACAAGAAAGATGGCACTCCTGATATCGAGGCTTGGCTAAAAGTTGTCATGGAAGAAGAGAAGGTCAGCTACGAGCTTTACATGCAAGACTCGATATGGCCAACTGCTGCTTTGAAGAAACTGGCCGAAAAGGATGTGCAAATTACGGAAGAAGATTTACAAAAAGGTTATGAGGCTAACTTTGGCGAACGAGCTGAGGTTTTGGTGATCGTCCTATCGAGTCAGCGCGATGCTGAAAACGTCTTCCGTCAAGCTCGTCAGGCACTTACAGAAAAGAACTTTGGGCAGTTAGCCACCAAGTACTCTGTTGAGGCAGTATCGCGAACCAACTTTGGAAAGATACCGCCGATTCGTAAACATGGAGGCATGCCGACCATTGAAAAGGAGGCTTTCATGCTCAAAGATGGCGAAATTTCCGGCGTGATTGCATGGAAGGATCAGTTCTACATTCTGTACAAGCAGGGCGTAACCAAGCCAATTCTGCAGGACTTTGCAGCGGTGAAAGAAGAGATCTATCGGGAGATCCGAGCTAAGAAGCTCAACATTGCCATGGGCAAACGAATGGACGCACTGCTCAAGTCGGTACAGATCGAGAACTTGCTTGAAGGTTCGGTTAGCACGGGCAACGTTGTACAGGCGTCTGCAAATACCCCTGCAATTCAGCCGCTGAAGCCAGCCACTCGCTAATTAACGCGAAGACTTATAGAACAACAAAGCGATTGAGTGTGCCTCAATCGATCTGTTCGTTTTTTTGAAGCTTCGTCGTTGGACTTATCTCAGCAAACGCGAGTAAGTGATGGTGAGGGCGTAAGTCTTGATGTTGCACGGTTTCTGGGATTTCGGGCCGTTGGCCCAGTGTTCTTCTCGGGAATTACTTACGCAGCCCTACACGGCCCTACACGGCTGGGCTACGCAAGGTGGTCTTTGATGTAAAAGCCCCCGATTTTCGTCGGGGCCGTAGTCTAAAGGTGGGGTGCCTTTTAGGACGATTTTGATTTCTTGGGGGTGAATTTCAATGCGTTTGGCCAACCAGCAGGCAGAGTTCTCGCTTCAGATACCAGTCTGCTGTCGAAGGCTGAGAATGAACCGTTTGAGCAAGTTCCTCTAGTCGCGTCTGTGCATCTTGGAGTGTGTCATCTGTCAATTGATCCTGCTCATACTTTTTGATTTCTAGTGACTGTTTTCACCTGCCGCCCGCTCAGGCAACCGTCTGTCGAGTTCAACTTTCGTGATCTTATCTTCCAGTGTAGAGATCGATCAGGCGATCGATTTGCTTCTCGACGTTGATTGCTTCTCGCTGTGCCAGATGAAGTTTTTTCATCGATGTCATCCTTGTGATGTTGACGAACCAATTCCTGCTTCAATCGCGCTGGGATCTTGCAGCAACTTGCATATCTCGTCCCATACCATTTGCTCCAATTCTGCGCTGACTGACTTGTTTCGCCAGCGGTCCTCGAGTGCTATTCGAGACGCATCACTTCGGATACAGCGATAGTAGTGATATTTGTTAATGCCGCGCGGCACATGCGAGAGCAGTAAGCGGCACCGCATTGGCCACACATCGTAAGGCCAGACAGCGAATACTTGCCCTTTGCTTTGTCTTGTCGATAGCGTTTACGATTCTCGTCCATTTATTATTCTTGCTGTTTCAAACATGCGATCAATGATCGCGGGGACAAGTATTTTGATTTGCTCTGACGGCAATGTTGGAACAGCGTAGTCTTGGCGTTGTGAGAATTCAGGCGAGCCTCTACTATATGGTCTTTTTGTTGATTTTCTCTCCGAAATTCGCGTTTTTCAGGCATAGCTTCGCCAAGTATGCCAGGATTAGCCAACACCTCACGAATACTGTTTTTGTGCCAATTGGTATTGCCTTGGCTTGAACAGATTCCGCGATCTCGGAGGTAACGTGCGATACGTCAAAGGACAATTTGTTGGTTGCAATACAGCTCGAAAATCAACTATTACATGGTCGCTCTTGATCGGATCGATTTCCCATCGAGCGTCTACTCCTTGAGACTTTGGAACATAAATGTACCCATAGGGTGCTCGCCCAAAAACACTTACCTTGCCTTCAACCGCTGAGTATTTTCGGCCACGCGCGTACGCTCCAAAATCGCCCAGTTCGCTCGTATTCAGCAAGCCACACCTTTACGCTATGAGTCAGCAGCGTTCCTCTGGACCATCAGGTATTCCTTGCAGTCCAGGAAGATCACCTGCAGCGGCTTTCTTCAAGAAACTCGTCTAGCAAGAGCATTTGATGTGACAGCAGACTTGGAAACGGAATCCATTCGGCTGAAAGGATGTAAATCTTGTCGATTAGCCCCGCATGCACTTGGTCTCGCATGGCTTCAAAGCAGGTCTCCCAATAACTCGCTGCCAGAGTAGCCGTCGTCGCAAAATTCTCGATTCTTTGGAATGTCATATCCGTCCTCTGCCGAACGCTCACGTAGGGATTTGCATTGTGACTGAATCGTCTTCTCATCCGATTGCTTCTGAGAACTAACTCTTGCGTAGAATGCAGCTCGTGTCATATTTCAACCTCCTGAGATTGGATAGAAGTAGTTCGTCCTGATTGATGCGAACTGGTGGCTCATAGAATCATTTCGAGACTTCAAAAGCCGAAAAGCCTTAGCTATCAAATCGTCTGAGTCGCGTTTGAGTTCAAATTCGACGCAAACGTCCCTATGACACTTCACTTGCTGGTCTGCCATGACGGTATCCCCAAAACAAAGGAATCCCCGAGAGAATCCCTTTACCGCTTGGGCCTGTTTGGCCTATCAATTCCCTCTCGGGATCGAGCAACATGAAACATCAGCTCACTTTTTACAACATCGACTACCTTGCGTAAGTAAACGGACAGAGCTTCGCCCCTGAACCAAACAACATCAAATGGCGTAAGCTATTTCTTGTTCTTCCACGCGGCATATTCTTCGTCTGACACCTTACCGTCCTTATCAACATCGGCATTGGTCGGCTTCACAATCATCTTCTCGATCTCCGATTTTGACAACATTCCGTCTTTGTCTTGATCGTACTTCGCAATATTCTTTCTAGCCGCCTCCAAGATCGGCATCAGAAACTGGAGCAGCAGCCTTTGATGAGCTGTTGCTTGAACTCGAGCTACGAGCAGATGAAGACGATGAAGATGATTTTCCACTACCACCAACTTGAACACCATTTTTGACAGCAGTTTGACATTCGCGAACAGTGATGATTCCATCACCATTAAGGTCCCATTGATTGAACTCTTTGATGGCCGAATCGGTAAGCGATCCTGCGAATTCTTGTAGCGTTACTTGAGCGTCGCTATTTAGGTCAGCCGATGTAAAAAGCTCGGTAAGCCACTTACACTTGGAGTTGAATTGATTTTGTAGCTCTTAGCATCGCCGAATCGCTTCTCTTCTTCTTTCTTAGCAGCACTCTTGTTATCGCCGCCGCGTTCTGATCCTCGATCTCCACTGCGAGACCAACCGTTTGAACTACCACCGCCCCAACCTCCAGAACTACCACTGCCCCATCCTGAACCGCTGGATTGTTGAGTTTGGTTACTTTGACTTCCGTACACTGTTCACACAAGCGTCTCATTGCACCTTCGGCGCCGCACCCGCAAGCTCATCAACTGTTGGTTGCCATCATGGTTTCGATCAAGCTGAGCGATTTCTTCGGGAGTGTACCGACTCTGAGCAAGCTCTTCAGCGTTAAGCAACTTATCATTATTTCGATCATAACGACGAAGCCGCTCTTCAGCCTCAGCTTTATCGCGCTCTGTTACTTGAACTGCTGGCTTCTCAGGTTCAATGCGAAACCAGGCACTGATGTTGGCTTGTCAGTTGTCCTAAAATCAGGCACTAGAAGCTTGATTTCATCTTTTGCTAGTCGATGAAGTACTAGGGGAAGATGAGTCGGTTCGACCGCTGCGGCTTTCTCGATTTCAGCAACGATAGTATCGATTGCAATTGGCTTGGTCAGGTCGATTCGTGAATTACCTTGGGCGATTCGCTGCAGGAAAAAGGCCGCCAAGCGGCCCCTGAGCCTCTTCAGGCTCGATCATGTTATTACCGTTGCGGTCAAATCGACGAATCATGTCGGTCATTCCGCCGCCACTAAATCCGCCTCCCCAGCTTCCCCCCTCAAAGCCGCCGCTACCGAAACCACCACGATCGCCGCCGATCCGCCAAAACTGCCGCGGTCGAAGCTACCACGATCGAAGCTACCACGATCGAAGCTACCACGATCTCCGCCCCGGTCACCTCGATCCCGCGACGCCTATCCCCTCCAGAGGACTGTGCGAGTAAAGCAGATGGAAGAATCAAAACGAATTGCCAGAGCGGGTAGTCGTCATGATACGCCCAAACGGTGGTGGCAAAACAACAAACAGGTAGCCAACCCCCAGAATTCTGGTCGCTCCTAGTATGATCAACTACGAATAGGAACTGATCGAGTCGGGTTGTTCCGCCAGGCTTTGGATTCTTAGAAACTTGAACCGCAGGCCTTTAGCCGCAGTCAGTCGCAGGCTCAGAAACTGAACCGCAGGCGTAGTTTTGATGTTGCATGGTTGGCTTTAGGGGCGGAGCCTGGCCGTTTACTGAGCCCAGCCATTTAGGGCTGGGTAAGTAAATATACGAGAAGAACAAGGGCCAACGGCCCGACGGTTTGAGTTCAAACCGTCGGGGCGATTAGCCTTATATGTTTCTGCTCTGTCCACCAGCCGATGGGCTGGGCTGAGTAAATTACTGGGCCTACGGCCCGAAATCCCAAACACTGCAACATCAACAGGCGTAGCCGCAGTCAGTTCTTAGAAACTGAACCGCAGGCAGCTGGGAACGCTGAAAGCCGCAGTCAGTCCTGAGCTCGCTTGGTTGGCTACGCGGTTGCTTCCGCGGTCCACAAACTTAAGCAGTCTGTCGAAGTTTGGCACCATACCTAACTCGACGCGACCCTCAAAAAGCCCCTCAAAGCCCCTCAAACCCCTCTGTCGCCCGCATCGACCAATACTAGATTCATTCGGAATTGTCCCCGCTCTGGGCTGCTCTGGGCTGCTCTGGGCTGCTCTGGGCTGCTCTGGGCTGCTCTGGGCTGCGGCTAGCACCTGCGGTTCATAGTAAAGCAGAACGGATCCAGCTAAGTTTTGGTTCTGGCAACGGTAGCGTCGATGGCCCTGAGCATGGCACCTGTTTATTGAGCGTTTCCTGGTACTCAGAAGCGCTTGCGCTATCGGCCACAATTCCAGCACCAGCTTGAACGTGAATCTTGTCGTTGCAGAAGACGATGGTTCGCAAAGCGATGCAGGTATCCATATTGCCGGCGTAATCGATGTAGCCCACAGCACCTGCGTAGGGTCCACGCCGATGAGGTTCGATCTCGTCGATGATTTCCATTGCTCGAACCTTTGGGGCTCCTGACACAGTACCTGCTGGCAAACAGGCCTTCATTGCGTCCATGGCGTTCAATCCGGGCCTGATCGCCCATGTCGCTCGGGCTTAATGTGCATCACATGGCTGTAACGTTCGACAACCATCACATCGGAAAGCTCAATCGTGCCTTGCCATACTGTGCACGACTCGACCAACATCGTTACGTCCCAGATCGACCAGCATCGTGTTCTGCTCGCTCCTTCGGATCTGCCAACAGCTCTTCAGCCAATTCGCGATCTTCCTTTTCGCTCTTGCCGCGGGGACGTGTACCTGCTAGAGGCCTAACCGCACAACAACATCATCGATCACTCTGCACATGATCTCAGGCGATGATCCGACAAAGTGACTGCGAGTTCTTTAAACGAGGACTTGGATTGACGACTCGAAGCGTTCGATAAACTTCAAACGGGTCGCACAAGTTGGGCAGGCTCATTCGCTGGCCGATGACCACCTGAAAGATATCGCCAGCTCGAATATACTCCACGCACTTTTTGACCGCCTTCAAACTCGCTTGCGTGAGTTACTCTTCGGATTCAAGCTTGTCTTGCTTTCCGACTCATAATCTTTCAGTACAAATTCGAAACGGTTGCTGTAGTTTGATTGTTAATGCGTCAACTCGATTGCAGCCAGCTTGTTAATGCGTCAGCAATTGACGTACGGTTTCGGTGAAGGCGCGTGAGGAGCGCAGCAACAAACAGAGACTTGTTGACGTTGTCGAAGATGATCGGGTCATCAAAGATTGAAAAATCGATGTCGGGCAAACCTCGATCATCCTTAGGTGCATTTGGCAAATCCTCGACGTAGCGCACCACGTCGTAACTGGCAAATCCAAATGCCCCACCCGAGAACGGTGGCAACTCGGATAGCTTGGCGACTTTCTTTTCCGACACAAACTCCCACAACGATTCCAACGGGTCAGCAACTTGGCTGGTTTCATCAGCAGGCTGACCATTGACGGTACGTGTGACGGTTAACTGATTCCGAGTAGCAGTCAGCCGCGATTGCGCGCCCACTGCAATGAAGCTGTACCGGCCAACTTTCTCTCCGCCAATAACGCTTTCAAATAGCGCAGCCGATCTGCCATCATCCAATAAACGAAAGGCTGATACTGGCGTCAGCGTATCGCTAAGCAATCGACGATAAACTGGTATCACGTCGAATTGCGTAGCAAGTTGGGTGAAGCGATCCAAGTTTGGCTGCGCTGGCATAATCCTGCACTATTCCTCAGTAGCGGAATCTTCTTCGCTAGCGTTTTCCTGAAACTCGAAGCACGAAGGCGAGAAGTAGCATTCTTCCTCGGTAGTCGGATTGAATAGCAGACCTATCCCATCTGGCAGTCCATCTAGCAACTCGTCGCCGTCGAGCACTACTACCGGCAATCTAACACCACCGGTCAACTCATCACAAACTTCGTTCATAAAGCTATCTGCGGCGGACATGCTGGTAAAGCAAACCACAGCCATGTCCTCTTCCACTTCCGCTAGCACAACGCTGAAACGATCATCTTCGTCGACCAAAACTTCTCCGGTCTCTACATCAATTTCTTGCAGTACAATGAACTCATTTTGACGAATCAAATCTTCAGCTCTCGTGGCATCGTTAGCATCCGCTGCGTCAGCAATTTCAACTCCCAATTGAACGTTTTCTGGGAAGTCTAATTCTTCGTTATTTTCCACTGATCCAATTTCCTATGCTTGCCTAATTGGGGAGCGTCTGGTCTATGGGAAGACTGACGTTACCGCCCCCTGAATTGAGGCAAAATCCTAAACGAAAACTCGTTTTGCTCACAGTGCTTACGAGTTCGGTTTATGGCGTTTTCAAGCAGAAAAACAGCGCAGGTCCCCCAGCAACAGCACGCGGAAGGCTCTCTGGCAAGCCGCCTACAGATTCTCTTCTGAGGGAATTCTAACTAACGCCCCCTTTGAGTTACCCTTGTCATCCACAGCCCCCCTCAAAGTCACATTTAGGGCTCCATCGCTATCAAAGCACATCGAAGTCGGATTAGGCAGCTTGACGATAAGCTTGGTTCGCAAACCACTGGGAACAGACTTGTCTTCGATCACTCGATACAGGCCGCCATTCGGCTGCCCCCAAGCCATATCTAGGGCATACATCTGCCGACGAGGACTGTAAGCGATAGCACAGACATCGCATAAACCCAACTCCAGCTTCATCAACATCTTCTTGCTGATCGGCTCATAAAACGCAGCTACACTATCTCGCTTCTCCCCCAACTCGCCAATGTTCGAGACGATCAAATACCCATGCGGAGTAAGCGTGACCGAGGCAGGAGTTGAAACACCAACGGCTTCTGTTGCAGCTAAATGCCGACTAAGGTTGGTAAGTGAATCACTTTGAGATCGATTCGCCGTGCTGATCCAGCCTTTTGCTGCTGATCCCTGGCTAGAGGTGTAAATCGCAGTTGGTGAGACGGCTAATCCAAAAAAGTTTCCTTCGGCAGGTTCCGTCACAATTGGATCTGCGATTAATGTAAGCGAGTTCTTGGTAGCGTCTGCCTTCATAACCGTTGGCGTAAGCACATAATGCCGAATGCCGTCTTCGCCCGCAGGCTGTCGCCTGTTCCAACCAACAGGTTATCTTTGTTAAAGATACTGGGCAGCGGACCGATGTTTACGGGCGGAGTTGTTCCTAAAGCCTCTTTTGGAAAGTCGGTGATGACCGGGTCGACTTTGCCATCCAGCACTCGAACAACTTGCCCATTTCCTGAATCCGCTACGAATATCAGGCCGGTTTCTGGCTGAACCACGACACTGGTCGGATTGTTGAGACCGTCGGTTACTCTCACAACCAATCTGCCAGCTTCTGTTTTGATCTCGGCGAGTTCATTAGAGGCCTCTAATTTGGGCTCAGGCTTTTTCTCTTCCTGGGCAAGTAAACCTGATGGAGAAAGAGCTATGCAAGCGACGAATACTAAGGTTCTTAAATGCAAAGGCAAGTACGGCGGTTGGTTTAACGACTTCACGGCAGTTGGCTCCAATGAGAGAATGAAACTTCGCATATTGTCCTCGGGACAGTGCCGACAAACAAGCCTAGCGCCTAGTTCATGCGCAGCATTGGATTTGGCAACAGATAACAGACTGGGACTCGTGACCTCGTCCACTACACTAAGTGAATGATCGAAAACGAGACTCGTAACCTCGTCCACTACGAACCTCGTTCACTACTCCGCAACGATTGTTACAATGAGTTGTCTTTGAGGCTTTTGGATCTATCGATTTGTTTGAACGGGCGACTCCATGAGTTCATCATCCGCTCGAGGCGGCAGCCGATGGTTAATATATGGTAAAACTGCTTTGGGCTGGATCGGGCATAGCGCTCTAGCAGAGTTGGCAGTTCCGCCCGAGTGCTCCTTCTGCCAAACTCCGATGAAATCCGATAGTGGGCGGCTGTGCGAAGCCTGCCTACAATCGCTTGCACCCCAAACCTATTGCTGCCAGCGATGCGCATTTCGCCCTTTGCCGAGCGTGCTGCCGAACCATGATTGCTCTCGCTGCAGAGATCATCACTGGCATTTTTCCAATATCGTCGCCTTGGGTCATTATCGGGGAAGACTTCGAGAGGCCGTCATTCTTTGCAAGAAGATACGTTGCGAACATTTGCGTTATGCGTTGGCAGAGCAGTTAGCGAATCAACTACTCAAGCGATTCCCCAACGAAGCTACGATGTTACCTCTGATTATTCCAGTGCCGTACCATTGGACCAGAACATTCGCGAGTACGGCTGCTTGGGCTCATTCATTAGCAGAACTACTCGGCTATCACACCGGCTGGCCAGTCTCACCAAGATTAGTGCGACGAGTACGTCGAACGGCCAAACAAGGGATGCTCTCACTAACCGAGCGAAAACAGAACGTCCGTGGAGCCTTTCAAATGAGCAAGAAAGCTTCGGTAGCCGGTCGACATATTTTCATCGTCGACGACGTAGTCACTAGCGGGGCTACGGTGGATGAGCTAGCCAAGCAACTGCGTCCTGCCAAACCCGCGCAGATCACCGTCGTCGCGATCGCTCGAGCCACTGGAACATGACGCAGTACGCTGACTAAACCACTAGTAAATCGATGCGTTTTGATCGAGACTAGTTAAGTCGCTCACTGTTCAATCGATCTGGGGCAATGTCTTCCATTCCTAACCAGAACCAATCATCGCCACCTTCGCCGAAGGCTCGGTCTATCTCGCCATCCGATTGAATGCTGGTGCTATTCAACGCAACTGAATTGCCTTGACCGACGCCAGCTCTCAGACGATTAATGCGTTGTGAATAGCTGCGATTACTCGTCCATTCCGCCATGATGGATTTGAGCGCAGTAAAGTCCATTGAAAACTCACCCTCGGTCTCAAGAGCGTTGCTCACTCCAGTGATGAGAATATCATCCCCGCTTCCTCCATACAACCAATCACCACCAGATCCGCCGATCAGAAAATCACGACCTAGTCCGCCAAAGAGCTGATCGTTTCCGGCGCCACCAACCAGTACGTCATTTCCATTTAGACCAAAAATCTGATCGTTGCCGTCTAAGCCCGCCAAGATGTTATCGGAGTTGTTGCCTTCAATAAAATCATCGAAGTTGGATCCAATCAGGTTTTCGAACTGACTGATTCCGTTGGCAAAGACGGATGAAAAACCTGTTGCCAAACTAACGTTAACGCCAGACTCAAAATACACGAAAGATAAGGTGTCAGAGCCACCACCACCGCTGACAAACTTAAAAGTCGGGTTGGGCGACACAGAAGCCATAACGCGTATGTAGTCATTCCCCAATCCTCCCTGAAAACTCTCAAAACCTACGACAGAGTCCGATATACCGTTTCCGATGATTCCAGGATCGGGCTGAATGTACCACTCGGAATCTTGGTTGGAACCTATGACAGTATCAAAAGCATCGGTGCCCCAAAGGAAGTCTAATCCATCGAAAAAGCCGACGCCGGTCGCAGATCTATTTTGGAAGTTCACGGTTACGCCTTGTTGACCCACAAAGCGAATGTTTGAGTATGTGTCCGTATCTGTGACTCGGATCGATTGAAACCATTGGTCGACTGGAGACAGGTTGTATATAGTAAAGCTATCCGAAATTGCTCCACCGACTAGATTCTCAATCGAATCGAAAGGTACACTCATGACTGATCCTGTCGCAGGTCCTGTTAATTCAAAGCCCGCAGTGTCAAACAAGCTAATGGGGTTATGGTATGTTTCGATAGTATCCGAACCACCGCCGCCATGAATCGACGGATAGAGGCCAAAGTCTGGAGTGACAAAAGTCGATAACCAGAATTTATCCTGCCTGTTACCAGCCTGAATGCTTCCAAAGTTAATAAACTGAATAGGAGCGGTTCCATTCCAACTGGCTGTTGAAACATAGTTGTCGTAGGTCCATTGCACGTCACGGTTTGGACCAAAGATGGTTGATTCAGTTCCGGTACCCTGAATTGATTCAATGCGGCTAAAGCCGCTTACTCCAGTCGCCGACATGCTTCTGAGATTAACTTGAGTTGTATTTGATTGAGCCAGAATCAATAAATCAAATCCGCTACCGCCACCGCCATCAATTGTTCGATTTGTCGATTGATCCCAGACAACGAATTGATCATTGCTGCCACGACCAATTAGGTTCGTGAAGCCGAACAAATCTATGGCTTGGCCCCCGGCAATCTGTACATAGCCGGGTTCGCTGCCAATACTCCAATAGACTTGACTTTCGGCATTCAAATCTGGACCTATGACCGTTGCATTAGAATTCCCGAGGTCAATTCGACTCAGATTGAACAAAGTCATTCCATCCAGAGTGCCAGCAAAAGGTGCCAGGGCGTTAACCACCAGTGCTGCGTTACCTCGCGACTGCAATGTCCTTAGTGTATCGTAACTACCCAGTCCATCAATTATATCAGCAGAAGCACCGTTGTTGAGTAGATTAAACTCATCGTTGGAGTAACTACCCAGCAGCCGTTCGACTCTCTGAAAATTCAGCCATCCGCCCACGTCGCCACGATTGGGGCCAGCGATGTTCCACTGGGTAGGCTCAGCGTTTCCGTCAAGCATTGACTGAATAGTATCGCTGCCACCATTGCCATCGAACGTAATCGAAGCCGGGCCTGTCGTAGTCGGCGCAAAGAATTGGAGTAGATCATTGCCCTGACTGCCACCAATTTCCAATTGCTCAATGCTGTTTAGCACAGCAATCGTGCTATCAAATTTGGTGTAAGTGCCGTGGAGTTCGAAGAAGTTCTCGACACTTGATCCGCCCAAAGTAACTCGGTCGTTTCCACCTAAACCATCAAAGTTGACGATAAAGTTGTTCAAATTGCCCGAGAACAAAATTTGACCATTACGAATAACTCGCCAAGATTCTGGTGAACCATTCAAACGGTTTAGCTGGAAGCGATCGTTTCCAGTGGTCCCAACAAACGTCAATCTTGGTAGCGGCACAACCTGCAACTCAAAGCTTGCTGTTACGGAAACTCCGGCGGAGTCAGTTGCGCGTACTTCGATTTCAAAGACACCATTTTCGAATACAGAAGGATTTGCAGTGAAGGTCCCGCTGAAAGAGTCAAAGCTTAGCCAGTCAGGCAGAGGGCCATTTGAAAGCGAGGCCGCAAGCGTTAAATAGTCCCAACCATCTTCGTCGAAAAATGTTGTTGAAGGCAAAGAAAATGACGCCGCTTGACCAGCATTCACGGACTGATTGATTGGTGGTTCAGCGACAATCGGAGCGTCGTTGATATCAATGATCGAAGCAGTATCGCCGCCATTGGAATAGACAACTCCGTTTGCCGAAACCGCTGTAACATGATTTAAGAAGTGATACGGCCAAACATACTCCTCAAAGTTGATCTCACGCGTGGGAACAAATGCGTCGCCTTGAACGGTGGCCAAGTCTGCAAAGAAGCCGCTCAAGGAGTAAACTTCACCGCGATCCCGATCGATCACTCGAATGCGAGTTGCAGGTTGTCCAATTGGCGAATTCTCGACCAAATACGGAATCGTATTGGACTCACCGAATTCCTCAGTCCAAAATACAAATCCTTCAGGTGCGAACTCATCAACAGGCGTTATGTTGATGGTCAAGGATGCGGCGATCTGACCTGCCGAACTCTGAGCCACTATACGTATGGAGTAGTCATCGCGGATTTCGTAATCCGGTCTCTCAAGAATAAAAAGTTGATCTCCGTCTATTTGGAACAGATTGTTGTCATAATCCCCGGGACCGGATGCCAAACTGAACTGCCAAGTCTCTGAACTGTCAGGCACAAACAAATTGCCTACCAAACCGTCTAGGTTTTCCAATACACTGTCGTTAGTTAATTGGATTGAAGCGTTTTCATTCTCATTAACATTCGAGACACGAATATCCAGTTGACCAAGTGTAGGACTGCCATTCTGCGTTAATCCCCGTATCTCGACCCGATGCAACCGGTTTGTTTCGTAGTCCAGTCCTGAAGTGACCACAAGCTGACCGTTTTCCACCGCAAATGGCATATCGCTCGTTATTCCATCGACCGAAACCAGTTCAAAATCAACGACCGAGCCGAACAAACTGTAGCCAGACAGATTGCCTACAACCGTTCCAGCACTCGCGTTCTCAGTTACGACATCGTTGTCGATTTTGATCTTACGAAAGCTAGCTTGATCGTCCGCTCCGATGAACGCATCAGGAGACTCATCCAATGCGGAAACATAACTGCTTTGCCCAAATGAGGAAAGATAGGCCGCATTAAACGCATCGACTTCAGAATGATCAATGGATCCATTGCCGTTGAGGTCCCCGAACAATCTGAATAAACCATCGGCGAAAGTTATTCGAATATCTTGTTGAAGTTGAATGCCACTCAGTGCGTGCGTAATCGACCAAGCAGGCACAAACAGCTCATACGCTCCGTCAGCCAAGGTCCTGGTGGGAGTGAAGTTTTCGCCCGGATAAACGTTCAACGATTTGGAATCGTCACCAACAACGGCAATCAATGGAACATTCGCGCCCGTAGTTGTATTGGTCAATGTCATTGCGCCGGGCGTGACGAAGATGTAATCGCTGAAGCTCAGTCGAATTCGATCGACTATGGACCGTTGTTGTTGCCCACCGTTAATTTGGAATCCGGTGTACTGCGGAGTTATTGGATCCGTGACGCGTACAATGGCGTTTGGCGGCATTGAATAACCAGGGGGCAATGGTTCACTCGGACTGTAAACAATCGGTACATCCTGAATCCCTTCATCAATACCATCGTTTATTGCCCGAAGTGTGGCGGTACTACTACTGTCGAAGGAAATGCTGATCTGATTTGTGTCGTAAGTAAAACCTACTGATGGGCCGTTGTAGCCTGGCGGATATATCGCGTCGGGGAAAATCGCATTCGACTGCCCTTCCATTAATTCATGGTCGTACACAGGTATCCAAATCTGACTATCCGTATCAATCACAGTCACTGAAACGTCTCGGACAGTCGCAGCCTGGTAAGCTGGATCCGTTGTCACCACGGTATGACTGAGCATTACAGTCAAATTTCCCGTAGCCAGTTGATCACCGCCGCCCCACACCGTGACTCGCTTTGGAGCCCAATCCTCAGGCGTGAAAATTCCCGAACTTCCAAAATCGTATCCGAACCTGACCAGCGGATTGTTGCTCGAAATGTTGACGGATACTGCTGAAGTGGGCTGAGTGTCTAAAGATATTAGGTAGCTGTCGAATCCACGACCATTGTCGTTAATAATGGTTCGTTCGATCGACTCGATGATCTCAATGCCAGCTAGTAGCCGTCGTGGCTCGACAACTTCGAATCCTAGTTTCTTCCTAGTAACTGCTACTGGCGCTTTGCGATACTTGCTCGGACTCATGCATCAACTCACATTAGAAAAGAATAGATCAGATGGGCACGCGATAGCCTATTGTTTTCAGAAGTCGAAGTCAATTAAGCGATTGTGATTAAGTCAATAAACTGGTGAATAGAGTGTGACCAGTACGTCGAACGGCCACACAATCAAACCGCTAATATTTGTCGACAGGAAAGAGCAAAAACGATCAGCCACGCAAGGCGGCTAGAAACAACCCAGGCAGCCTTAACACTGAGGGACTGGCATACAGTTTGAAAAGCTTGTATGCAACCCATTCTGGACAAGCATGAGTCGAGAACCAAACAGGCTTCGGAAACAGAGTCAGCTTGCCATAAATGACGGTTTTCTGAGTCTTGCTCAACAGAAAGGTATTGTGAACAGAACCAATACCGCTTTGAACATCCTCCAAACTCGCTCCAGGATAGCCGCCCCAAGGTGGTGACATCCAGGCAAATCCAAGCGCTGGCCATTGATTGACGCCAATCGTTCCATATCGCAAATTTTGAATCGCTTGATCAAGTTCGCCAGCGTGAGTCTCAGCAAACTCGTCGGGCACCGTGACGGCCGCAGCTAATGTTCCGGTCATTTTCTCATTCGCTAACGCTACGGCTTTGTTCAAGAACTCTACCGGACCATCAGCTTCTAAGTTGCATTCTCCTACAACGCAAACAAAAGACTCTCGCTCAAACATTTGCAAGTCGTTTTCGAGCGTCAAATCGGTCTTGAGTACCCAAGGCAGTTTTCCAGCAACGTCAACTAAGTTCATTCCTGAAAACTGATGATGTCGATCTGCAGCGCCAGGATAGTAGCCGTACCTGACAGGGGTCTTTTCAAGCAACTCACGAAGCAAGCTCAAAAACAGCTTCCGCTGAGGCCAGTCGCGATGCGTGATGATCATCTTCGTGGCGATGCAATTGAACGACGCATTGTTGATAATAGAAGCCGCTACGGATTCGACTTGAGCAATCAATTGCTTAGGAGTGAACTCGCCTGGTATCACGATCCAAGGAGTCACATTGCCAAGCTCGCTTGAAATCGGTTTGCTCAGCAGAGGGTTGTTTTGAGCCTTGCGTTGGCTACGCTCTGCTAGGTCACTGCCCCAGACGATGGCTTCGTGAGTATCAACGGATCCTGTGATATGCACACAGTTCACGCCAGGGTGATAAGTTGCATGTCTACCAACTGTGGCGTCACCGTAGATGATACGCAACCAACCGGCATCAATGATTGGTTTGAGTGCATCTTCAAAAATTGGTCCCAAGTATTCGTTAACCGGATTCATCTTCAATAGGACCACGTGATCCTGATGAAAGATCTTCGTCAATGCGTCGGTGATTGGAATGGCACTTACATTGCCCGCGCCAAGCACGAGTTCCACTTTCGAATGAACGGGAACCTTGCGTGCAAGCCTCAAGGGGCTATCACCAAACATCGAATCTTCAGTCTGGCCAGGTTCTAGCCAACACTCTGCGCGCAAGCCCATAAAGGCCAATGCATCATACAGTTGCTTCGTTGGAAATACTGGAACTCTCAGTTGACCATCAACTGTTTTAGATGATCCCGGCAGGCACGGATTGCCTTTCGAGCGAATATCTTCCAGCGTGGCGATCGTTAAGTGCAAAAAACGCAGAACTGCAATCGGCCCGCCGATGTACTCCTCAGCAATACCTGGACCAGTATCACCTGATTTCTTGGCCTTGCAGCCAGCAACAACCCAATCATCGGCAACACGAGCAACCCCAAGAAGACACTGCTTAGCCAGCGCAATGCGGTGATCTATCGACGATGCTTCCAGGCTCTTTGCACCTTTGGTCAATTCGTCAATCGCGCTGTCAATCTGGTCAACGGAGCAAGCTACGGGTTGCTGATAATCCTTGGTTTTGAGAATGCGATTAGTTGGAAACAAGTGTGTAAATAGAAAGAAGCAAAGAAGAGATGAAAGCACAATAAACCTCAAAAATACCTAAATCGGCGGACCTCGATTTGTGCCAGTAGTATAAGCAGTTCCCCGTGATTAATTCGAACAACCGTCAGATTCAAGCGAAAACCAAACGGATTTTTCCTAACGACTAGCGACTTTTACGGGATCGCGACTTAATGACTGACCTACTTTTTAGACGCTTCAAAAAGGTCTTTCTGTCGCTCGGTAAGTGTGTCTATGTCATCGGAAACACGATTAATTGGATCTCTAGGTCGCGACAATCGCGGCTCGGACCATCCCATTTATGGACAGACGCCGAAGCAGATCGATGCTTATGACGTTGTCCGTTTGGTTGGACAAGGAAGCATGGGCAGCGTTTACGAGGTCCAACACCAAACCTTGGGACGTCATTTTGCTCTAAAGCTGATGGCAGGAACTCTGGCTGGAAATCAAGAGGCCATCGAGAGATTTCGCTCTGAAACAAAAGCTCTAGGACGTCTGGATCATCCTAACATCGTTCAAGCCGTTGATGCTGGTCAGTGGCAAGGCAGACTGTACTTAGTTACGGAACTTCTTTCAGGCGCAGATCTGGCGTCACAAGTCGCCCGAGTTGGCAGGCTGCCCATCGCGCAAGTTATTCCCATTGCGGCTCAACTTTGTAATGCACTTAGTTCAGCTCATGCTCATGGGTTCTATCACCGAGACATCAAGCCATCGAATGTTTTTCTTCTGCAAAATGGAACAGTTAAGCTTCTAGACTTTGGATTGGTTCGCTGCGAGTCGGCGGCCTCGATGACTCGAGCTGGAAGCTTCATGGGCACGGTCGATTTTGTCGCGCCGGAGCAGGCCGGTAACCCAACGACCGCCCGAGCATGCAGCGATATTTACAGCCTTGGCTGTTCCTTAATTTTCTTGCTGAGCGCTCAACCGCCTTTTGACGACCAATCTTATCCTTCAATCGCGGCCAAGATAAATGCGCATCTGCATGACATGCCGAAATGGTTCGATCAAGAACACGCAGGCGAGGATCGTTGGTTCGTTGAGTTATTGCGATCCATGGTTGCAAAGAATCCCAATGATCGGCCTGAAAGCTGCCAAGCTATCGCGGATTGCGTGCTTCAGAACGGCAACTGCGAATCTAACCTAACAGCTCGCAAGTCGATCTCCATAAACAAGCCTGGAAGAAGCGTTCTTAGCAAAAGTGCTTGGACTCTTGCAGGGTTTGCCGCGACGACAACAGTTTTCGGGCTTTGGTGGCAACGAGACAAACAACCGAGCCAATTGGAACAGCGACAGACTCAAGTTGCTGGCCCACAATCTACTTCGATTGAGTCAGAACAAACCAAAGCCAAATCCAGTCAGGTTGCTTCAACTACAAGTCCAACTGAAATTGGTTCAGCAACACCGAACAACTCTCAGTCAACAGCCACGCTTCCAGTTTCGCGGACACAAAGCGCTCGAGGCGTACCTCAGTTTACCAAACAACAAGGTGATAAGCATAAAGCTGACAAGCAGCCTCCGAGCGTGCCATCCAACAAATATGATTAATCGCTCGCCTTTCACCAAAATCGCACAATCGCCCGAATCGTTGAAATCCAAGTCCCTTGAACCAGGTAAAAAGAACCCATGAAAAAACTCCTCGTTGCCGTAGCTCTCCTAGCATTGCTTCCATTGTCGAAAGTCAGCGCAGATTTCACACCCATCACTGGTTGGGATAAACAACTCTTCCCTTCTTTTATCATCGGTACCGCTGCAATGAAAGGCGATGACGCCTCAACATCTGAAAACGAATTGGGAGATTCAAGAGGATTGCTAGGCGTCGAAGTTGTTTCTCCGAAAGACAATGCCACGATCGAAGTGACCATCGAATGCAACGATTTCGCTGAGCCAAGCAAGTTCTCCGGTCGATTGCCGAAGAAGGGTGAAACTTACACAGTTTTCCCGAAGGTGAAGTATCGCTTCGACAAACTTAGCCAATGCAACCAAGCTACTCCAGCGACTGTTACCTTCCGAGTTAAGCTTGAGGGCAGCGAGACAGAAGAGAAGTCTGCCAATGTTACTTTCCGATCGATCAACGACTGCCCGCTGAAGTTAGCGCTGGGCGAGCAGATAATTGATACCAGCTTCGCATTTGCTTCCTACGTCAACGAACAACATCCGTTCATGGACAAATTGCTTCGCGAAGCTTTGGACATCGGAGTCGTCGACAGCTTTTCTGGATATCAAAGCGGGTCGGACGAAGAGGTTTTGCGTCAAGTTTATGCCATTTGGGATTTATTGGTTGCTAGAGATGTCCGCTACAGCAGCATTACCACCACCGCCGCTGACTCTGACATGGTTCTAAGCCAAAACGTGCGGCTGCTGGAAGACACAGTCAACAACCAACAGGCCAACTGTGCCGACGGTTCTGTACTTTTCGTTTCGCTGCTTCGAAAAATTGATATCGAATCGAATCTAATTCTGGTCCCAGGCCATTGCTACATGGGATTTTACTTGGATCGCGAAAAGACCAAGTTTCTCGCCCTAGAAACAACGCTGGTCGGAGCTGAAGTTGAACTACCTGATGACGTGGATCAGATTCTCGAAAACTCGGTCGAAGAAGATCTGCGAGGCGACTACTCTTGGCCGAGCTTTGTTCAAGCTATTGAACTGGGCACCAAGAATCTGCTTGAGAGCAAAGAGAAGTTCGAGGACAAGAACGAAGCAGACTACAACATCATCGATATTGCTTCAGCGCGAAAGACCGGAGTTCTGCCAATTCCTCACCGAGGCAAAGAGAAGTTCGTGCAGTTCGACCACTCGGCCTACATTGGCGTAGACTCAGATGATGCCATGGAGTCCAGTGACGATGATGAAGAGGCTGATGAAGAAGACGAGTAAGTTTTTGAACCGCAGGCGCTAGGGCGCTAGGGCGCTAGCCGCAGTCAGGAGCGATCCTGTTACGAGTAGTGTGCTCCGTAGTGGACGAGGTTACGAGTCCTGCATTCAAACGCTCTGAACCGTGGCCGGTCCAGCTATCATGGCAGCCTTCCAAGTCCAGCTACCATATTCAGCCAACCAGCCACGTTGTAGCGCGCAGCGTGGCTTGGGTAAAAAAAAGAGGTCGGGACCAGCCCGACCTCGAATAATAACTACACATTGATCGATCAGATATTACGCTTCAACTTTGACTACGGCTTTTATCTTCTGAATGAAGTGTGGACCGCCAGTAGCTTGGGTAAGCTTGTTTGCTCGCTTTTTGGCCTCTTCCTCTTGGTCAAATTCGAACACTGCAACTCGCTTTAGATCCGGATTAAAAACTGCCCAATAGACCCGAGTCCGTGTTTCTACCTTGGTGCGACGCTTCGGCTTTGGTGCTGCAACTGCTGCAGCGCCATCTGTTGCCACGACAACCGGCTTTGCCGATTTGACGCGCGTCGTTGCTTTTGCGGCCGACCGAACTTTAATCGGTTTTGGCGTGGCCGCAGATGTGTTACCAGCCATAGGTGATCTCCAATTGATGTAAAAAGGGAAAAGGCACGGAGATTAAATTACCGCAATGAGTTTTCGCTAGATCGCTAAGACTTCGGAAGAGATCTCAGAATTGAATTAAATGTGGGTCTTGATCAGCAACATTCTTTGGTGGGATTGGCCCTTCCGAATTTACTGGGGGTAAACCGCAAGGAAGGCCGTGGAATGTGGTTTGCGTCGCGGACCCGCGATCGTCGCTGAATCATTGAGGCAGGCCCTATTATAGCGGTTTTTCGGGTAATTTCACATAGCCCGCGCCAAGAATGTCGAATCATTTTGAGACGAACTACTTCGCGCTTGACAATTTGTTTCGGTTGATTCCACCTTGTCGTTTACGCTTAATTTGCGCACTAGCCAAAGTCTGACTCAACCATTCTCCGCTACGTGTGCCCCTCTGCAGAATTATGCCAACAGAAACTCGCCTGGCCTGTTTACGCTTGATGGGCTTTCAAATACCTTATCGGACTCAGGAGCGTTCCGTCACCAGTCTAAGCGGTGATATCAGGCATTGGGAATTTATCCCGCCCTCACAGCTCCACTATTCCGAAGGTTAAACCACACCGAGGATCTATCATGATTCGAACTCTGATTTTCACAGGATTGTTTATGGCCGCATCTTTGACATCGGCGGATGGCTTCTCTGCACCTCCTAGCTCTGCTCCCTTTGGCAAATCGAAGACTGGCGAGTCGGTCGAGCTTTACACGCTGACCAACGGCAAAGTTACAGCCAAAGTGATGACTTTAGGAGCAACACTCGTTGAACTGCATGTTCCCGATAAGAATGGAGTCGTAGCGGATGTCATCTTGGGCTTTGACTCGGCTGCCGGATTTGAATCCGATGACAATCAGTATTTTGGCTGCACCACTGGTCGAGTTTGCAACCGAATCGCAAAAGGCAAGTTCACCGTTGATGGCAAACAGTATTCTGTCGCCGTAAACAACGGCCCCAATCACCTGCACGGGGGCAACGACAAGGCTCTCTCCAAGGTTGTCTGGAAAGCTAGACCATTCGCGAACGACAAAGGCCAAGGCGTTGAGTTCACCTTTACCAGCCCTGATGGTGAAGAAGGTTATCCAGGCACACTGAAGGTTAGCATCACTTATTTCATGCCAACTTCAAGCAACTCGTTGGAACTTTCATACAGCGCGAGTACAGATAAAGCCACGCCAGTCAACTTGACCAATCATGCTTACTTCAATTTGGCAGGAGCTGGTAGTGCGACCATCCTCGATCATAACCTAATGCTCAACGCTGACAGTTATACTGATGTAGATGACACTTTGATTCCAAATGGCCAGATCAAGTCCGTCGAAGGAACTGCACTGGACTTCCGCAAGCCGATGCAGATTGGCGCTCGAATTGATGTTGTCGATAAAACTGCTACGACTGGCTACGATCACAATTACGTGCTGAACGCAGCCGCTGCCGGATCGACTCTTCGACTAGCCGCAGTCCTCACCGATCCTAAATCGCAGCGACAGATGCGCGTCACTACTACCGAGCCTGCGGTGCAACTCTACACGGGCAACTTTCTCAAAGGACAGAAAGGGAAGGGCGGCAAAGTCTATGCTCATCGTAGCGCATTGTGCTTAGAGACTCAGCATTATCCCGACTCAGTAAATCAGCCAAGTTTCCCGACCACCATTCTCAAGCCCGGCGATAAATTCACTTCACAAACGGTATTGCAATTCGGAATCGCGGGAAAGGAATAGTCGTGTCGCTTCCACTAGAGATTGATGTTACTACGCTAAAGTCGTTGCTCGGCAGCAGCGACTTTGTTTTGATCGACTGTCGCGAGCCAGACGAGTGGGAAACGGCTCGCATTGAGGGTTCTATCTTGCTACCAATGAGCCAATGGATGGAGAACGTTGACAAGTTGGCCGAATTTCAAGGCAAGCATGTCGCCGTGCATTGCCATCACGGCGGCAGAAGCATGCGAATTACCAATTGGCTTCGTCAAAATGGCTTCCCCGATGCGCAGAACGTTTCTGGTGGAATCGATGCTTGGTCCATTCAAGTGGACAACTCGGTCCCTCGCTACTAATCAATACTGTTCAATTAATACACTTCTCGTTGATCGCCGGTTTACGAACCCTCCCGCACACTGACGAAACTACAGTGTGGATCGTCATTTTGCGGGTGGGTCGGTAGGCCATTGTCTTCTGTTTCAAATAGTGCTCCAATCGAGCTCTATTTGAACAGCTTGTCTAAACCTTTATTCAACTGTTGTTGAATGACGTTTTGCCCTGCGTTCATAATCGTTTGACGTCCAAGCTGTCCTAACATGGAAGCGTCAACCTGTGGACGCGAGATCGTGCCGCGCACTGGAAACTGAAGAGATTGCCCCTTCAGTGCTCCCATGATTTGGCTCTTCTCAGTCCACTTATCTGGAATTGGCATCGAAGCCAACATTTCCAATTGCCCGTCCACGGCTACAGAACCTGCAGTCATAATCGTTGCATCGCCGACATCAACTTTCAAATCCCGGTGATGAACTCGACCATCAACCATAGTGAACGAAATATTCTGTTCAGGCAAGGTCGCCCAAGCCTTACTCGGACTGCTACCCGATTGAGTTAAATCAGCCTTCCGAATCTGCTCAATCTGCTTGGCAATACCAATGACCTCGTTGGAGAGAGGCCCAGGACCAACCTCTACCTTATGCATCACCAGGTTGCCTTCGACAGTTTGTTTAGCCAAATTTGTTGGTACAAACTCAGCGCGACGGATTTGCATACTCAATTTGCCTTCGATGCTCGTTGCGTCAGCCACCAAAGGCGCAACATACTTCAACCAGCCACTACACATCTCACGAGTGATGGCCACATTTTCCAAAACGGTCATTGGCTTCTGTTGCAGGACTATCGTCTCTTGAGTTAGGTCGCTGAAGATGTCCCAGCGAAGCATACCGCCGCTCACAGGGATCTCGGCCGCTGTTGTCAGCTTGCCTGCATCGATGTTCACCGGCACATCCGCCTTACCAACTTCAATCCCAACTACTCGCGCTTGCTGCCAACCAATTCTCGAGCTTGCCCGCAATCCGGCCAGGGCAGGCGTCTTCGTATCACTGGAATCTCGATGCCAACTGACTTCGATTGGCATAGTGTGTTGACCGATCATCTGCACATTGTTGCCGGTCATTGGGCCGATCTTCTCGGAAAGCTGCTGAGCGTCGTAAACAGCTTGCCCGTTCATCGTCAAGTCTTGAGCTTTCTCGCTTGGCGCGTAGTTTAGCTTACCCTGATAGTTCAACCATGGAGTTTGCAATTGCATCGGTTCCATGCTGACCGCTCCAGAGGATGCAGTCCATCGTCCGTCAGCAGAAGCAAGCAACTGCGATTCGGACCACAAAGGCATTGCTGGTGATCCAACGGTTTGGCTTATCAAAACGATATCCTTACCATTGGCTTGAATGCGGAACTCGGCACCAGCCGCATTAACTGCCCAGGCTAGTCCAGCTTGAATATCACCGCTGGCTGAGTATGAGGTCGGTGGAGTCGTTGCGGACGGAGATTGACCAAAGCTTGGCTGCACCATTCTCGCTCGATCGTTGCCTGTTGACGCTAGGCTGCCAGGTCCGGCCATGACGTTGGAGTTCTTTAGCAACCGCTGCAGGCTAACGATACAGTTGGCTTGACCGCGCCGCGAGTTGTTTTCACCGGCCTGATCTTTTGCCAAGAGTGAGAAGGAACTTGCCTGAATCGTTAATTGCTCAATTGCAAGTTTAGTGAGATCGTTTGTGTTGACATTGCCTTTGAAGTTTCCAACGACCTGAGGCTCGGCAAACGCCATATCTGCCACGTTCAGTCGCAACGGCTGAATATCCCAATTCGCTTGTTGAACTTCCGCATGCGTAGTGTCCACTCGACCGACAACGTCAAGTTTCACCACTCCATCTACTTGCATTTCCGGTGGTTGGCTCAGCCAGACGAACGCGCGGTGTTTCAGATTCGCTAGATTCCCAGTCATGGAGAACTTGAAGCCTGCGGGCTTCGGGTTGGGCGTTGCAGCCAATTGCATCGGCTCGTTTAGCTCCAAGTAAAGTTGCTCCTCAGCAGCGATCATTTCCAGTCGCAATTGATTAATGGCAGTTGGTGTTCCTTCTCGAAGCTGGATGGCACTCGCAAACTGTCCCTTCCAGGCTGGCTCCGACATTCTCGCACCAGTTGGAGTAACAATGTTGACTTGAGCAGTTTGTAACCCACCCTGACCGGATACAAGTTGGTTCGCATCCATGCTCCAATTCAAATTCACTTGAGCGCTACCATTCATAGCGCTGATAGGCAATGTTACAAATTGGCTCAAGCGCCGATGAAGTAGTTCCAAATCAACGTTGCCCTCGAGCGATCCGTTTTGAATCGTGCCTTTTCCTTGTAGTTTGCAAAACTCAGCGGAAGCACCGATTCCAAACTGAGGACCACTCGGCTGACTTTGCGCGGACAGATCCAGAGTCACCGGATCGTTCCACGAAATGTTCTGCCCTGCGGATGTTGCCTGAAGCCCACTCAGTTGCACCTTGGCTTGCAAGAGCGGTTGCTGGGCTGAAGTCTGTTGAAATGCGAACTGCAGCTTGCCACCCATCAATTGAGTATCGGGTCGCATCGGAACCAGAGACTGTGCTGCAGTTACCATCTTGGGTAGATCAACAACGCCCGATGCGTTGATGGTCGCACCCGCCAAAAATGGATTGGTTGCTGTTGGAGTCTGCATTGGCCACGGAATATCTGCCGTCGCTTGCACGCGTGCGAAATCGCAAGCCAAATCGGTATTCTGTATTTTCATCAGATTGTTGGCAAGGGAGACTTTGCCTGTAGCCATGACGTTAGCCAGTCGAGCTGGAGTTGCACCAACCAGCGATGGAGCAAGAATAGCAATATTGCTGGCCTGTAGTTGCTGTAGATCAAATGCAAATTGATCGGCATTCACTGCACTGCCCGACAAAACTCCTGTGACGCGTCCGGTTGCATCCTGTATAGGTAGTTCGGGTAAGCGAGCTCGCGCGACGCGGACGATATCAAGCGGTAGATCAGACAACTTGGCTTGCAATTGAATCGTGCCGTCGTCGTTTTGAGATGCTGCAACGACGATTTCACCGGGCTTACCCTGAACCGCGCCGCTTGTCTCAGTAATGCGAGCTTGAATCTCCGTGGGCCCGAACAATTGAGATGCCGTTGGCAGGTCGGTCTTAAGCATTGGAACTTCAACAACCCAACGTTCAGCTCTGCCAGTTTCACTCAGCAGTAGCTTAGTATTGGTGATTTCAATCTTGCCAGTTGGAAGCTTAGAAGTTGACTTCGAGCCCGACGACTCTTTGGGCGAACCAGACAGCAGCGAAGATAGAGCCTGTTCAATGTTCGTCGTGCCATTCGAAGCTTCAATGGCTGCTTCGGTACCATCAATCCGAATCGAGCCTAAATCAGACTGATTGGTAATCCAGGACAATAGTCCTTTCTCGGTCGATATCGAATCAACCTTTGCCAGAGCTTGCCCAGACTGGTCGACCAGTTGAAAGCCTTTCAAACCAACTGGCTGAAACCATCCCAACTGAACTTCGCTAACCTGCGCGCGCAGCGGTCCCAAGCCGCCATATTTGGCTATAGCCCAGTTAACCATTGATGCTGAGCCTAGCAAAGTCGGCGCAGCAATCACTAAGCCAACTAACAAGAGCAAGCTCAAGATGAATAGCTTGGAAAACCAGCCGAATCTAGACTTCTTGCCAGATCGTCGTTCTTGACCTCGTCGGTCGCCTTTATCGCCACGTCGTCTCACCATCGATCTCCGTAGTAAGCAAAATGAGGTGGTTTCGAACGGGGATTTTGGCAACCTAGCCTGTCTATCGCCAGATCATTCTGAGGCTGTATTGATCGGTTTGAACATGAAATAATGCTGTCAAATCACTTTAAGCAGACCGTTTAGGCTGAATTTCACTGCTTGCAAAGCCGAGTTAGTGAAGGTACATTACCCCAACTGGGTTTCAGCAGAATTTTGGCTTTGAAAAGCTCAAACAGGCCTGCAATCCTTCCCCAAACGTTGCTCCATTCCAAACAACATGGGTTGGATCAACCGTGATGCGGTTTGACTTTTTTGACACAATCAACCAATCAAACTCTTCACAACTTGGATTCGTCCATCTGGGATCTCCTTGTTAATTGACAATCCCCTCTCGTCCAGCCTTTTCAATCTCACAACCTTGAAGCCATCCCAAGCCGGTTTTCTCACCTCATTTTTGCTTTGCTACGCCGCATTAATTGCGTTGCGAAGCATGTGGTGCGCTGCGCGTAATATGTTGCCGCCCAAAGTACAGAATGTGTCTATCAAATCTGCTACCAAACGGTCGAAGCCTATCATTGCAGTTCCCACAATAAGTGTTTGGTGGTGTTCAAGAGGTGTGTACAGGCTGGATTTGAGAATTGGAAAGTTGAAACATAAAGCGCTGGACAGCGCGAAGTGTCGGTATAAACCTAGGTTGGAGTTTGTCTCCGCCTGCGCGGTTTGAGCACCTTAATGAGTAGAGATCACTAGACCTGACTGCGAGAGCGGTTTGCGAATCCTGTTTGTGATGTAGATTACAAAGAGGCGCATAGTGATTCCATCTTTCTTGTTCCTGAATTTGATTCGGGACAATCTTCAAATTGTTACCTCTATCCTGGCGTATGAGGTTCCGCTAGCTCAGACAAGCAACCTGATACCGATAATCGCAGGTGTAATCGGTTTGGTTGCCGGTGCTGGAGCGATCCTACTGGTCAACTTTCTTCGCAGCAAAGATCTAAAAGCTCAAGCTCAAACGATTATCGATCAAGCCAAAGGCGAGGCGGCCAATATCGTTAGGACTAGTCAACTGGAAGTCAAAGAGGCTGCGCTGCAACAAAAGCAACAGTTCGAAAACGAAGCCAACAAGTTACGTGATCAGGTTCGCAAGAAAGAATCAGCTCTCGATCGCCGTGAAGAAACAATCCAACAGGCAGCCGATGATCTTCGCAAACAGGAAAAGATGGTTGAAGCCAATCAGCGTCGCCTGACGGATATGACGCAAGTAAGAAGACTGAGAAGCTCGATCAGGTACTGCAAACGCAAACGACTGAATTGCAAAGCTTTGTCAGGCCTGAGCAAAGAGGCAGCGGCTGAAAAGTTGATGAAGGCCCTTGAGCGCGAGCTTGAAGGAGAAATCGGAGCTGAGATTCTTAAGCATGAACGTCGCTTGAACGAAGTTGTCGAGCAGAAGTCGCAGGAAATCATTCTCACCGCGATGCAGCGCTATGCATCAGCTCACACCGCCGAGAACACCACCAGCACTGTGGATATCCCCAACGATGAAATGAAAGGCCGAATCATCGGTCGAGAAGGTCGAAACATTCGCGCTTTTGAGAAGGCAACCGGTGTCGATGTGATCATCGATGACACACCTGGAGTAGTCATCATCAGCGGTTTTGATCCCGTCCGACGCGAAGTCGCCCGACGATCGCTCGACAAACTAATCGCTGACGGACGTATCCATCCCTCGCGAATCGAAGAATTGGTCTCTGAAACTACTAAAGAGATAGAGAAGTTTATACGACGCAAGGGTCAAGAAGCAGCCGAAGAGGTTAACATTTCTGGCTTGCACGAGAAAGTGATCTACATGCTCGGAAGATTGCACTTCCGAACCAGCTTCAGTCAAAATGTTCTGCTCCACAGTATCGAAGTAGCTTTCCTCTCTGGCTTAATGGCCGAGATGATTGGCCTGAATCCAGAGTTAGCTCGACGAGCCGGTCTACTGCACGATATTGGCAAGGCTGCCGACCATGAGCTTGAAGGCGGTCACCCCAAGATCGGTGCCGACCTGCTCAAACGACACGGCGAAAAAGAGATCGTGGTTCACGCAGCTTTGGGCCATCACGACCAACTGACGACCGAATACCCATACACGCTCTTGGTTGCAACCGCCGATGCTTGCAGCGCATCGCGTCCGGGTGCTCGTCGTGAATCGCTGGAGCGTTACATCAAGCGCATGGAAGAACTTGAGACGATCGCTCGAGGATTCACTGGCGTTGAGCAAGCCTTTGCCATTCAAGCGGGCCGCGAACTGCGAGTGATCGTTAGTTCAAAGGAAACAGACGATCCCAAGGCTGCCAAGATCTGTCACGATATCGCTCGCGCCTTTGAACAACAGTTAACCTATCCAGGCGAGATTAAGATCACAGTGGTACGAGAATCGCGATTCACAGAGGTGGCACGCTAACGGAGGGTCGGGATGATCCACTCACCCCCTGCCGCGCCCGACACAGACAGTCTACGAGTAGTTCTGGTCGGCGATGTAGTCGGTAAGCCAGGCCTTCGCGCGGCAGTTAGTGCAGGGTTGTGGTTCCGGCGTGAACTGAAGGCGGAGTGTCTTCTGGCAAATGCCGAAAACGTGGCGGATGGAGCTGGAATACGCGGCGCGGATTATCGAAGATTGATGCAGGCTGGTTACCACGGCTTGACTCTGGGCGATCACATCTACAAAAAAAAGGAAGCTCTCGACCTACTTTCGACCACGCAGAATATTGTTCGCCCCTGCAACATGCCGCCGGGTGCCGTGGGTAAGACCTCAATGATCCTGAAGGTGAAAGAAGGCGTCTATGTTGCGGTGATCAGTGCGCTCGGTCGAGTGTTCATGAAACCGATCGACTGTCCGTTACTGGCCGTACAGCATGTGCTAGATGGCCTTTCAACAGAAGTCAAAATTCGTATCGTCGATTTTCATGCTGAAGCTACCAGCGATAAGCAGGTTATGGGTCGATTCTTGGACGGGCGGGTGTCTGCCGTACTCGGTACTCACACTCACGTAACTACCGCAGATGAGCAAATCCTTCCTGGCAAGACCGGCTTTCATTGCGATGTCGGTATGACTGGCCCGTTTGACAGTATCATCGGTCGAGATGTCGCAGCCGTAGTCGAATCAACTTTGACTTCGTTGCCTTTGCCTTACCATGTTGCCAAAGATGATGTGCGAGTGAGCGCAACGTGGGTCGACGTCAACATTCAAAGTGGACAGTGCAATCGCATCGGCAGGCTTAGCCTGCGCCAAGCAGACTTAGACGAGTACAACGCCTTGATGACCCCCGGAACCTCTCGCTTGTAGTTGATACCGAGTTATTCGAAGCTCTATTGAATTGAGGAATGTAAAATGGATTCAGCAAAAGAACCCGTGCATCTAGCAATCGACGTCGGAGCTTCTTCGGGTCGAGTCTTGGCTGGTTGCGTTTCCGACAATCAGTATCACCTGGAAGAGATCCATCGCTTCGAAAACGGCCCAGTTCACTTGGGTAAACGACTTGTTTGGAATCTGCTGTCTGTCTCAGAAGAGATTTTGCGAGGACTTCACAAAGCTGCCGCGCGCTTTGGTGATCGCATCTGTAGCGTCGGAGCTGATACTTGGGGCGTAGATTACATTCTGCTCGACAAGAATGACGATCAAGTCGGTCCTGCGTTCTGCTACCGTGACTCGCGAACCCGAGGCATGCTTGAGGTAGCCTTCTCGCGCATGCCGCGAGAAACCATCTTTGCTAACACGGGCCTGCAGTTCATGGAGATCAATACCGCCTATCAATTATTGTCGATGCGACTGGAGGAATCTCCTCTGCTGGACATCGCCGAGACGTTCTTGATGGTGCCGGACTTTATCCACTGGCAGTTGTCAGGTCAGAAGTGCAATGAGTTCACGAATGCCTCAACGACTCAATTGCTAGATCCGCAAACCTACGATTGGAGCGACCCTGTAATCAGTGCCTTCGAGCTGCCGAGATCGATTTTCACTAAGCCTATTCAACCTGGCACGAAGCTTGGCAAGATTACTTCACAAGTTGCAAGTAGAACTGGACTCTCAACCAACGTGGATGTTATTGTTCCCGCGACTCACGATACGGGCTCAGCGGTCTTAGCCGTTCCCGCTGCTTCGTTCGCTCAAAGCAATCCAGATTGGTGCTATATCAGTTGTGGCACATGGTCGCTGATGGGCGTCGAACTGAATAGCCCCAACTTAAGCTCTGCCTGCCAAATGTTCAACTTCACCAACGAAGGCGGCGTCGGCGGAAGTGTACGCTTGCTGAAAAATATTTCCGGCCTGTGGATCGTTCAACAATGTCGAGCCCAATGGCGACGCGATGGTCGCGATCTGGGTTGGAGCGAACTATCGCGACTAGCTGGTGAAGCAGATAGCATGGTGGCGGTGATTGATCCCGATGACGTCATCTTCGCGGCACCAGATAATATGCCAGAAGCCATCCGACAATACTGCCAAAGAACCAGTCAACGCGTTCCTCAAACTGAAGGCGAGATCATTCGCTGCGCTCTAGAGAGTCTCGCGCTGCGTTATCGCATGGTCTTAGAGATGCTCGAGCAACTTGTGGGTAATCGACTTTCGACAATCCATATGGTCGGCGGCGGAGTTCAAAATCGACTACTTTGCCAATTCGCAGCCGATGCCTGCGGTCGACAAGTCATCGCTGGCCCTGTCGAAGCAACGGCGCTGGGAAATATGTTGATTCAGGCGGTAGGTTGTGGAAGGTTGAGTGGAGTCGACCAAGCGCGAGACTTGGTTCGAAGATCTCCCAATATTGAGCGCTTTGAACCACATGGTGATACAGCCACTATCGCTTGCTGGAATCACGGCTTCGAGAAATTGCGACAGTTGACGATGGGACGTTAGCATTCGTAGCTATCTTCGCCAGAAGGTGGTTCTTCTAGTTAACTCCTCGATAAGAGGTTCGCGCCTCGTTCTGCCTGATGTGGCAGTACAGCACTGAAAAGTAGAAAAACGTGGACGAGAATCCATTCGAGCCGCCAAGCGACGCAGAGTTCACTACTAAGCGGTCACCTTGGTTTCGTTACTGCCTACTTCTCGTTTACGTCTACTCGCTTTTTTGGAACCTGTGGTTCCTATCGACCTGGGCATTGTGGATCTTTGTTTTCGGCGACAATTCTTCCACATTTGGGTACTATCCAATCGTTCCGTCTGCTGTCATGGCAATTGGAATCGTCTTTTGGCTGCGCGCTCGAACTCGCTTACTGGCAATCTTGTTCCTACTTTCGATCCCAATATGCGTCACTTGTACTTACAATCTGCTTAGATAACCCAATAGAGAGGTGCATTAACACTGCGAACTGGAATGAACACCGACAATCAATCCGACGTGGCAGAGCAATCACATGCAACAGAGCCTACGGTCGGGTCGATTTTGAAGTCAGCATCAATGCGCCGGGCCGCTGATGAGTGGCGTTCTTCGGCGAAAACCATGCTCGCAAAAAGGCGTTCATTTACCCGGCCTGAAATGCCCCAACAAATCAGCCCAGGGCAAAGCGTGAAGCGCCGCCCTAGGAACAGTGCATCATGGAACCCGATCGTGCTGAAAGGGCAAAACATGCCTGCGTGCCCAATTAACTGTGCGCAATCACTAGCGCTCTGAAGAGTGTGTTGATTAATGGCGTGTGTGGTTGGAAACCTAACCATCCACCGTGCAAGACGGTGGGATTCTAAAACTCATACAGAACAACTTCACATTTGAAAACTGGTTCGAGCTGCGATACACTACAACTGGCGGGAATTCAACGAGAATCGAAGAACCACGCGAAGACCGGAGTCGCCGAACCGGGGTTTTCACAATGGCTGATCGCTCGCGGCGACCGCGGTCATCGCTAGCGTTATTTGGCGAAAGATGTCGCATGCAAATGCAAACTACCTACGGCATTTTCGACAACGAGGCCGATCATATCATCGTGATGGTTCGCGACCACGCGTCCCTCGAATCCATCGTCGCTACACGGTGTCCTGCGTGCGACGCAAATATGGTGGTCGCGTTCAACGAGAATGGCACTGGGTTTCTCTATCAGTTGCAAAGGCGATCCGTTACACGTCACGAAACATCAGGATATCGATAATCCACCGCCGTGGTGGCCACAGTGCTACGAAGAACCAAGAGATACGACGTGGTATTGGCGCGAATGGCATTCGTACGATGATGACGGCACACTACACATGAAGATCTCCGGTTGGCAAGCTGATGACGTTCGTTGGTCTGGTGCGTTGGAATGCCCACGGGATCATCGCGACTATGACTTTTGGCTATGGATGCTCAACGAATCAGGTTGCAAAAAAGACCTCATCAGCGATACTGATCTGGAACCTACTTCGAGCTCAATACCAGAACGCCAAATAACCATCGCATGCAACGGAGCCGTCGGTCGGGCCGGTTTTGAAATCAACACGTCTCGCGCCGGCCCGCTGATGCGTAACGTTCGCATAAAACAACCATGATCCGCTGTTCGAAAAAGTCGCCCGTCTATCCGATTGCAACTGCCTTTGTCTTCTCGCTCCTTGAGAGAATTGCTAAGGGTGAATATCGAGCTGCGTCTCGCATGATCGATGACGGCGAGGACTATCTGTTCGGCAGATTAGAACTCGCGTTGTCCGACGGCGGGGAGTTTCCATCTGTAGAGGAAATTGACTACTTCGTAATTCATTTTTTCCCGCGTGGGCTTCACCGCGGTTATGACTACTCTGTAGAATTCTATATTCCCTGTAGCAATATGACGATGCATACGAAAATTGAGCTTGAACGTGTACGTGGCGGATTCCGCGTGCATTTGATAAACTGCTGAGGTAGCTTTGGCGGCACTTTATGCGAACCAAGATCGGCATAGGGGCCCGGATTGCTCCGGGGCCCCTGCCACACCACCTAGCATGCGGGTCCGCACTAGGCGGCTCGTCCCTTAGAAGCAAGCTTGGTCCAGATCTCTAATAGACTTACAACTCCTAGCCGCTTGAGAAAGTCTAGCGATAAAGCCATGTGAACGGCTTTGCTGGAGGACATTACCCAAGGGCCTTTACCACTGCAGCCATGGGTTAGTGCTTCGACCTTCGGAACGCCTAACTTAAGCAAGTTACGAATCCGCGTTCTTGGCTGTCGCCATTGTCGCCAGAAACATGCACGCGGCGACGAATCCACTTATCGAGGTCTTCGTAAATTGACTTCAGGGAACTAACCGAAAGTAGCCACCCAACCTTAAAGGTATCGCCGAAGCTCTACTACGCGTGCTTTCATCGAGACACCTCGATTGCGTCGAGTAATCTCGCGAACCCGGATTTTGAACTTCTTGATCTTCTTGGGGCTTACACGAATTTGCCCACCGTAACCGTGGAAGATGAATCCTAGGAACTCAACTCCATCGGTACTGCGTGGCGACTCTTCTGATGGTTGATCACCAGTTTGGAGTTTGTGTTAAGTAGTTGCCAATCGATTCATAGACACGCTTCGACGCTGCCTCGGATTTGGTAAATACAAGGAGTCGAGTAGCCCGGGGGAATTTCACCCCCAGGCCCTCACGGAACCGGACGGGAACCTCTCGGCTCATCCGGCTCTTATTGTCCAGTCGCAGGTCGAATCCCATTTGACCATAGCACGAACAAGTCCGGTTCCTTGCGAGCAACACGGCCCAACCAGTGGACGGCTTGTCGTTGATGGTAGCGAAACCGTTTGAATTTGCGGCGCACCCAGTTCACAAGACTGCGTTCCAGGCTCCGCAGGACGGGTGTCAACGCCGAAGGATAAAACTTCGCGTAGTAATTCACCCAACCACGCACAAAAGGGTTTACGAATTGAGCAATCTCTTCAAGACTTTGGTTGTTACGACTTGCGCCGATCCGCCACGATCGAATCGTTTCGCGGATGGAGTTAGCCGCTTTGGTGCTCACCCCCGGGAGAAAGCTTATGAAAAGTTTGCCCCGATGGTTCTTGGCGCGACGTGGACGAAACGTGTAACCGAGAAAGTCGAACTTGGTATGTTCATGATCACCGCGTCGATCATCGTCTTTGCAGTACACGATCTTGGTTTTCTCCGGATGGAGTTCCAATCCGCAACTGAGTAGACGTGTTCGAATTGCTTCGAGCAGCTTTTCCGCCTCTACGAGACTTCGAGCATGCACTACCGCATCATCGGCGTAGCGCGCGAATTGAACGCCTGGGAAGTTACGCCGCAGCCATTCATCAAACGTATAATGCATGAACAGGTTGCTCAGTAAGGGGCTGATGACAGATCCTTGTGGTGAGCCCCTCGTTCGTTCTTCTAGGCGTCCGTCTGCGTGTTGCACAGGAGCCCGTAACCAACGTTCTACGTAAAGTAGAATCCAGGGGACATCTGTATGATGCTTCACCGCTCGCATCACCAAGTTCCAATCGAGATTGTCAAAGAAGCCTTTGATATCTAGATCGATCACCCAGTTGCGTCGCCAACATCGCTGACGTGTGACGGCCACTGCATCCAAGGCTGATTTGCCGGGTCGATACCCGTACGAGTCAGGATGGAAGTGTGGTTCGATTTGCGGTTCCAACACCAACTTAACGACCATCTGGGCTATTCTGTCAGAGACAGTGGGAATGCCTAGCGGGCGAGTTTTGCCGGTGTTTCCCTTGGGAATCTCGACGAGTTTGACTGGAGGCGGAAAGTAGCTTCCCGACGACATTCGATTCCAGAGCTTGAAGAGATTGTTCTTCAAGTCCTTCTCGAAATCTGCCAGCGACTGACCATCCACTCCTGCCGCGCCTCGATTCGCTTTCACTCTTTTGTACGCCTCCCAAACGATTGATTTCGGGATCGCATACTGCTTTGCTGTTGTCATGAGTTCCTCCTTTACAGTTGACTCAGTTCATTAGCTGAACAATTTGGTCCCTTCGCTCCACGTCCATTACAGACGCTTCGACGCTACTACAGACCAATCCGCCCCTGTGCCTCGCATCGGTACTTTCTGGTCCTTGTGGGGCTGCCACTTGGACGTCTCCTTTCTGTGACGACAAGTCACAAACATCGGGCGACAGGTTCTGGGTTACGCTCACGAGCCGAAACGGACTCACGCCACCTTTACGCCGGACGCCACTTTGACAGTAAGCGGATATCTTCAAATTCTTCCTGGGTTAACGGCTTCACCTCCCAGTTTGACGTCGTTCCTACGCTTTCGACGAATTGACTCGGTGGTTCATTTACATTCGTCTTTCCGTTTCATACCTGACGAGGTCAAGCCTCGCCGTTTCCGTATCGCTCACGACCAATGGCTCTTTACCCCAGCCGCTTACGGTGGTTTGCAACCTGCCTCCGCAGGCCGGTTGCGAGGGACCTTCCCTCATCTCGTGGGCACATTGCCCAGCGCACAGTCATCGGCATATCGCACAAAGCGGAGACCACGTTTCTCGAGCTCTTTATCGAGGTCATCCAAGAGGATGTTCGCTAACAGCGGGGATAGTGGACCACCTTGCATCGTGCCTTCTTCAGTCGATTGTGCGAGGCCGTCGACCATTATGCCTGCTCGCAAGTAGCGCCCGATCAGACCAAGTAATCGTTTGTCTCGCACTTTGCGTGATACTCTGGCGAGCAATACATCGTGCTGGACTTTATCGAAGAACTTGGCAAGATCCATATCAACACAGTGGCGGTAGCCAGCTTGGATATGTTGTTGCACTTGCTTGGTTGCTCCGTGAGCAGAGCGTTTGGGTCGAAATCCGAAACTCGACTCTGAGAACCCAGGATCGAAGATCGGAGTGAGGACTTGAACGATGGCTTGCTGAATCAGTCTTTCTTGAATATTGGGAATGCCCAAGTGACGCTCGCTACCATCTTCTTTGGGAATGGATTTCCTACGCGCCGCTGAGGGTCTGTAGGTGCCATTCAACAGTTGTTGCCGAACGGTTGGCCATTGCGTGCGAAAGTACCCAGGGAATGCAGCGATGGTGATGCCGTCAGGGCCAGGGGCTCCGCGGTTCGCTCTCACATTCTTCCAAGCTATCGCCATATTGGCGTCTTCGACAATCTGCTCCATCAGCTTCTCTGGATCAATACCCAAGGCTGTCGGTTTCATGATCGCCGAGTCCGATTGCTTCGCGCTGGAAGTCTCAAGAGCACGGGCCTTTGTGGTGTCGCCGCTCGTAGAGTCGGTCGAGCTAGGTTCTATGTGTTTGGGACGGTTCGAGGTCATGATTGGATGTTCCTTGTTAAGTAACGTTAGGCCCTTCCTGTTTCCATTGGTCTTGGAAGCTCAGTACTACGGCTTATGCTGCCTTCTGCTGGCACGATTTCAAGTTACCTCGAATCGTCCCGCCTTTCGGGCAAGCCCTACTCGCGGGTACGCCCAGCAGATCTCCCCGGATATAAACGTGAACTTTCACCGCGCAAGCTCGTCATCTACCATGGAGTCTGTTGGGAACGGTTTCGTTGTCCACGGGCAACTCACCTCAGGGTCTCTCTGGGCCTCTATGACGTTTCTGTTCGTAGCCTCGCAGTTTGGACGAGGTGTTTCATGTCAGCCCAGCACAGGTTTATTTCACCCTGAGAGTTCTGACTCCGTAACATCGCAGGCTTCCTCTCCACGGTTTGTCGCCTCCCCGCAGTTGCCTTCGTCTAGTACTTAATATTGGTTGGTTACATTTGGTATACTGTCCTCCAATCAATTCCCATTTTCGTACAGGGGACTGGTTCCCAAAGGAACGGCACCCCACTAGTTCACGCCCCTGCCGGGCGTACCGGTGAACCGAAGTGCTCATTCACGCGGTCCTGATAGCAGAGTCTTTCGTTCGCACTCGGTTACCGCCAGCGTTCGCCGTCAAATCAAGATGCACCATGAAAGTCCAAGAATCACCGCCAGATCAGGAACGTCTCGGTCTCATCGAGGCTGTTGTTGGTGACGCTGCAGCCTTACTCGACGTCGACCTGGAGACGGATTCGCCCCAAGCCATAATGCAAAAGGTGAACGACGCCGTGGTCGACTTGGTGTTTGACAGACCGACACCGGTTTCGGAAGACGAAAATCCGCACCTTGTACTCGGTGCTCTCTGGGGCGCACAGATGGCACGGCAGTTTCAATGGTATTGGGCCGATGTTGTAATTGATGACGAGTTCAACGAAGTTGCGATGATCTCGCCGAATCAAGAAATGATCATCTTCCCGTTCTCTTTTACCGCCGCGTGCATCGGCAAACAATGTATCTGCACGATCCTTCTCGCGTTCAACATGTTGCTCGAGAACGATCGAATCGGGAAGATCTCCCCCGGAACGTATGAGAACATCATGCTGATGATCCACCACATCGTACCTCCTTACGAACTCGAATAAGACGGCGAACCATCGCATGCACGGGAGTGGCGGTGGCCAGCGGCTTTTAAAATCAGCATCAACTCCCGCCACCCCGTGATGCGTGTCGTTCTTCGTTAAAACCAATGCTCGCAAAATGAACTTTGATTCATTGGCATAGATCCAAGATCAAATCGCCTCCGATGATGAAAAGATGATTCGGTCATTACTTCGATCAGACTGGTTCAACGGGACTAGCGTAGCCATTCAAGCTCTCTTGGCATTGGAACATTGTTGAAGAGATCGCTTGCGTGTAAACCTCTTCGAATATTCCGGGCAAACTGTGATGCCAATGGAACAATTCGAAAACTGAACCTCGCATTTGAAAACTGGTTCTCGGTGCGATACACTACAACTTCGCGGAAATTCAACGAGAATCGAAGAACCAAGCGATCGACCGGAGTCGCCGAACGGCCGTTTTGAAATGGATGATCGCTCACGGCGACCGCGGTCATCGCAATCGTTACTTGAGTAGGGCATCCGTATGCGACAACGAATAATGCGTGCGCTTTGCTGCACTCTACTATTGACTATTTTGATCGGCTGCGGTCAATCTGTAGGCGGTACGCCGAAAAAGACTTCGAATATTGCAGATCGACTCCGGATCACAACATGGGATGTTGGAAGTTTTGTTGGGAAAACGGTTCGAATCGAAGCGACAGGCGAAAGCGATGGAGCTATCGAGTTCGTAGTAAAGCGTGACACCATCTTGGCAACTCAAGTAGCGTCAGTTCATCATGCGATTACGGTTTTCGTACTGGATGAGACAGGGGTAGGCTCTACTTACATTACAATTGGCAATCGAATAGACGGACTACGACCAGGCACCTTGGAGAAAGGAGTGCTTTATGAATACAATCAAGAACCGGTTGTCACACTGACGGAAATCAAAATCTCAAGTAACAATGGGATGGACGCGAAGGGCTCGATCAGCCGTTTTGGCTTGCGCTGAGCCAACTCTTCGCCCTCGGTCATCCCCGCCGTTCGTCCATCGACAGAATCATGGCCCTAACCCGCAGTCGAATGAAAATCGCGGTAGTCGTGATTGCCACAATTGCAATCGTTGGCATGCTAGCTGCAAGCCCGTCCTCACGCCTCTTCCTTATGGGCGCATCGCAATACCATCTCAAATCCGGCAACTGGGTTAACATCGGACCTCGCGGACGAATATCAGTTGATCGGTTCGAATCGATCGTCGATGCGGTCAACGCCCGTGGCGATGTCGATTGTTTGCGACTGTCAAATCCAACTATTTCCAATGCAGCATTTATCCACGTCCAGAGACTACGCGGTCTTTCCATGTTGTACATCGAAGATGCTACAATCTCGGATGACGCTTTGGTGAACATTCGACCATTAAAGAACTTGTATCGCATCCACATAGATCGATGCCCCAACCTCTCAATGAGTGCAATCGATGCACTTCGGCGGGACCTACCGAGTTGCGAAATATCTGTTGACTCGTACACATTTCCCTCATCAAATAAAATGACTGGCTCGAGTCATCCGGACGAACATATTAAGGATTAGATGATGCGTCGCTTGGGTGGAGAGGTGGGGGCGAGGAAGTGTCTAATGGAGCCGAGGGAGTTGGCAGTGGAGTAGTCAGCCAGCATCTAATCCTACGTTCGAGAAGGCCGCGGCAGTTGTGCGGACGTGGGCCGCAAGTTTCACCCGGCCTGGCTTTCTGATTTGTGCTGTGCGGAGAGTTTGTTGTCGTTGTGGTCAACGTCTGGATTCGGATCTGTATCGCTCTTCGCTATCTGGCGATATCGTCGTCTCGCACAGGGTCTTTGGTCGCCAGTTCTGTTTTCGAGTATTTCCGCTTTTGGTTCACCTCTATCGACTCGGTGTTCCTTAGGGGATTACTTCGGCTTGGTGATGATTAGCGTGCGTCGAATGACTGTGTAATTCTCCATTCTCCGCAGCCTATTTCTCGTTCGACTGTTTTTTGGATAAGTTGTTGTTCGATAGTGTAGTTCATCGACTTGTGTTTTATACTCAATTTTTCAGCTCAGCGCGTACCTTCCACGCAGTACGAGCCAATTGTCGTTAAAAACTTTTCTCTACTGCCTAAGCTTCAGCTTCTAGCGTCAACCTTCAAAGCCGGTTCAGCAGCAATTCAGCTACTGTCGACCAATTGAGCGCGAGCAGCGATGAGCCTCAGCCTTAACATGGCATGTTCGCCCACGCCAAGGCACTCAAGCTCGCCACCACACTCTGGACAACGAGCCGCCGGCCGCTTCATCGCAATCGGCTCCGCTCCCATCAGCGTGTAAGTCATGTTCAGCGTCACAGTCACCAACATCGACAGCCCAAGAACTTCGCACCTTGGATCGCTTGTGCATGAATCCAAAGTGCCGTACTTTTTCTGTAAGCCTCTTGGCAACACATGCTGCAAGAACCGCCGTATGAACTCCTCGGCCGTCACCGTCATCGGTCGATAGCTGGGCTGCTTACTGAGCGACCATGAAGGTGACTTTGCCTGTACCGTCAGCGTTCACTTCGACTCGGCGAATCCGATAATTGCCAATGGCAACTCGGAAGACATGCGGCGCTTAAGTACCTCGGCGACAGCCTGCCATCTCCAACGGCTTGGCTGTTGACGACCCACGGCTGCTGCCAGATGGCACTGTCGATCTGATTGAGCAAACCGCACTGCTGCATCATCTCCTTGAACTTGGCTCGAAAGATCTTCGATAGAGCCGTTACAGGAACGAAGTAGTTGGTGCGGCTTGGCAGCCACTGATCACTAGACTTGCTGAGTGCTCCACCGGGAACGATGAAGTGCACGTGAGGGTGATAGTTCATATCACGGCCCCACGTATGCTTGCTCCCGTCGCTCCGATGTTGCTCGAGCCCATGTACTTAGGGTTCTTGGCAAGCATCGCCATCGACTGATAAGCTGCCAACATCAACGCTCGGTAGCATCTTTAGGATGCGACCTTATGAAGCTTCGCAACCTGGAAGGTACTGTAAAGGTGAGCATGAAGTGAGCGCAGGGCAGCAAGCCGAGCCTGCTGCTGGTCAATGATTGCGGCCACTTTATCCGCCCCAGCAGCTCGGACAATGCCAGGTGCCGCACGCTTTAGGCACGTAGTGAACTTTGCTGCGCCCTTGGCAATAGTACCACGCTTCGATCCAGCTTCAGGCTGCCGACATGGCACGCAGCGGAGAGCCTTCGGCTTCGATCTTGTGACATGCAACGCCGTACTTTTGTAAGTAGGCTGGGCCGAACGACGCAAGATATCATTGATAGTCCACTGCTTGTCGCGTTCGCCGCTGGCGGAACGCTCAGGCATCGTAGTGTTTTGACACATGCTTGTGCAAGACACTCTGGCTAACCATTCTTGCGTTTGAACAGAGCGTTGATCTTAGCGATAGCCCTCTTCGCCCACTGTTGTGACGTGATGGTAGATCATCGTCGAAGTCAGGTGCTTGTGACCCAAGTACTTTTGGATCAGCTTCAGGCTCACACCGGCTTTGAGCAGGTGTGCGGCCAGGCGTAACAATGACGTAGAGTGTGAGTAGAGATGCCACGCTCGGACCAGTTCAGTTGAGCCAGTACGGCGGTAATGACGTCTTGAACCGACGACTCGCTCATTAGTTTGTTTGCCGTTGGAGCTTGCCTTGGTGCGACCTTCAGCGGGGAACACAAAGCGGGGTTACGATAGGTGCTCCAGTACTTGCGGAGAACTTCGAGCGTAGCCTCGGGTAGAAGGGTATCTTACGATCTTTGGCTCCCTTGCCGCGATGGATGTGAACCATCGTACGTTTGGAGTCGATGTCGGAAGTGAAGGTGTAAGGCTTCGTTCAGGCGTAAGCCAAGATGATGAACCACAGTGAAGAAGCACTGCATGGATGGCTTTTCGATCAGCTTAAGAAGCGTTGGCGCCTTCGCCGATGGAGATCACGACGGGCAACTTCTATTTCGGCCTTGACGCGAGCGAGCTTGAGGATTGCCCAATCACGCGGGCATGTGACTCGATAGTAGAGCTTCATAGCAGAAGAGCCACGTTGACGGTGCTGGAACTCCACTACTTCTCAGCAGTGATGTAGAGCAAGTACTTGCGGATGTCCTCTTCGGCGGCAGTTGGGATCGTGGCCGAGGTGCTCGCTGAGTTTGCGAATGTTACGGCAATGCGGACTGGATGGTCCTTTCGGACTTGCCGTTGATCTAAGATCTTCAGAAAAACGTTGAATGAAGGGACACTGAGGCTTTTGTCTTTCGGCATGGGAAAAACTCCTTGAGAACGTGTCCAGCCAGAGCTCGCCAAAGCGACGAGACAAAAACAAGCTGAACAAGTTGGAGGATGATTGCTTCTATGAAACAATTCTTCAAAATGCCTTCTAAAGAATGGGTGGTTAAAATATTACATCGATCATCGGCTACACTAACGTCCGCACAACTGCCGCTTGCGCTTCACCTTGAACATAGCCGTGAACCAGAGCGGCTCAAAAACGCGGCAACTGAAATCAAAATCTTCCGTTCGTGCCGGTTACGGCAGGCGTTCGGCCATCAGATGACTATCAAAACAGCTTATTATTGAACTCATCTACGACTCAAGCGTTCGGGCTTTTCAGGACTGGCGCGCAAATCCGACGGAACGCGTCTTTGCTTTTGCAGCGCGCACTGGACGATGCAATCTACGTCAATGCAAACGTGAACAGCGAAGAAAGCCATCAACGCCGCCTTCTCGCTGGGCATAACCTCGCGAACCGGGCTCGGCGTATGGCCTGATACCAAATGGGGCCATACGAAGATGAGGAGAACGAATACACTGGCCAAGTGCATTTTGCTCGCGTTGACGAGCGACTCAAGCAGATGTACCAGGACTGTGACGATGGCGAGTTCGGACGATTTCGAACCACTGTGTTTGATTCAATGTTGCAGGCGTTGCTCAAAGCTACGCGAAAACTCGATTGTAACCAACAACGGCGATCCTTCTGGTATCGTCATGTTCTGTAACGATTATGATTCATTGATGCCGAGTCATTGCATCAAGTCAGCCAGAACTGCTCAATGCGCTGACGCCATTTCCGAACTGCTTTCGGTAATCGGGGGCTGACGTCGCAAAAATGGCCGAACCAACGCATGCAGGGGGAGTGCCGATGGTCCGCGGAAATCGAATTCAACGTCAACACAAACACCCCCTGATGCTGGGCGTTCTGTTTCGAGAACGGCTTCATGCAATGGATCGCAATGTGTGCTTTCGATCCTTGCGTGCGTCACCTATGCGCAGACAATCACGATCAGATCACAGCCCGAATCTGTATTGAGTATTTCACAATTGGGCATCCGCGAATCATTCCAACAGATGATCCAACGATACTTGGCATCGTGTGGGGCATCGTCCTGCAACGTGGTGGGTTGGCGTGATCATGGGCATCCCACTTGCAACAGTCTCTCGAGTCGGATCATGTCCAAAAGACCGCAGTGTCCTGCTCCAACCGATGGCGATCGTATTCGCTTGCTGTGCCACATTTGCCCTGCTTGCGGGGCTTCTCGACTACCTCGCTGCGTCGATGGGATGGAGTTTGGCTCGTGGGCCGAATCGCCGAGGACGTACCAACAACAAGACACGCACTGCGTTTCTTGTCGATCTCTGGGCATGGCCGTAGCTACCTTGGCGGCTTCGTCGGAGCTGCTCCGCTACTCATGGTTTAGGTTTGGCGGTCACGAACGGGACAAAACCAACAGAAACAGAACAAGATAGGAATGGGATTGCTCCGGGCCCCCTGCCACACCACCGAGCATGCCGGACCGCACTAGGCGGATCGTCTCTTAGAAGCAAGCTTGGTCCAGATCTCTAATAGACTTACAACTCCTAGCCGCTTGAGAAAGTCTAGCGATAAAGCCATGTGAACGCTTTGCGGAGGACATTACCCATGGGCCTTTACTGCAGCCATGGGTTAGACAGGTAGATACAATTGTGAAGGTTGCTAGAGTGATGTCCACCTTCTGGCGAAGGTAGATACGGTTGTGAAGGTGGCTACGAGGTTGGAGCTTCCAGCAAGAGGTTGTCGATAAGCCGAGTTTGTCCGACGCGAGCAGCAATCAGCGCTACCGATGGAGTGTCGATGCTCTCCTGGTAGCTAGCCAAACTGTCTGCGTCTACCACTCGAGCGTATTCAATGCTATCGGCTCCTCCTTCGGTCAGCTCTTTCGACATGTGTGCTTCGATCTCAGCGACTCGACGCTCACCGCTTTCAAACAATTCCTTAGCCTTACTGAGTGCTCTCCACAAACAGAGCGCACGCTGTCGTTGTTCAGCCGATAAATAGCGGTTTCGGCTACTCATCGCCAGGCCGTCACTTTCACGGACCGTAGGACATCCTTGAATTCGAATCGGCACATTCAGGTCTTCAACCATTCGGCGAATAATGGTCAACTGCTGATAATCCTTTTGACCAAAGTAGGCCACAGTGGCTGGCAAGATTTGGAACAGCTTCATCACGATCGTGGCTACACCGCGAAAATGTCCCGGGCGGCAAACACCCTCAAGCGGCTGAGCTTCAGCCGGAGGATCGATATAGGTTGAAAACCTTTTTGGATATAAATCGTCCTGAGTTGGCGTGAAGACTGCATCAACTCCCAAACTGCGAAGCCCAGCTAGGTCCGCTTCCAAAGTACGCGGATACCGGGAAAAATCTTCGTTGGGAGCGAACTGAGTTGGATTTACGAAGATCGTTACCACCGTGTAATCGCACTCAGCCTTGGATCGCTTGGCAAGAGTTAAATGTCCCTCATGAAGCGCGCCCATCGTTGGGATCAAGCCAATTTTGGCTCCACTATTTCGAACTTGAGCGATTTCAGCAAAGGCTTCTATCGGGTTAACCAGAATCTTCAATTGAGCAACTCCCCTAGCTATTTTGTAGCTGGCCTGTTTTGCAACTGGCAAGCGGTCAAAGTATTTCTAAGCAGCATGGCAATCGTTAGTGGACCAATTCCACCTGGCACGGGAGTAATTGCCGACGCGACCTGACTAACGGCTTGAAAGTCTACGTCACCAACCAAAGAATCTCCCACGCGATTGATGCCTACGTCAATGACAATCGCTCCAGGCTTAACCATATCCGCAGTTACTAAGTTTGCACGGCCAACGGCAGCGATTAAGACGTCTGCATTGCGAGTAATCGCCGATAGATTTTCGCTTTGGGAATGGCAAACTGTAACTGTTGCATTGGCAAACTGCGGGCCGAAGCCAATGTCTTTTTGAACGAGCATCATACTCATCGGCTTTCCAACGATATCGCTTCGGCCAATCACCACAACGTGCTTACCAGCCACCGAATGACCATATCGAGCCAGAATCTGCATGACGCCGTGAGGTGTACAGGGCAAGAAACGCGGTCGCCCTTGAACTAACAGGCCAACATTTTCAGGGGCGAACGCATCAACATCTTTCGAGGGCAGAACAGCATCGAGAACGCGTTGAGCGTCAATAGCTTTGGGAAGTGGAAGCTGAACTAAGATACCGTTGACTTTCTTGTCGTTATTAAGCGCGGCCAATAGCTCCAGCAACTCTGCCGTAGTCGTCGACGCAGGTTTTCGGATCACCTGACTTTGCATACCAACGTTTTGACAAGCCTTTTCCTTGTTGCGAACGTAAACTTGGCTGGCAGGATCGTCGCCCACGAGTACGGCAGCCAACATCGGAACTGGATTACCTGCATCCACCCACGATTTCACTTCAGAAGCTATCTCTTCTCGTATGGTGGCCGCAGTAGCTTTGCCGTCAAGAATCTGTACAGTCACTGGCTTTGAGTCCTGGTCAATTGGGTTGAATCATTGACACTTTTCGCTGATTGCCGGAATACGAACCCTCCCGCGAACTGACGAATCTACAGTGGGTTGGTCATTTTGCGGGAGGGTCGGTAAGCGAGTAATGCGAGCTTGCCGGGGAGGGCCGATGGATATGGTCGCCCCTCACCGCTAGGCCTCGCGGGCCTCACCTAGCGACCCTCCCGCGAATTAGCGTACTTTTTGTCGCAGACTTGTACGCGATGGAGGGTCCGGTCGCGTGATTTACTGGCGGTCAGCGAGAAGTGTCGATTTGTTACCCCAAAATTCTACAGTGAGTCCAGTAATTTGCGACGCCATTTGCTGTTAGCGGCCATCTGCCAGACGCCGAAGAACATGGACAAATACGACTCTACTCGCTTGTTCATGGATGATGATCATTGGCGATCAAATATCCCTGATGTTGGATAGTGGAAAAGCCCGTCCCATCGTGGACGCCAGTACATCACGCAGATGCCCTCGCGTTGATCGTTGGTGTCATGGTCATTGACGATCACATTGAGCTGCAGTTTACTCCACGTTCCTCCCTGCAATTCATTGAATCGATCTGTCGGAATGGCGAACTCATAAAAGATTCTATTTGCCAACTGTTTGACGCTCGACTGAACATTCTCCGGTTGAGTACCGAACTTGTATCGCTTTTGGTCATCGGCAGACATAGACAATCCAGCCATGACGGCGAAGGCTTCCTTCTTAATGTCTTCTGGCTTGGCATCTGGTCGCAAAACAGGATTGACGAAAACTCCTGCAAAATCCTGCCACAACATTTCTCCTTGGTGATCGATTTGATCGTCGAAGACATCGATAGCGAAATACAGAAATTTGTCATCTGCGGCAACAGCCCATCGGTACTTCGCGTCATCAACACCTCGCCAGGCCTGCAAGTTGGTATGAATCTCGGCAGGCATCTCGACGCGCTGAGTCAACTCAGGCCAATCATCAAGATTCCCGTCGATGACCTTTGGTGCAGTCTTCGGAATAGTTCGCTTCCCATCAATAAAGATTCGATTCAAGCCACTCAAATGAAGCGATTCCTTTTCAGGACGATCTTGAGCTGCTTGCCAGTGGATGCCAATCGGTTGCAACTGCGCGATCGGAATCGACTTTTCCGATTCGACCTTCAAGTCATAAGACACCTGCGATTTCGGTGGCAAAGTCGTGGAGATTGCTGCGGGTCTAACAATCACTCCCTCTTGAGGCTCAAACAAAATCTTAACACGCAAGGGTTCGCTATCGGGGTTTTTCAAAATCAAGGGTGCTTGGACACTATCAAAAGTATCGGAGTGTACACTAATAGGCTTGATCTGAATGAACTTACCCTTGGAGACCTCGTCATAGCGCTTGGCCGATTCGTTGGTTCGAAAGCCAATCGGTAGGATGCCATCGAGTTGCAAATTCGCGACCGTTGGTCCATCATCCTTCATCGTGACCCACGTGATATGATCCAGCTCTCCCGCGTCCTTACCTTTCAAGGGTGATCCACCGCCGGTTGTTGCCAAAGCCACATATTCCAAGCCATCAACTTGAGTAGCCATATACTCGTGAATATGGCCAGCCATGACAGTTGCCTTTTGTCGATCTGCTAACATCTTTCGAATACGTTGCCACTGCGGATTGTTTTCATTCCATAATGGCTTGTGCTGAAAAATCATCGTCCATCGAACCGCGCTAGCGGAACTTTCTTAAGAACTTCTTCAATCCAAGCAATTTGTTGATCGCTGATGCCTGTGGAGTGCTCGGGGCCATCATTCGTGTCCAGTATGAGAAACAAGACATCTTGATAGATGAAGTAATACCAAGTCGGGCCAATGCGTTGACGATAAACGTCGTACCACAACGGTCGACCGACATCGTGATTGCCAGCTACAAAGAAGAATGGCAGTTGCAACGGAGCCAAATCGCTTAGGAAGCCATCCCACTGCTTGTTGAGTTGATCGGCACTGTCGACGTAGCCTTCAATCAAATCACCAACGCTCATCACAAAAGCAGGTTGAAGCAAATTGATCTTGTTCATCGCTTCACGCCAAATACCCGGGCGAGGTGTTCCCGCATTGTCTGAAACTACGGCAAATTGAAAGTCTCGTTCTGATCGGCTGATGTTCAAACTGGTCCATGGTTTGGGCTTTGCGTCACCCAACGAATGGACCTGAATGGTAGAGCTTGATGGATTAGCAATCTGTTGCCCCAATAAAAGCGGTGTTGCCGAAAGCCAGAGACAAAACCCAATAAGACCCAATTGAAACGATGTTCGAAACGAGGAAATCATTTTTGCTCTCTCATGAAATTACTCAATTGGATCAGATTGTCGGTTCCAATTAGGTCCACCTTGGTTCGAACCAACTCGCTCCACATATCTTCAGTTTCAGGAGTAGCCCAGAATCTGACGCGACGTCCTTTATCATGTGCCGATTTAACTATCTGAGTCAGCTTCGATCGCTCCTGGTCGTTCATCTGGCCTTCGCCACGATACTTGAAGTGATTGCGCCAGTTGTCACTGATCAGCGGAAGCAACGAAGCGGAGTCACTCGATTCGAGATCTGTCAAACGACCATCGATGCCGACAAACCTTGGATTACTCGCACGAATCTCGGCCATCGGTCGATCGCCGCTGATGATGACTGTGACGGCACCGAGTGTGAACTTTCCGTCTCGTTCGCAGGAGAGCATCTCTGCGTATCGCTGCAACTGAGCATTCAAGACTTGATAAGTTGCGGCTCCCTGATTCTTGATGTCAACTAGCAAAGTTATCGGATGCTGATCTTTAGCATCGCTCTTCGCTGCCTTCTGAAACCTCTCGTATAGCGGCTTAAGGTAAAGCTTCTCAAGGGTCCGATCGGCCTTTACATCTTTTTGAAAGTGAGCAACCAAAAGTTCACCATCGGTCAGATAGACGTCCGCTTCGATACTCGTAAAACCTTGCTCTAAGGCATCCAACAATGGCCTATCATGTTCATAGTCATTGTGAGCATGTGCATTTGGCAAGGGGTTTACAGTCTGAGCATCTGCAATGCTGGCCAAGCACGACAAGACTATTGTTCCGAGTTTCAGCAAAGGAAGTGGAAAAATTTGCATCTCTACTCTCATTGTCTTAGGCCACCAAAGAATGTACCCCGAACATTTTAGTGCAACCCTTCGATTTGTGGTATGCTGGCAGAGTGTTACAGGACGCGGGTCAATACTTTGTAGCCAATGATGGCTACTTTCTTAACACTTCACTCACAATCCACTGATGGAACATTCACCGGAGAGAGTTAGCGAATTTTGCAATGATGCGTTGGGCAATCATGATGCTGTAGGTTTGACAGAATTAATTCGTGGCCGCAAAGTCAGCTCGCAGGAACTTGTAGAAGCAGCCGTTGCTCGTGCTGAACGTGCAAATCAGCGGTTATCGGCGATCGAACTTAAGGCCTATGTTGGTGACCAACCTCTTCTGGAACGCTCGAATGGCCGAGGCTACTTCGCTGGGATTCCAAGCTTTATCAAGGACAACACCAACATTGCGGGCTGGCCCACTCGACATGGATCGGAAGCAGTTCCGGGTTACCCCGCCAAGAAAGATGGTCGCTTTGCTAAGCAGTTTCTTGCTCAGGGATTTGTACTGCTAGGAAAGTCTCGACTACCAGAGTTTGGTTTCAACTGTTCAACCGAGTTTGAGCGCGCAGACCCAGTGCGTAATCCTTGGAATGTCGAGCACTCAAGCGGCGGTAGCTCTGGCGGCGCGGCAGCGCTGGTTGCGTCTGGAGTCGTTCCGTTAGCACACGCGAATGACGGAGGCGGTTCAACTAGAATTCCCGCGTCGTGCTGCGGCCTAGTCGGGCTAAAACCAACTCGCGGTCGTTTAGTTACTCACGAAATGGCCAAGTCGTTACCGGTCAAAGTCGTTTGTGATGGTGTCCTTACTCGCAGCGTGCGCGATACGGCTCATTTTATGGCAGTTGCAGAGAATTACTGGAGCAACCGTAAGTTACCCAAGATCGGTTTAGTCGAACAGCCATCGGACAGGCGCTTGAGAATTGGACTGATGTTGCAATCGTTGTCTGGGCACTCGCCCTGCGATCAAACAGCCAATACGGTCTTTGAAGTCGCCGATGAGCTTGCTAGGGCGGGACATAAGATCTCCGAATTTCAAAATCCCTGTAAACCCAATTTCGGAGAGGACTTCGCGACCTACTGGGGCTTCTTGGCGTTCATGGCTGGTCGATTTGGGAAACATGAATTTGGTCGGCAGTTCGATGGCTCGAAGTTGGACAGCTTCACGAAAGGCTTGGCCAACATTTTTGCGGATCGCTGGTTGAAGATGCCCCTGGGTCTAATTCGCTTGCAACGAACGTGGAAGTTATGGGTAGCAAGCATGCGAGACTTTGATCTAGTTTTGTCTCCAGTACTCGGGCACGCTGTTCCCAAACTGGGCTACTTGAAACCAGATGTTCCCATCGATGATCTACTGGACCGTTTGTTTCGCTATGCCAACTATACGCCACTGAACAACGCTAATGGCAGCCCTGCCATATCGCTACCTGCAGGCTTTTCAACTGAGGGTGTTCCCATTGGCGTACAGTTTTCAGCTAATCACGGAGACGAGCGAACGCTTCTGGAAATAGCCTTTGAATATGAACGACTAAGGCCTTGGAAATTACTTTTCAATTTCGGGAATCAATCATGACGATCGCAGGCCAATTTCCCTTTGTCGACATAGCTTTGGCTAAACGACTAGAAAAAACCGAAGCGCAATCAAACCTTGAAGCGGTTGAGGTGCGTGCCGCGTTACAGCCTCAATCTGGAGCAACTTGGATCGAGGTGGCAGGCACCTACGCAATGTACGACTTGCAAGACTCACCACTAACGCAAACTTTCTGCTTGGGTATGTTTCAGCAAGTTGAAGAAACGGACCTTGTACGAATTGAACAGTTCTTCGAGGTACGCAATGCTCGAGTTTTCCATGAAGTGAGTCCCCTGGCCGATTCCAGCACTTTGACCGTGTTGAACGCACGTGGATACAAGCCCCTCGAATTGACAAGTGTTATGTATCGTCCCTTACTGACTGACTCCACCGATCAGCTAAAGCAAAATGGCGATCAAGCTGAGGCTGGGTTAGCAACCTCAGTGGCATCAAAACTAATAACCCGTCCCATAGAACCGTCGGAATCGGAGCTTTGGGCTCGCACGGCCGCTACTGGGTGGAGCGACTATCCAGAGTACACCGATTTGATCTATGATCTTGGCCTTTTGTTGGCCTCGCGTTCAAACGGATGTAGTTTTCTGGCTGAGCTTGATGGAGTTGCAGTTGCCTCAGCGGGACTTAGTATCTGTGATGGAGTCGCGCTATTGGCGGGAGCAAGCACAATACCCGCAGCAAGAGGGCAGGGGGCTCAAAGCGCATTGCTAGCCGCGAGACTACAGGAAGCAAAGAACCGGAATTGTGACTTGGCAATGATTTGTGCTGCTCCAGGCAGTCGATCTCAAAGAAACGCGGAACGAAACGGATTTCGAATTGCGTACACTCGAATTAAGTGGATGAAGGGTTAGGCGAGCTCCAACACTGTGAATTATTTTCGTCAGATTTTTTTGCCAAATCGTAAGCGAAAGAGCGCTCGCTCTTGAACCGCAGGCGCTAGGGCGCTAGCGGTTCAATAATGCTTCACAGCGTTGGGCTAGCTCCTGGCAAACTATTTGGCAAAATCTTTGAGAGAACATCGGTAATCGACTCAGACCTTCCATTCAATTGCTAGCAAGACTCACACGAAGTCGGCCAGCAAATCTTCTGGAGTACCCATGAATGATGGTGGAATGCCCATCAATATTGCGGTCTAACTCCCCAAAATTAGTCTGCGTCATCTTCCGAATCATTTTTTGATGTCATTACCTTAGAAGCTCTCGGGACTGCGGAGGTTGATTCAACCCATCTTCACAATTCACAGATTCGCTACGAACCATACCGATTCACCTGCTAGCGAAAATTCTCTGGCGGAATGATTGATTGGAGCAACTAGTTGTGATTGGCCCGCAACAAACTTATCTACCTAGAATCAAACAGTCATCGGTGATAGCGGTCTATTCAATGATTCTGATTTGGCTGACGTCGAATTTACCGGCCCAAGCCCAACAGGTCCGCAGCGTCACCACATTAAACACTCAACAAGTTCAAGCCAGCTCGTATTCTGTCAGCGAGCTGATATCGCCAGCTTCCGCAGTTTCCGTCGAAGAGGCCAACAATACTCTACCCGTCGATGGATTAACGCTTGATGAAGGAGCTTCGAAGGGTAACAACTCTAAGCCTGAATCGGACAAAAAAGAGGGCGAGAAAAAGGATGTTGAAAAAGAACTTAAAGAGCTGAAGGATCGCCTTAAGAAGATTGAGGACAAGGCAAAAGACGCTGACAAGAAGGCCGCCGAAAAGGCAAAGTCAGCGTGGGATGTTCGCTTGGGTGGTCACATTCAAATGGACTACATCAATTGGGCCGATACAGATCCTAAGATAACCGATGCTGCCGCCAACAACTACTTCAGTTTTCGTAGGTTGCGATTGTTGGCTGAAGGCAAAGGTTATGGAGTTTACGACTTCAGATTGCAAATGACTCTCGAACCGGGTGATGGACCGATCAACACGAACGCCTCGCCGGATGTAAAAGACGCCTACGTTTCAATCAACGAGGTTCCCTTCTTCGGTCGAATAAGACTTGGAAACTTTTTCGTTCCTTTTGGACTCGAACAGGTTACCAACGACACGAACAATATTTTCCTGGAGAGATCGATTCCGACTCAAGGTATTTTCACGGCTGATCGAGAAGTTGGGATCGCTGCCTACAACCATAGCGAAGATCAGAACCTAACGTTTTCCTCGGGCCTGTTTTTCGATAGCCTCAGTGACACGATCAAAACTAGGACTGCCGACAGGCAGGGCTATCGAGTTAGTGGGCGAGGCACATGGCTACCGCTTTATGAACAGGATGGTCGATACTTGATTCATACAGGCATGGGAGGCATGTACACGAACGATCAAGACAACATCGTTCGTTTCGCCGCTCGGCCTCAGATTCAAAAAGGCCCAATTCTGATTGACAGTGGAGCCATCGCGGCAGGACATTACAGAACTGGAAATCTTGAATCAGCCGTTGTTTGGGGGCGACAAGCAATCCAAGCCGAAGCGTACTTGTGCCAAGTCGATCGAATCACTGGACAAAATGTAAACGTCGGTGGAGCATATGCACATTACAGTTTCTTCTTGACGGGTGAGAATAGGATCTTTGAAAGGTTCGGTCAGCATGGAGCTCAGTTCGCTAGAAACAAACCTGCAAAGAACTTTTTACCCTCAAAGTCGGGTTGTGGATGGGGAGCATGGGAGTTCAAAACTCGATGGTCCTATCTTGATCTAACCGACGCTCGAGCTGGACAGTACAACGATTTGACGGTTGGATTCAATTGGTACTGGACCGATCGCATGCGAGTCATGTTCGATTGGATACAGCCGTACACCGACGGAGCAACCAAATTCGGATCGACGAATTCCGACATCATCGGCATGCGATTTGATGTGAACTGGTAACCCCGTCTTGATCACTCGAGCTAAGCTCAAAGTTGGTAAGCTGAAACCAATTGGTCAGAACTGCCAGCCTCTTATTACAGCTTGAGTTTAGCATCGTTCGGGCGAGGCATTGTCGCGCCGACAGACTCACGCCACTTCGTCAACAAGCTCTTTAAGTCAGACAGTTTCTCCGGATTCTGGCTTGCCAGATCGTTAGTTTCAGACGGATCTGACCCTAGATTGAATAGCTCGAACTTGCCATCTTCGAAGTTTTCGATCAACTTCCAATCTTCATGACGAATCGCGCCACAGGGCGTTGTTGGCGGCGCGTGATAGTAGTGAGGATAATGGAACATGAGCGACTGCCGAGCAGGCCGCTTCGATTCGTCGTTCAAATAGGCGGTCAAATCAACTCCATCAAACTGATGGGTGTCAGCGGAATTCTCAGTCAACGCAAGTAGAGTCGGAAAAAGATCGGTGAGTACAACCGGAGCGATGCGAGTCGACGCTGTCGGAAAACTCTTGGGCCAATTCACGATCAGTGGCACTCGAATTCCACCTTCGAAAAGCGATCCCTTTCCTGACTTCAGCGGATAGTTATCTGTGATCTGGTTCCCAGACGAATCGTTGCCAACGTAACCGCCGTTGTCGCTAGTGAAGATGATGATGGTGTTATCAAGTTGATTCAAGCTTTTCAGGCGCGCAACGAGACGACCAACACTCTCGTCCAAACTGCGAATCATGGCAGCATAAGTGGCATTGCGATGATGAAAAGTTGATTTGAGTTTTGTTTGGAAATAGCTTACGTGTTCAGATTTGGCTTCGATCGGTGTATGAGGTGCATGGTGACCCAAAAGCAAGAAAAATGGCCTATGGATTTCAGCCGCATGGTCGATAACCTTAATCGATTCATCTGTCAGCCGATCCGTTAGATACTCGCCAGCTTTTCCGAATTCAAGATGCGGAACATAACGGAACTCTGAACCGAATCGTCCCGTCCCGCGATAGGGCCAAAAGAACGTCTGCGGAGCACCCCAGTGAGTTCCGCCAATATTGATGTCAAAGCCGTGAGTCTCCGGAGCGTGATCAGCATCGCCTAAATGCCATTTGCCAACTGAAGCACACAACCAACCAGCCGACTGTAACTTTTCCGCTAAAGTAACCTCTGTATGAGGCAAGTCATGCAGCGATTCAGCTTGGAAGAGCTTTCGATCTTGAGGTCCAGACTTCGATCCTTCGGACCAGATTGTGATGCCGAGCCTTGCTGGATGCTTGCCCGTTAGCAAAGATGCACGCGTCGGCGTGCAAACCGGCGCGGGTGAGTAAGCCGTTAAGAACCGAACTCCAGTCTGGGCGAGTCGATCGATGTGAGGTGTTTCATGAAGATCAGCACCGTAACAGCCAAGATCGTTCACGCCCAAGTCATCGGCTAAGATCAACAGTACATTGGGCCGCGCGGTGGCTAGTGGTACAGATTGATTTTCTGGCGGGGATTGTGCGCTACAAATCGCGCTCCACAACAATGCGACTTGAAGAGCAGGGCTGAGGGTCGTCAAAAGGTACGGCCGCATTTGGAAGCTCAACAAGTTGTTACTGCAACGGCTATTTTTCAGACGGAACTTGATCCTTGGGATAAGCCCACAACTCTTCCCTCTCAGGATTAAACTGATAGACCATGCCATCAATTAACTCTGGAAGCTTCAAGTTGTTGGGCTCAAGAACCTTCGCAACAAAATCCGCGTGATTCTTAGGAACCTTACCTTCGGACGCTTTGAACAATTGAAGTGCCTGTGGAATCTGAATATTAAAGACAGTGTCCAGCTTTACGTCTAGAAGAACTCCAGGTGCCCCAGTGACAATCTTTTGAGCGTCATTGTTGTCGCGTAGTTTAGCTCCCGATTTGCAAACAGCCGAGGTAGCTCGTTGAGCTAGCGGAAGTTGAGCTGGAGCCGCTGCGACATCGATAGCCGCTGGATTTCCAACAACGGTGGGTGCAGCAGCTTGATTGTTGTTACAACCAAGAATCGCAAAACTCAAAGCAACAGTTACCGCAATTGGATAACGAGACGTTTTCAAGTTGGTCATCATTCCTGCCTTCATAATTGGTTGTTTTCAAACCTGATTAACTACGCCCGCGAAAGAAAGTCACCGGTCTCAGTGCTGACCTTGATCTTTTCGCCCTCTTTAATGTACTCAGGAACCTGCACGATCAATCCAGTTTCAAGTGTTGCAGGCTTCGTTCTTGCCGTGGCCGAGTTGCCACGAATCGATGGATCGCATTGCGTGATGGTCAATTCAGCCGAAGCCGGTAGTTGCAGTCCAACGCAATCGTCTTGGTAAATCAAGGCATAGACGCTCTCCATCGACTCAGTCAAATAGTTCATCTGATCTTCGACATCACCAAGGTTCATCGAATACTGATTGTAATCTTCCTGATCCATCAAGTGAATTTGGTCCGAGTCCTTGTACATCAACTTCACTGGACGCTTATGGAAATCGGCTTCGGGCATATTGTCGGTGCCCTTCAACGTGAAATCCACTTTCTGCTTGCTAATTAGGTTGCGAGCGCGGAATTTGTACAACGTGGAAGCTCCACGAGCACTGGGCGACTGAACAGAAACACCCTCGATGATTACAGGATCACCGGATTCGCTGACAACAACTGCGCCGGGCTTGAGTTCCTTGGCAAGCATTGAGAAACTTTCTAACGGTTCGAGAGATGAGGTATGTGGACGAAACGAACAAGCCGCCAATTCTCAGCAACAGACGGCAAATTTCAAGTCCGCTTAGAGTTGAAGCCTGAAAAACACTGCTTTTAACGCCCGTAAACCTAACTCTTGGTGGTCGTTAGCGATTGCCGCTTGCCTTTCACTAGCTTCAATAGCTTCACTTCATGGTTTTGCCACCATACAGCCGAGTCCTCGCGGGACCAAGGAAATTTCTCGGCCAATTCCTCGAGATCTCTCAGCAGTCCTTGCATACTCGACGGCCGATCGGATGGCTCGGGGGACATACACATTCCTAGTAGATCTCCGAATTCGACCGCACCCACGGGTAGATCTAAAGTCTCGATGCCTGGCTGTTCATTCGAATTTGGACCACTCAACGTGAATAGAGGAGGCAACTTACCGGTTAGCAAATAGTAGGCGACAGCACCTACCGAATAGATATCGACTCGAGGATCAGCAAGCCACGGCGAATTCAATCGCTCTGGTGCCATGAATCTGGGAGTTCCGACGACGATCTTTGTTTGGCTGGTTGTTCCGTGGCTTACTCCAGGAGCAAACGCCTTGACCAATCCATAGTCAAACAGTTTTACGAAGTCCGGTTCACCGCCTCGATTGCAGACCATAATGTTCTGCGGTTTGATATCTCGATGCACCACTCCAGCCTGATGAGCTTCGCTGAGGGCTCTACAAAGTTGTCTGAGCAGATAGATACAGCGACCAGGATGAATCGCGCCTGAGTACTCGACGAGCTGCCCTAGGTGAGCGCCGTGGATGTACTCCATGGCGTAGTAAAATCGTCCCTCTCTATCTCGTCCGAAGTCATAAATCGCGATCGTGTTTGGATGTGTAAGCTGACTAGCAAGTTGCACTTCGCGCTCAAAACGGCTAATCACATTAAGGTCGATTCCGTCACCCGACAGCAGCTTCACAGCAGACTGTCGACACAGCAAAGCATGTTCCGCAAGGTAAACTCGGCCCATACCGCCTTCGCCAAGTAACTCCTGAATTTGATACGGCCCAACATCGCTGATATCCTGTTGATGCGAGGCCGCGAATCGGCGAGCCGTAAACACACCAACAACCGCCATGGTAATCGCAAACAGAGCAGTCAGTCCTAAGATTGCCTTTTTGGCCGTATTGGCGATCGCGTAAGCATCATCGGCATGCAATTCTACAACTATTCCTGCTCTACGATCCTGCAACCATCGCCAAGCACCAACCACCTCCATTCCCACATAGTTTCGGTAACGCGCAGTACTCATTCCTCCATTGCCGGCGGTGACTTGTCGAGCCGACAACGTTAAGGGCCAAGCGAGAGCTTTGTAATCCGATTTCTCTCCAGCCACGAGATTAACACCTGGATCGCGAACTAAGTAGGTAATCTTGGAATCGATGGTCGTTTCGGCTAACTCTAGTTTTCGCAAGGCGTCTCCGTAGCGACTGGGGCTTAACAGGACACCGCGCTCATTCACAAGATACGTTTCGCTCGATTGTTGCTTAATCCATTTCTCGAACAGGCTTTGAAAGCTATCCTCAACTCCGTATCCACGCAGCATCAAGACTCCGTTAACGCTGCCAGACTGATCAGCTATAGGCACAAGTATGAACAGGTTGGTGGCGCCAGACTCAAGCTCAAACCCTTCAGTTATCGCATCAGCTAGTCCCGGCAGATAGATACGAGCGGATCCCCTGGAGACCTCAGTTAGCATTGAGGCACCGACTGGTGTCACCGCAG
>JAXMBP010000014.1:0-118330 GCA_046349795.1 Pirellulales bacterium | reverse complement strand
TGGAAGGATGCTGAGGGAGACAAAACCATGAAAGAGCTTGGATTTCTCAGTATTCGTAACGCTAAGGCTGTCGAAGCTCTGCTCAAGCAGTTGGCACATTCATCCGAATGATTCGCTGATTGCCCGCCATTCCTCAAACCGCTGTCAACAAAATCTTTCGTTGAACAGGATCGGCGGCATCGATTCTAACTTTCACTGTATCGCCATCTCGCACAGGCGGAAGAGCTGCAACGCGGCTTCGAATTGCTGAATCGACCGTTTGAACGATCTTCGAATCGGCATCGACAACTTCAGCATCAAGGATTTCGCCAATCCGATGCTGTAGCGAAACAGCCTCGATCAAATCTATCACAGCCTGGGCTACTGATTTCGCGCGACTGCCGGTGCGGTCCATGAGTGGTGGCAAGCGATGAAGTGCGTCGGTCAATGCGTCTGTGACTGGAAGTTGATTTGCAATTCGAAAGGCCAGTTCAAGTACGTAGCGGTCTGCTAAGCGTCTCATCGGTGCGGTCGCATGAACATACGATGCAGCCACAGCAAAATGCCAAGGCTTGCGAGCATCGTTGAACTCAGCATAACCTGCTCTACCGCCAGCGCGTCGAGCGGTCAGTAAGAATCGTTTGTGATCCATCTTCTCTTGATCCAAACTTTGCATTAGACTATGCAACGATTGCGACTCAGGCCAGTCGATTCCCAGGGCATGAGCTTCCAGTCGAAGCCGTTTGATGGCACGCTCTTCGGGCTCTTCCATCACTCGGAACAGGCCTGTCTTTGCTTCAAGAAACAACTCCGCGATCGCAAGATTTACCGAAAGCGATAGCGTGGCATTCATCTGCTCCGATTCCAAGGGAGTTCGTAGATCCAGGCGAACTCCTCCAGGCGAGTTTACATCTGCTTGGACTTCCTGTTCAGGAAATTGGAAACGCATCGCTCCACGCTTGATTTCGTTCAGCTCCATACGACGAGCGAACTCGCGAAACTCGCTCAACTGCTCAACATTGACTGAATCATACGCTAGTTTCGCTCGACTCGCACAAATAACCCGTTGAATCGATCTCAGATTCAATTGCCCCGCTACATCAATAGCTACATCAACTAAGAAGGCTGGCCGAGGTCCATCTGGCAGAAGACTGGCCGCGTGCTGTGAGATTTGGACCGGATATAGCGGTACCTTTTCAGCCAAGCCATATATGGTCACACCGCGGCTCCAGGCCTCTTGGTCGATCAGTCCTCCATCGTCGATCAGTGCAGCCACATCTGCCAAAGCGTAATGCAATACCAGTTCCGGCCCATCAGCTTCGATACAGAAAGCTTGGTCCAAGTCGGTAGATGAAGCTGGGTCTAAGGTGACAAAGGGCAATTGAGTCATATCGGCTCGTGGCCCACCCAACCATTTCGATGGATCAGATAGTCGAGCTGCTGCCAATTTGGCTTCAGCATCCACTTGGTCAGAGAATCCTCGCGGCAGGTGAAACTGCTCCGAAATCGAACGAAATCCGTACTGTAAGACCTGTTCACACGACTTGTCTGTCCTAATGCGCATTGGCAAAAATCCCATCGAGTTTCACGAGCGATCAACTTTCGGCTATCATACACACTAACCCGCCTTACTACTCTCCCTCCTAGAATTGCCTGCCATGAATAGATCTTTGAATGCCTGGATTAGCTGGTTTGCAACTGTCTGTTTTTGCCTGTTGAGCGTTGCACCTGTGGTTGGACAAGAAGAGTCCTACCCGGTTCATCCCGATGCTCAAGTTAAGCCCGGTGTACCGCAGGGAAAAGTCGAACAGTATGAATGGGAGAGCAAGGTCTTCGAAGGCACGCGACGCAAGTACTCGGTCTACATTCCAGCGCAATATGATCCGTCCAAGCCTGCTGCTGTGATGGTCTTTCAAGACGGCCATTCTTACGAAAATCCAAAAGGCGATTTTCGTGCGACCGTGGTGATGGATAACCTGATTCACGAAGGTGCGATGCCAGTAACGGTAGGAATCTTTATCGATCCAGGTCACAAGGGTGAATTGCCGCCACAACGCGGCTGGCGGCCAAGTCCTTCGAATCGCAGTTTTGAATACGATACGCTGTCCGATCAGTATGCGAGATTTTTGCTTGAGGAAATCCTGCCAGAAGTTTCCAAGAAGTGTCCGCTGACGAACGACCCTGAGATGCGGGCCATTTGTGGTCAAAGCTCAGGCGGTATCTGCGCCTGGACGGTAGCTTGGGAAAAGCCCGATCAATTCCGCAAAGTTGTTAGCCACATCGGAAGCTTTGTGAACATCCGCAGCGGACATAACTACGAAGCTTTGATTCGTAAAACTGCCAAAAAGCCGATTCGCGTCTTCCTGCAGGATGGTAGCAAAGATCTGGACAACGAGCACGGTAACTGGCCACTAGCCAATCAGCAAATGGCCAAGTCACTCGCCTTCAAGGGCTATGATTACAAGTTTGTCTACGGTGAAGGCGCTCACAATGGCAAACATGGTGGATCGATTTTCCCGGATACTTTGCGTTGGCTGTGGCGTAAAGAGTAGCTCAAACTGAAAGTGAGTACGATCATGCATCGAATCAATCTACTTTTTGTGTTACTGAGCCAAGTGCTGTTGTGGAACAAAGTCTGCAACGCTCAGGAGCCAGCTAAGTCACCGCTCAAGCTCGGCATCATAGGCTTGGATACTTCGCACGTTCAAGCCTTTACCAAACAGATTAATCGACCAGATCCAAAGAAACCGCCCTTGAACCTCAAGGTCATCGCTGCATTTCCCGGCGGAAGTGAAGATTTACCTTCTAGCCGAGATCGCGTGGCTGGTTTTACCAAGCAACTGCGTGAGATGGATGTGGAGATTGTAGATTCGATCGAAGCTTTGCTGCCGAAAGTTGACGCCGTACTCCTGGAGAGCGTCGATGGTCGTAAACACCTTGAGCAAGCAGTGCCGGTGTTTCGCGCCGGCAAGCGAGTCTTCATCGACAAGCCATTGGCGGCGAATCTAACCGATGCCATCGCGATCGACTTGGTAGCTAAGCACTACAAGGCAAACTGGTTTAGCAGTTCATCGTTACGTTTTAGTGAGTCGATTCGCAAGTTTCGAGACGACCAGGCATACAGCGGTAAGATTCACGGAGCTGTCTCGTGGGGACCTTGTAGCATCGATGCTACCCATGTGGATCATTACTGGTATGGGATACACGGAGTCGAATCCCTGTACACCGCCATGGGAATCGGCTGCCAGTCGGTCGCTCAAACTTCAACCAATGGTGCAGATACTGTTGTGGGGGTTTGGAACGACGGCCGCACGGGGGTCTTTCGTGGAATTCGGGCTGGATCAAGCGGCTTTGGCATGGTGGTTTTCAGCGACAAGAAGATTGAAACTGACTCGAAATTTGATGGTTATGAACCCTTGGTCTATGAAATCGATAAGTTTCTCAGCGGCGGGCCGCAGCCGGTATCGAACGAGGAGACGCTGGAGATCATGACCTTCATGCAAGCCGCTTATGAATCCAAGAATCGTGGGGGCCAAAGTGTGAAGCTAAGCGAAATTTGGCAACAACACCGGGATGCAGCCGAGAAAATTGCAGCTAAAATAGTCGCTCCCTAGCCGGACATGATTTCGCGACCTATATTTTCCTCACGAAAGTGAAGAAGCAGCTTGGTTACACTCACTTGATCGGCACGCTCGCCAAGGCAATAGTTCTATGACGCAAAGTGCAACCGTCCCCACCTCAGATGCATCTGCGTTTGGAGTCCTAGAGACCTCCGGCTGGACGCCAGCCATGGTGGCTTTAGATACCATGGAAAAGGCGGCCAGGATTCGAGTATGGCAGGTAGAGCTGAACGATTTTCTGGGGACAGTGATCAAGATACGTGGTTCTGTCGACGCAGTTCGTGCTGCAATCGAGGCGGGTCATGCAACAGCTCAGCAGATGCAAGGCAAGCCCGTAAGCTCCGTGATCCCAAGAATTAGCGATGAAGCTGCCAAAGGGATCCTGAGCAATGTCGAGTACAATCCGTTGATTCAGCAAGACGTCGTTATTAATCCATCAACCAAAGAGGAAGTTTCGGTGAGTTCAGAAGCAATTCAAGCGTTAGGTTTTATTGAGACTCAAGGTTTTACTGCAGTGTTCGAGGCGATCGACACCGCCTGCAAAGCCGCTCAAGTTGATGTAGTTGGCAAAGAAAAGCTGGGTGGGGGCTATGTAACGATCGTGATTCGTGGCGATGTTGCCGCTGTTCGCGCAGCCATTGATGCGGCGAAGCCAAAGGTCGAAGGACTTGGCAAGCTTATCGCAGCCCACGTGATTGCTCGACCAAGCCAATCCGTACTGGCTCTGCTACCACCGGCGTTGAAATAGTTCAGCTAATTAGAGCGGTTGTTCTCGACCGCTCATTCACGAACTTATTGTAGAATCGCTGACCTGCCTTGCGGCAAGTACTAGCCGGTTTGCAGCTTATGGCGTTATGTGGCTGCTACCGGTTACGACAACAATAGAAGTGTCGGACGTTTCGAACCGCTCAATTCCAAACTTCGCTTTTAAGCATTGATGAATTGAACAACATCCGAAAGTGGCATGAACCACTCACTAATTTGTGCTCCGTCTTCGCTAAATGTCTGACGCTTGGGGATCTGATGAAAGTCCCCGTCGATTGCCAGACGGTGTTGAACATAACATTGAACCCCTTCGCGATAAATGATCCAAGCGAATCGGGGAGCATGCACCAAAGCGACTGTAGGTTCGCAAGCAACTAGCGATTCAAGACAAGATTTCCATGTCGCAGGAACGTCTCAACAGGAGCGTTAGTTTCGTGACATGCAAAAAGCTCGGAAAAATCGCCGATTACAATGCGACCGAGTCGCTGCCCCTCGGCTCCCAAGCTTGATTCAGGCAAGATGCGAATATCAAACATAATGCAAAGACGAATCTATGTGAGTCCTCACAAATCCTCAGGCATCGGATAAGGATCTGCAAACGAACCGAGTGCCCCTAGCCCACCATCGACCTGCAAGTCGGTGCCAGTCACGAACGAGGCCCCGGGGCTGCAAAGCCAAAGCACAGCCGATGCAATCTCGTCAGGCTCGCCAATCCTTCCTAGAGGATGTCGATTAGCGAGCATCTTCCCGCCACCCTGAGCTTCCAAGCTGGCTCGTACTAGCGGTGTGTTAATGGCTCCTGGAGAAACGGAAACGACTCGGATGCCCTGTCGAGCGTATTCGACAGCCCACTGCATTGTCTGCATCAAATTAGCCGCTTTGATTGGGCCATAACAAGGAACCTGTCGAGCGGTTCGATGAGCTTGACCGCTTGCCATGTTGACTACGACACCCGAGTGTTGCTTCAGCATCTGACCAATCGCGTGTTTGGCAAGATAGTGATAGCCCGAAAGGTTCACACCCAACATTTGTTGCCACTGTTCGGAGGAAACTTCGTGCAGTGGCTTATACGAATTGGGTGGCTGAATGGCTGCGTTGTTTACCAAGACATCCAACCCTCCATGTCGATCAATAATCGATTGAACAATCGATTGGCAATCGCTTTCACTGGACGTGTCGCCCTTGAAGAACTCAATTCCCGAATTGGTAGCATCGTTCGGGTTTACCACGTCCATACAGATGACCGTTGCACCAGAGCTCAAAAAACTCTCGCATATAGCTTCGCCTATACCACTTGCACCACCGCTCACTAGAACAACGCGGCCATCATTGCGAAAACTGACTGATCCAAGTGGACGGATTCATGGCAACCTCCGCCAATCTTATTTGGGAAACTTAGGTTCGCGTTTATCTACGAATGCAGCCAAGCCCTCGCAGGCCGCTTCGGTGGTTAGCGATGTTGCCATCGATGCGGCTCCTGAGGCGAGTTGGCTGAGCATCGTTTCGCCGATCATATCGTTGATCAATCGCTTGCTCAGTTGAATCGATTCTGCGGCTCCCATCGCAACATTATCGAGCCACGTTTTGGCTCGTACCCAGATTAGTTCTGGATCAACGATGTGGTGAACTAACCCAATCGCTTTGGCTTCTGTTGCAGAGAGAGTATCGGCTCCGATCAGAATTCTACTAGCTGCCGCCGCTCCACAACGAAAGTTCGCTAATGGCGCGACGAGTCCGGCTACAACTCCATGTTTGGCTGCGGGAGCGCCAAAGCTGGCTCGATGGCTGGCAACCACTAAATCACATGCTAGCACTAGCGCTAAACCGCTGCCTAGTGCAGCCCCATCGACGGCCGCGACAATCGGCTTTGGAAGTTGAAGTAGGTTTTCGAGTAGAGTTTGCATCGCCTGAGCATCGTTGAACCACTGCTGCATCGCATCCTCGGCTGACAGCGTCGAGTGCAGTTCTTTTAGATCAAGGCCAGCACAAAAATGAGCCCCCGAAGCCGTTAAGATTATGCCTCGAACACGCTTCTCCTGATTTAGATCGGAAAGAGCTTGAGTTAGCTCCTCAATCATTCGACGATTCAGAGCGTTACACTTTTCTGGACGTTCCAATACGATCGTTCCGACCGAATCCGTTACTTTAACATTGATCATCTTTATGGTCTCGCCAAGAATTCATTTTGGTTAGAATGAAGTATCGGGTGTTGAGGCAACTGCTGCAACGGCCCTTACCTCGCAACTGATGATTTATCTTGATGAGTTCGTCACAAGCAGAAGCAGACCAAGCAATTCATGCACTCGCCAAACCCAAACGCTCAGTCAAGCGCTGGGTGCTGATTGGATTGTTGATGCTGACTGCACTTTGGTGGGCACGTCGACAATATCAACAGAGGTTGGCAAATAGCGAAACAGGTTATCGTCCGCCATCAACAGACAATGTTACCGGTGGTTCAACGACGGGAGATGGAGCTGCCAAGGCTAATGAGTCGGTGGTTTCGCATCCTTTAGATCCAGTTTTAGTCTTGGCCGAGTCTATCGAGTCCAAGATTGAAACAGAAATTATCGATTATACCGCTGTCATCACCAAACGGGAACGAATCAAAGGCAAGCTCTACGATGCTGAAGTGATGGAAGCCAGGATTCGAAGTCCACGTCCCGACAAAGAGTCCAAGTTGGCTGTATATCTGAAATTTATCCCACCCAGTTCGGCCGCTGGTCGTGAAGTGATTTGGGTCGACGGCAGTAATAATGGACAGTTGTTGTCTTACCAGTTTCGAGTGCCCGTTAAGCTATCTCCCACCAGTATGTTGGCGATGATGGGTAACAAGTACCCCATCACCGAAATTGGACTTCTGAAAATGGTTGAAAAATTGATCGAAAAGGGGCAGCGAGACAAAGAGCTTGGCGATTGTAAGGTTGAGATTTTTCAAGGGCAACTAGTTGGTGGGCGGAGCTGCAAATTGATTCAGGTAACTCATCCCGAGAAACGCGACAAGTTTGATTTTCATATCGCACAGATTTACATCGATGAAGAACTGGGGTTACCGATACGCTATGCCGCTTACTTGTGGCCAAATTCGCCAGGCGAAGCTCCGCAGCTCGAAGAGGAATACACCTATTCCGATTTGAAAGTGAATGTTGGCCTTACAGACAAAGATTTTGATCCGAAGAATCCCAAGTATAACTTTCCGTAGCAAAAGCCGTCGAACTAGTTATTTTCCCCTGAGGTGACAATGCGACATTTGACTCAAACATGGTTCATGGTTGTAGCCGTCTTGCTTCTGCCTTTCTCATCCTGCAGTACAGTAGAGTCTGACTCGATCGTTGGAACGTGGAAGGGCATTGACGAATATGGTCACGAGCACTTCTTTACTTTTTCTAGCGATGGCGAACTGACCTGGTGGGACATGGATCGTTCATTGGATGATGGATCTTTTTCCAAACGTGGCCCCTTCAAAGGATCATACAAGCGACAGAGTGATGGCAAGATTGCTCTTAGCGATGGATTCCAATCCATCGGCATCTTAACTGGCGGCGAAAAAGAGCTTCGACAGGACGATACCGGTCACGCCATGCGCAGAAGATTGATGTACAAAAAGATCTCCGACACGCCAACACAAGCTCAAGATAGCTTGGGTCCTGATGAACAGCAGTTAGTGGTGATAGGCCAAGTGATTGGGACGCAAAACGAACGTGTTTCTAACATCCTCAAACAAGCAGGCATCGATTGCATGTTGCAAGGTGATGAGTTCCATGAAATCTTGGTTCCCAAGCACAGCAAGCAACGAGCTGTTGAACTGATTGCCAAAGACGCTCAGGAAGTTGGTTACGAAGTTTCTTGGGTCACTCCATAATGCCTTTCCCGCTCTCACCAGCGGAGCGGATCGATACTCGTGTCAATAATATGATGAAGTGTGCTGGAATGGCATTTCAACGGACGGACTAAACGCGCCCAAAGCTGTTGCCCTTTCGCATTCTGCGATCTAGGTTAAGCTCTGCTATCCACGAATCCAACTCGTCTGTCCAGTGCAGTTCAGAAGATCGCTCGTCGGTAGACTCACCCTCGCCACCGGAGCGACTGTTGAGTTCGTTGATGATCAACAACGCGTCGGTAGGTGTGATTCTCGCATCTCCATTCGTATCTAGGTAGGGGCTTCCATTAGCCATCTCTGCGACGATTTTGGTCGCGCTGTTGTCGTTTAGTAAATTTATGACAAGCAATGCATCAGTTGCCGAGATTCGTCCGTTGTTATCAACGTCCAACCAGGACCAGGGATTTTGCTTGGATGATTTCGAGACTCCCACAGTCACTGTTGCCGGTAACGACGCGCCCAGTTTAGAATCAACCAATCTGTACCGAAATGTGAAGCTGCCATAAGCGAAATTGGGAGCAGGCTGAATGGTGATGAATTGGATGATGTTCACGCTAACCGTAGCAACATTGGTCGGAGGAAGATCCAGCAACTCAATGGTCAATCCGGATAAATCACCTACTGGATGTTGATCGTTTCCCTTGAGATTGAAATCTCTTGCAAAACGATTGACCATGGTTAGGGTATCGTTCTGTGCAATTGGCAGGGCATAACGTTCATTGATTTCAGGTGAGCGATCCGACAATTTACAGCCCAGCGAGTTCTCAAATTGGTCGGTGTTTTTCAGGCTGATTCCAAGCACGATATCTGAACCAATCAGGTTCGATCCGGTGACAACAACGTCGTAAGTGAACGGGTTCACTTGTGTTACGCTGTCGATGGTGGCACCAGCACTGTTGGGTTCAAATTGGCCAGTTCCTAGGCCATCGAGAGCTTGACTGAGCAGGACTCGGAAGGTAAGCCGATCCGGCTGACCTTTGATAAAGTCTATCAGTCGTATCGATTCCGCTCGAAGTTTGCTTAACTTCCATAGTTCGCTTCCATGTACAGAGTCTGGAGCTTGAAGATATATTTCACACTTCGTCTCAGCCAGCAGCCTTGGAGGCAGTTGCGACGGTTGCGTTGTGTCGAATGTGTCCACGAGCATTGTGCCCTCGGCACTGCCATCTGTTTTCCAAAGCTGTGGCTTAGCCAAAGCCGCAAAATAGATTCCCTGTGACGTTTCTAGAACGGGGCGATCATTGGCGTTGAAAGTTGGTAGGTATCCTCCCATGAACTGAGCAATGATTTGGGTCCCGCTCTTTGTGCCGTCGCTCGTCCATACCTGGTTTTCGCCAAATCTTCCTGGGTCAACTAAGAAAACTGCTTTGCCAGCATAGCTGGCCAGCCAGGCGATTTTGCCGAATCCCAGGGTGTTGGTAACAGCCAATGTTTCTGCAGAGGTACCTGTGGTAACCCAAACTTGCGTTCCATTGCTTCCATCATCCGCCACAAAAAAGATTTTGTTGCCGCCAGCAGTCACTAAAGAAGCGGGCGTGGATGACGACAGCCCTGGACGCAAGTCCGATACGAGTCTTGTATTTGCTTCCGTTCCATCGGTTACCCATAACTCGTCTCCAGTTTCACCATTATTCGCGACAAAATAGAGCTTGTCTTCCGCACCAAGGAATGAGTGAGGATCGGAACCTGATGAACCAGCGTGAATGTCCTTTACCAACCGAGTACCGGCCGGAGTTCCATCGCTTATCCACAATTCCCGTCCGGCTTCGTTGATGGCCGAAAAGTACAAGCTGCCGTTGTGAACAGTCAAGTTTGTCGGTTGACTGCTGGCGGTCCCAGGCCAAATATCGACCGCCAGTTGAGTCCCCTGGGCGGTTCCATCCGTTCTCCAAAGCTCCCTGCCATTCAGGCCATCATCAGCCACGAAATAGACCTGACCAGCAAACTCAACAAATTCGCTCGGCACTGAAGATCGAAATGTTTGATCATTAATGTTTTTCAAGAGAGTAGTGCCATTGGCAGTCCCGTCCGAAGCCCATAGCTCAACATCCAAGTTGGAATCCACTCCTTGCATCAGAATTTTATCACCATAGGCGAATAGCTTGCAGGCAAGTGGATATCGATTCAGGAAGGCAGTTCCCTCCGATGTTCCGTCAGAGCCCCAGATGGAAAGCATGTTCTGGCAGGTAGAATTAGAACCGGAGACATTCACCAGACCTGTGAAGTAGAGTTTGTCATCTAAAACTACTGGATCGCCGAATTTCCCCCATGAGGTACGAAAGCTGGCGTGATTGCCGGGCCAAATATCTGCTAGTAGCTGAGTTGAACCAATCTCGTTGGAGGAAATCCACAACTCTGAACCATATATCTTGTCGGTAGCAACAAACACAAGTTTATCGTTCACTTCAGCCAATAAATTTGGATTTGAAGAGAGTTTTCCTGGGAGTATGTCAGCGACCATTCGAGTTCCGGTCGACGTTCCATCGCTGCGCCATAATTCCCGTCCTGAGAGATCGTTCTCGGCGGTGAAAAAGAGGGTTCCATTGACATCTTCCAAGTCTCGCAGTGAATAAAAATTCTCACCGGCCCCCACGATTAAACTCAGGCTTGTTCCATCCGTCTTCCAGAGTTGGACACCACCGCCGGTCATGTAGAGATTACCAGACGAGACCACCAGCTCCGCGACCGTAAAAGGACCGCGCATGGTTGGAGAAGTCAGTTGCGTTACTGTTATTCCATCGGTCTTAAATAGCCCACTATCGGTAAGCGGATTGTAAGCAGCGAAGTAAAGTTCACCTTGAAACTCAGTAAAGCCGGATGGGGAAGATTGAAACTGGCCAGGGTAGATATCCCAGAATTGTTCCGTACCAGCTTCACTTCCATCGGAGCGCCACAGTTCACCAAGTGCTTGAAAATACAACTTCTGCTGGTAGCTGGCAAAATCCGTTAAAGTGTAATGGTTCTCGAAATTAAACGACTTCACCCGAACGGTCCCGGCTTCAGTACCATTCGTCTTCCATAGGGACTCACGAGGAATGCCATTAATCGTAATGTCTGCGGCAGAGAAAAAAATGGAATTACCGATAATAGTAAAGTTGCGTGGGAAGGAGCTTGAATTTCCAGGCATTATGTCCTTTATCAGGTAGGTACCAGCTTGTGTTCCGTCAGAGCGCCATAACTCAAATCCAGTATCACTGCGATTTGTAGAAAAGTAGACTATGCCATCCAGTACAACCATGGTGCTCGCAACGTGATACGGCAGTTGAATCGAACGAGCAGCCAAAGTAATTGCGTTAATAATCCACAGTTGATTTTCCACCGAAAGAAAGAGCTGGCCATTGCTTTGCGTGGAAGCGTTTACGCTAGAGTCTGCTGGACCTGGAGTGATGTCTTTGACCAGATAAGTCCCGGTTGGGCTACCATCAGTGCGCCATAACTCGCTTCCATGTTCCGGTGTGGAAGCCATGAAGAATACGACTTCGCCAACCTTTTCGACGTAAGAACGAGACACCCCGGTTTGTACATCAGCGACCAACTCGGCCGTTAGACAGCGCCTACTTTCCAATCTCTCAAGCAGCAGGGCACGACTTTTTTGAAGGGCCATCAAAACAACTCCAGGGTCATCAATTCAATCGAGGATTTGAAACGTTTTTCCTTGTGCAATTGTACAAGCCATCATTATAACTAACGAGGGTTGTAACTCGAATTTGAGTCGGGTCTTTCCCCGTGATTTGATTCATATCTGAGAGTTTACAATTCGGCTTCAGATTGGGACGTGCCGTAAGTGATAGGCTCTCAAGCCCAGTCGGCTAGTTGCTCCTGCAAAGCTGCCTGTCGCGTAGTCAAGCGTACAATCGATCCGGGTTTACTAAGGCTCGCGACTGCATCGTGGATTCGGCGTTTGCTTGACGCCAATAAATCGCATTGCTCTGAGGTCTGACGGGATTAGCGGACGCACTGAACAGCCTCAGCAATTTCGCTGGCGATGCGCTGAGGTTCCATGATTGGATCGATAGCCGCTGAGAAGTGCATTGTGAACAATCGATCGACCAAAGCCGCCGTGTTTGTCAGCTCGGCTACGGTTCGGCAACGCCTGGCCGAACGACGATGAAAACCGGGAAAGCCGGTTCCGACTGTTAGATCCAGTCTGATCAGTCGCTCAACGACGGATTGCACTTCCTGTTGATTTTGTAGTAGCCAACCGGCTTGATAGTATGCTGGCTGATCATCTGATGCATCCAAAGAATCTTTGCGGCCCAAGTAGACGCGATTCAGTGACGGCGGCAATGCTCGTTCGATCTGCGAAAAGTAGTTAGCAGAACATTGATTGATCTTGGGCAAGAACTCCAACTGTGCCCTGACGACAGCCGCAGAAAGTTCGCTCAGCGCGTAAGCGCCACTACCCGCGCCAGCCGCGATCTTCGACTTTTGAAACAATCGTTCATCGCTCGTGATCAATGCGCCACCTCGACCAGCCGATATGACTTTACTGCCACCGAAACTTAGCAGCGCAAAGTGACCGAAAGTACCTACCGGCTGCTGGTGTAACATTCCGCCGATTGCTTGGCAGGCATCTTCAATAAGCACTACACCTCGCTTATCGCACCACTTTCGCAGCGATTCGATCGGCTGGTACTGTCCATGCAAGTGCGAAACGATGAGTGCCCGAGTTCGATTCGAAAAGGCTGCGTCGAGTTGCTTCAAATCAATTCGCGTCGAGTCACAATCGACATCCACCAATACTGGAGTGCATTTGGCCTGCTGGACCACCCAAAAATTTCCAGGATAGTCGTAACCAGACAAGATCACTTGATCGCCTTCTACAACACCAATTGAACGCAAGGCGAGTTCAAGTGCGACCGTTCCGCTGTTAGTAAGCAAGAAATGATGGCTTTGGTTCTGGTGCTGGAACATCGTCCGTAGCTCTTGCTCCAACTGCTCCGATTCTCTACCGACATAACACCGATAGTCGCCCGATTGTACGACGCGATCTACCGCGCTGGCCACGGCTTGATCAATCTGATTACGAAGTGATGTCATGAAAGCAAGTTGTTCAAGGACAGGGGGCATGCAGTATAGCGAACAGGTCGCTAAACTATGGTTGAAAATTGTAAGCTGGCCGATGAAAACCGGTGAGCCGAATCATTAACCTTGTAGCCAACTTTAGAAGTATTCACGTCCAGGAGATAATCGCGATGGTTCGTACTGCCAGTACTATGATGCCTCTGGGCACGGAAGCTCCAGATTTTTCGTTGCTCGATGTTGTCTCAGGTGGAGTCGTTCGTCGAGACGATTTTCGCGGTAGGCAGGGGTTATTGGTGATCTTCCTGTGCAATCATTGTCCCTACGTCAAGCATGTCGCCGCAGCGGCTGGCTTCGTTGACTTCGGAGCATAGAACAAGGGCATCGCGGTCGTTGGTGTCAGCAGCAATGACGTGACCACGCACCCAGACGACGGACCTGAGCAAATGAAGTCTGAAGCGACTGCGCAGGGCTATCCGTTCCCCTACCTCTTTGATGAATCTCAGGCCGTTGCTCAAGCTTATCGCGCTGCTTGTACCCCCGATTTCTTTCTGTTTGATAACCAATTTCGGCTAGTCTATCGCGGCCAGATGGACGATTCTCGCCCCAAGCAAAATTCGGTTTCTACGGGAGCCGATCTTCGTGCTGCTTTGGATGCCCTGTTGAGCGGAAAGCCGATTCCAGAGCCTCAAAAGCCCAGTATCGGTTGCAATATCAAGTGGAAGGCTGGGTGCGAGCCTGAATACTTCAATCCGGCAGGGATCGGTTGATGAGAATCTAATTGGCAGTTTTCTTTCGGCTCAACCCGTGTTTGACGCATCGAAACTAGTACAACTTGAGCTGAAGATCACTGCACCAAGGCGGCTTCTGCGGGTATAACTTAGTAAGATTTGACTGGCTACTCGGACTGCAAGGTAACATTTGTGCAATTTGCCGAAATTGGACCCATCGCGATTCATTTCCCTCGTCGGATTGAAACCAACGATCAGCTTGAGGCTGAATTTCCTGAGTGGGATATGAAGACGATCGGCGAAAAGACTGGTATCAACCAAAGGTATATCGCCGAGCCTAATGAGACTGCCAGTGACTTGGCGGTTGAGGCAGCTCAAAAGTTGTTTCGAGACCATGCCATCGATCCAAATTCGATCGATTTTATTCTGTTGTGTACCCAGACACCGGACTACCCACTACCGACGACCGCCTGCCTCATTCAACAACGCCTGGGATTGAGAGAAAATTGCGGAGCCCTGGACTTCAACCTTGGTTGCTCGGGTTTCGTGTACGGTCTGGCACTTGCCGACGGTTTGATTCGTTCAGGAGCTGCCAAACGAATTCTCTTCCTTACAGCAGAAACCTATTCCAAGTACATCGTAAGAGACGATCGTAGTCTGAGAACGATTTTTGGCGATGCTGCTGCGGCGACTTTGATCGATGCAAGTGATCAGCAATCTGTTCAAGCATTTCAGTTTGGTACGGATGGTAGTGGTGCCGACACTCTGCTGGTCGCTGACGGAGGTGCGAGAGCCTGCGAAGATGCCATCAAGCCGCGGCATCGCAAACGATGGGCTAGCCGACTTTACATGGATGGGCCAAGCCTGATGAACTTTACAGTAGTAGCTGTTCCAAAGTTGATCGATCAAGTGCTTGAGGCTGGAGGGCTGATTCGAGAGGAAGTCCACCTGTATCTATTCCATCAAGCGACTAGAAAGATGTTGGAGCAGTTGCAAGCTCGCTTGGATCTGAACGATGTCAAGCTGCCAATTCGCTTGGAAAATTGCGGTAATACAGTTTCGTCAACTTTGCCAATCTTAATCAACGATTTGCGAACAGAAGAAAAGATTTCTCCCGATAGGAAAAACTTGCTAATCGGTTTTGGAGTGGGATGGTCTTGGGCTGGATGCATCTGGCAGGACACTTGGTTATTGCGAAAGTAGCAGAAGTAATGTCGCACTAGCAGGATTTCTGCACCTTGGCGACCTGCACTTCTGGCCGAGCGTGGTTAAAATAGTCCTGTCTCATCCGAAGACTGGTTCTCATTCAGGAAAATGCAAGTGGAATCCTACCAAGGACGAGCCCTAGTTGCTTCACCCTACCTTTCTGACGGCAATTTTATGCGTTCCGTCGTCTATCTGATCCGTCACGATCAAGATGGTGCGATGGGACTGATTCTCAATCGCCCCATGAAACTAACGATTGGCGAATTGCTAGGCGATTTAACTGAATCGAGCATCGAGAACGATCAGCCAGTCTTCCATGGCGGTCCAGTAGATGGCCCGGTCATGATGTTGCAAGTTTGTTGCGAATCTGAAACGGATGACCATGCTGAGGTATTGATCGCTTGTGACCAGTCCAAGATTTTAGAGATCATCAACGAACAATCGCCTCAGCAACTGGGGGTCAGGTTGTTCGACGGCTACTCTGGATGGGGACCTGGACAATTAGAAATAGAAATGTCCGAGGGCAGTTGGCTGGTTTGGAACATTCGACCAGACCAACTTTTCCACGATTCCGAGACCTTGTGGCAGGAAGCGGTAGTGCAAATTGGGCGTGATGTAATGGCTACTGGCATTGGGATCGAACGATTCTGCGGTGATCCGGACTGATAACTAGCCAGGCACCGAAATCTTGGCAGCGGGATTCCGCCGGTTGCTTGCAATTTTGCCGTTAAACGAGTGGCGAAAAACGGCGTTCCGGCAATAATTAGCTCCCTATTGAATCCTCAGTTCAAGATCACTAGTCGCAACACTTCAATCAATGCCAGAAAACTGCTGAAGATGAGCCCAATTACGTACAAGGATAGCGGAGTCGATTTGGAGCTCTACGAGCAGGCAATGCAGAAGTTGCCCAAGTTGATGCACCGTACCTTCAGCCCGCGAGTTTTGCGCAACGATGGCGGCTTCGCGGGCCTTTTCCAACTGGACTTCAGTTGTGCCTTGTTTCGTCGCAATTACAAGCAGCCCATTTTGGTATCAGGTACCGATGGAGTGGGTACGAAATTGCGTGTGGCTCAAATGTTTGGTGGCCATGATACAGTAGGCATTGATTTGGTGGCCATGTGCGTCAACGATGTTCTTTGCTGTGGCGCAGAGCCGCTGTTCTTCTTGGACTATGTTGCTATGAGCCGAGACAATCCGCCGATGCTGGAGCAGATTGTTCGAGGCATCAGCGAAGGCTGTGTTCAAGCCGACTGTTCGCTTCTAGGTGGTGAGACCGCCATCATGCCAGATCATTATCATGGTGATGATTACGATTTGGCCGGCTTCTGTGTGGGAGTTGTCGACAAGGGACAATTGATCTCTGGACAGAATATCACTGAAGGCGACGTCATCATCGGAATCGGCTCGAGCGGATTTCACTCGAACGGTTACAGTTTGATTCGCAAAGCTGTGTTTTCAGCGGCAGGCCTGAAGGTCGATGACTACATTGAAGAGCTTGGCACCACCGTTGGTAAGGCTCTGATGACACCCACGCTGATCTACGTGAACTTAACGCGTAAAGTGTTGTCACATTACAAAGTCAAAAATGTGGTTCACGGAATTGCTCACATCACAGGTGGAGGTTTGCTCGAGAACTCTGAGCGAATCCTGCCACCGAAAGTCGACCTCGTGTTCGACCGGTACTCTTGGGAAATCCCCAAAGTCTTCCCCTGGGTTCAAAAGCTAGGCCAAATCGACTCGGACGAAATGGACCATGTGTTCAATATGGGAATGGGGATGGTTTTGATCGTCAGCCCGTATTATGTGAACAGCATTATCGAGATGGCTCAGTCGTTGAATTATCGAGCGAGCGTGGTTGGGACCGTTCAAGCCGGAACCGGCAAGAGTCGTTGGAAGTAAGCAGCGTCCAAGCGGCGTATTCACTTAGCGGCGTATTCTCTTAGCGGCGTATTCTCTTAGTGGCGTATTCTCTTAGTGGCGTATGCTTCCAGCTTGCGATTGTGGATCATTTGAAGTAACCCTCAACTAGCGCTTTTTGATATTGCAGTATTTGGCCTCAGGGGCGAAGCCCGGTCCGTTTACATAGCCCAGCCTTGTAGGGCTGGGTTATGTAATTCGCGAGAAGAACAAAGGGCCAACGGCCCGAAATCCCAGAAACCGTGCAACATCAAAACTAGCTTGTAGTAGCGCTGTAGGCTCAATTGGATGCCCACGAAGTTGATCCATCCGGTAATGGTCAGCGAATAGAAACGACTTAAGCCTCACTACTCAAGCCTGTTCATCACGCTGCTTCGCCGAGCAGTTCTCGCGTAGCTGCTGTGACATCGGCTTGACGCATGAGAGATTCACCGACCAGCATGGCATGAATATTACTTGCCTGAAGCTTGAGTGCGTCCTGATGAGTGTGAATTCCGCTCTCCCCTACTACGATTTTGTTTGCAGGAATCTCGCGGCGGAGTCGAATGGTGTGCTCGATATCAACCTTAAAGCTGTTCAAGTCCCGATTGTTAATGCCAATGAGTTCCGTACCAGTGTTGAGGACATTATCGAGATTTCGACGATCATATAGTTCCACAAGGGCTACCATGCCCAATTCTCGAATCAACTGGTGAATACTCTTCAACTCTTGCCGCGAAAGACACTCGGCGATTAGCAGAACCGCATCAGCTCCAGCAGCTCGTGCTTCGAAGACTTGATAGGGGTGAATGATGAAGTCTTTACGCAGCAACGGTAGTTTGACTTGAGAGCGAATGGCTTTCAGATACTCAAGCGACCCCTGAAAGAAATCGACGTCGGTCAACACGCTCAGACAACTTGCTCCGCCAGCTTCGTAAGCTTTGGCGATCGCAATCGGATCGAAGTCTTGACGAATGACGCCCTTCGATGGACTAGCTTTTTTGACTTCGGCGATCAACCGAATTGGTGGAGCTTTCGCCAACGGAGCGATGAAGTCGAGCGGCTTTGGAGCACTATCGGCCAATTTCATCAAATCGCGCAGTGGGCGCAACTTGAGACACTGTTCAACCTCGATATGTTTCTTGGCTATGATCTTGTCAAGGATGCTCATGAAGCTCGTTCTAGTGCTTGAAGTGTCGCACGCCTGTAAAGATCATGGCGATGCCGAGTTTATCGCAGGCAGCAATAACTTCATCATCACGCCGCGAGCCACCGGGCTGAATTATAGCCACAACGCCAGCCTGAGCGGCGGCGTGAATGGAGTCTGGGAAAGGAAAAAATGCGTCCGATGCCAAAACGCTGCCAGTTGCTCGTTCACCAGCTTTTTTGATAGAGATTTCAACGCTGTCCACGCGGCTCATTTGTCCTGCGCCAACACCAATCAAGCCTGTATCGCGACACAAGACAATTGCATTACTTTTCACGTGACGAACCATTTCCCAGGCAAAATCAACGTCCTCCCACAATCGATCATCTACTTTCGTTTTCGTAACAGTTCGCCATTGACTGTGAAAGGCTGGCAATGAATCCGACTCTTGAACCAAAGCTCCTCCGCTTACGAATCGCACCGCCAACTCAGGCTCTAACTCGCCCAGCCGACCAACCTGTACCAAGCGGACATTATCGCGCCATTTGGGTTTTGTGGTCAAAATGCCAACGGCTCCAGCTTCAAAGTCGGGGGCAACGATAGCTTCGATAAAGCGACTAGGTTCAGCGAGTACTTCGGCCGTTTCGACATCGACTGTGCGATTGAAACCGATCACTCCTCCAAAGGCGCTTAGCGGGTCACCGTTCAGTCCCTTCAGCGCGGCTGAACTTAGTGTACCTGCTGTTGCTGCGCCGCATGGATTGTTGTGCTTGATAACTGCAGCGGCAGGCAGATGAAAGCTACGAGCTATTGTCAGCGCGCTGTCCAGGTCCAGGATATTGTCGTAGGACAGCTCTTTACCGTGGATGTGTCGAGCGTTAACAATGCTGGCCGAGTTACCGCGCGGAAAGCGATACACGGCAGCTTTTTGATGCGGGTTTTCTCCGTATCGCAACTGGCCTTTACGTTCGAGTCGCACAGTAAGCTGAGCCGGAAACTCACCAGCTCCAGATTCTCGGCGGAAGTAATCGGATATCGCTTGATCATATTGGCAGGTCATGGTGAAAGCCTCGCCTGCCAGCTTTCGACGTAACGCTAGAGAGGTGCTTCCGCTGGACTCTTCGATCTCCGCCAGAACCGAACTGTATTGTTCAGGGCGAGTAACAACCGTAACGTACTGATGATTCTTCGCAGCGGCTCGGATCAGACTTGGACCGCCGATATCGATCTGCTCGATCGCTTCGGCTCGCGTGACTCCAGGCCGCGAAACCGTGGCTTCGAAAGGATAGAGGTTCACGACAACCAGATCAAAGGGCAATATCCCTTCATCATCCATGCTCGCCAAATCGCCAGGTAGATCACGCCGAGCCAAAATGCCTCCGAAAATCTTAGGATGCAAGGTCTTTACACGGCCGTCCATCATTTCGGGAAACTTGGTGTACTGCGACACTTCCAGACATTCAATTCCATAATCCGCTAGGTGCTTGCGAGTTCCCCCGGTCGAATAGATTTCAACCCCACAGGCGATCAAGCCAGAGGCAAAGTCGACGAGGCCCATTTTGTCGCTGCAACTAATAATCGCCCGACGGATCTTGCAGTCAGAACGCTGAAATTCTGGCACTTTGGAAAACTCGCATTTTGGGGGTGTCTGCCGGAGAATGTGACTGTTTTAAGCCTAGTCCGGAACCGGTCAACCGCCCAAGCTGGGTGTGATCGCTCAAAACCTCAAACCAGCCGTCAGAATGCGTCGACTATGCGGAGTTTCGCGTCTTAGAGTGGATTTTGTGCTGGTGATAAAGGAATTTCCGGCCAGGTTGCGCAGATGTTTGAGAAGTTGTGATTCCGATCTTGGGCGTTGTGATTCCGATCTTGGGCGTTGCAACTCTAGTCCCTGAGGTTTGCTCGTGAATGAATCCAAGTGCGGCCTACGGGGTGAAAGTGGCCAAAAACTAGCCGCAATCCTAACCCACATGGAACTAACAGCAGATTGAAAACGAGAACGTAATGAGCCCGCGGGTCCTCAAATTTCAATTTGCATATGAAGTAGATAGCAACCAAAGCCAACGACATGACGCCTAAAGATATTGCCGTTCCTCTTGGAAGAGTAACTACTAGCGGCTTTCTGCACTGAATGCAGTGATATGTTCGAATCCTATTAATCGCATTCCAAAGATACTGTCTGTGCAAGCAGTATGGGCACTGATCACGTTCCCAATCACGCGGGCCGAGATCTTCTTGTTTGCTTTTGGGTGGTTCGTAAGGATTGTCGTTCATCAGATCGGAACATAGATTGACGAATTTGAATCCATCTCAGGCGGATCCGACTCCATGATTGTGTATTCTTGCGACTCCCATGTCAACTAAACCAGAGTAGATGGACTTTGGGGAGTTTCGGAAATGAAATAAGCAAGGCCCGGTGTTATTCCGGGCTTGAGGCACGGTGGTTGCAAATTGGATTACTTGCCGAAAGACGCAGGCTGGAATCGCTGGAAGCCTACGCCACTTCTTAGCGAGTCCAACGCTGGCGCATGGATTCTCGAAATTGCTGAAGAGTCGGCTTGGTTTTGTTCCAATCAGCGCGATTATCGTCGGCTCCGGGAACAGCCACAGACGGGCCTTGTGGATTGCTAAGCCTGGTTCCTAGCTCAAACAGATAATCGCTCCACGGGCTGTGAAGCAATCGGTCAGCCGCAAACGGACTCTTGGAGTTCAGCTTCTCTTTCACCACTAACATCTGCCCGCGCAGATAGTTTCGCTCATCGGGATGTAGCCAACTCTGAACCACCTCCACATCATCCACCCAGATCCGACCGGGACCAATCAGATCGATTGCAACCTGAAGTTCAATAAGGTCCTCAACAGGTATGTCCGCCACATGCAGTTCGGCTGGCCTTCGTCCCCAATCAATCGACAATGCGCGAGTAGGATCATTTTGTCCACTGCCATAAATGATGCTGCGCTGATAGCGCCCACCATTTGTTAACCGGCCAACTAATCCGAGGCGAACCTGTGGCTGAGCTTGATCGGCGGCTGAGGATCGTAGCCACGCTCGCAATGTAAGTCTGCCGGTTTCAGGCAGTTCAATTGGCGCGCTTTGAATCCATGCAGTTGCAGGCTCCGAGTTCCGATTCTCAATCAAAATGGAATAGTTTCCAGAATGAGGCAACTCAGCCGCTCGTTGGATCACAGTGTTCGGAAGCGTTGAGACATTCCAACCGGCTGGCTTATTCGCTTCGGTCCATTGCTCGAACGAGCCCCCTAATCCGAACAGCACTTCCTGTCGTCCTGGATCAGCAGCGTGAGCCAGTAGCGCCTCGAACTGCTCTAATCGTCGAACCGTTAAGTCTAAACTCGAATCCGGCAGTTGATAGTTCGCAGATCTAACCTCAAGCGACTTGACATCCGTTGTTTTTAGCGCAATTAGTTCGCAGGCTGGAACACGAATGCTCAGACCAGTCCCGGTTTGCTCAACAAGGTTTGCCTGACAACTTGCCAATACCTCGACATTCGTAGGTGACTTAGCGGTTAACAATTGCAGGCTAGTTTCCCAGTCCGATAGGTTTACTAGATACAAGTAGGCCTGATCCTGGAATACAACACTACGAATCTTAATCGGTGAATCGCTCGGTAAGACATTCAAGTCAGCCATAGAAACGGGAGGCAGATCTTTCATGCTCTCGAACAAACGCTGAACATCCGAATCCATACTCCAAACCGGGTGCCAACCGCCGACTGCTATCATGTTGGCATCTTGCTTCCAAATCTGCTCAAGTAAGACTCGCTTCGCAGCCTTGCCAGTTCGAGAGGCATCGGGATAGATCCACAGTTCACCAGATCGCGGCTTCTCAGTATCTGCCGCAAGCTTCATCGACTTGGGTTGATGTGTAACGAGCAGTGATTGCGATGTAGTTGTGCTTGTTGTGTCGGTCGATTCGATCGCCGCGTTACGGAACCACTCAGAACTTGACTGAGTTTGTTTAGCTTGCTTCACTACACCATTAGTGATCGCCAGATAGCGTTGCTTGGATAGACTTTCTTGGTCAATCCCATAGCTCAGTAGAAGCTGATGTGGGCTGCGCGAAGTTCGTTCAGGATCGATGAAGTCTGTCTCGCTGGCCGCGCGACTCAACAGGTGCATTACATTGAAGTACAGCTTGAAATTGCTGTTTTCTCCAGCAAGCGATTGAGCTGCTTTGGCGTAGGAATTTGTAAGCTGTTTGGCTCGCCAATTGATGAAGCGGAATCTGGCTGGTCCAGCTAGTAGAGCCGCACGCTGTCTAGGGTCGCTGGGAAATGTAACATTGTTTTCCGCCGTAAACTGTTTGAGAAGCTCTTCGTTGTATCCCCAACGATCACCAATAAAGAGCAGGGTACTGTTAGAATTCAAGCGAAGTGAAAGCCCGGTAAACGATTGATGACGATTGTACCGTTGCACGATCTCTCGGAGCGGCTCAAAGTTGGCCTGCTCAACTTTACGTGAGAGCGGATTGGGTCTGAAGTTGCTGGCCGAGTCTCGTGCAGAACTTTTGGCATCCAGTTGCATTAAATCAACCTGCGCTAGCTCATCGATCTTGCCATTGGTTTGAGTCCAGGCTTGAGCGTTGGCAGACGGTTCTACCTCTAAGACCAATTGGAGGCCAGCGCGATCAAAATGGTACAGCAGCAGATCGACAAAGTCGTGCATCTCGGGAGATCGACTATCTGAAAAGAATGTACTTTTATCTAGTCGATGCAGTTGTTGCGTTGTCTTTTGTGGAACAATCGAATTGCCGCCCGAAACTCCAGACAACACAAGAGTGTTCGCTCCCGCCAATTGCATTTGCATCACAATCCGCTCTGCAACGGCTTGCCAAGTTTTCCAGCTTTCAAGCCAACGACCGTTACCTGGATCTTTCTCCCGAGGTGCTGAGAAGCATTCGACTAATAATGGTTGGTCCAAGTAGATGGCTACGTCGCGTTTTACTAGCGAAACAACTGGATTGGCTGGATGTGATGTCATCTCGGCAGATTCAACAAGTATCTTGCCGACTAAACCCGACTTGGTTCGATTGCCGCTGGCTACTAGAACTGAGGCCGAATCTGATTTTGGCCAAAATACAAAGTCATGCGTTAGTGTTGCATTCGGCGAACAGTCTTCTTCCTTAATCTCGACGCAGGTCTGTGGGTCGAGCAAGTTTTCACCCGCGTCGCCACTAGTGTCACGAATGCTGACGTTCAGGCATGAAGGATGATCAATCGGAATTTGAATTCTTAGTCGATGAGGCTTACCAACCTGCAAGCCAGCAAGCGGCAATGCGATCCAACTATTTGGCCCAAGCACGGTAGTTCGTTGAGCGGCTGAAGCGCCGACAATGTGGTAGTCGCGAACGCTAAGTTGTCCGCCTTTTGAAATTGCCCCAAAATTCGTGACGGACTTACTGAATGGAATCAGTTTGTTGATCTGTTGGGTTAAATCCAGATTGGGCAGACCAAACGATTCGGGCATTTCTAACGCGCGATTTGCCAAGGAGCCCGTGAACGATGTTACCCAATTTAGTCCTTCAGGCTTGATGGCTGCAGCGGTATCCAGAGCCATGACCGCACGCCAACTGGCTATCGCAGGCACGGGGGCATCTGGATTGAATGCTACAAGATCGACACTGCGAGTCAGCAATGTCTTGGCACCGCTAAGGGCTGACATCAAGTTGGGCTTGGCAATCGTCAGTTCGAGTCGACAGGCGCCGTCGATGGCCGGTATCTTGATTTCGGGTTTGTAAGCGGCAAAGTTACCTTGACTGTCGATCTGAATTGGCACATCAAATATAGGTTGACCAGCTCGACCCGTCCAAGAGCCTGTCAAATGATACTCGCCAGCTTGAAGACCAGTTCGATAACCATAGATTGTTGGGTTCCAAATCGAATTGCACTCGAAGATGCCACTGGTATTTACGATCGATTCGACTCGCAAACGATCATAAACTTGACGTTCAATGGCCAAACGACTAGCAGAATCGTCAACTGTATCGATCCAACTCTTTTGTTGGACATCAAGTACATTGACTACTCGCTCGATTGGCTTGTCCGATGCGTTATCGCGGAGGCGAATGCGAAGCTTGGATGTCGTGCTACAACGAATCGAGATGTCTAGGCCACCAAAGGTTGTTGGTGCGTTCGAGCTGAACTCGATGATATTGGATTCCTTTTGATTCAGACCGCTTATCGCGCTTTCCTGCATGCTCAAGTTACGAACAATGCGGAAGGTACCTTCTTCGATGGTGATGGTACCTTGGTAGACGCGTGGTACATTCCCACCCCAAACAACGCGAAGTTCTTGGGCAATATTTGCTTGGTTGTCTGCAGCCAACGCGGCAGATCCTTCAAGGCTTGCTGTTATGCAAACTGAGCAGGCTAAAAGTAGGATTGTTAGGCGAAACATGATGCGTCCGTGCAATACGTTTCGGAGTCGGGCCATGACGGGAATCGTCGACGAGATTACCTCGTGGACCTTGAGTATGTATCAAATCCCGTACTCCATTCCCACAGCGATTTCGGCGGATAACCGCAAACTGCGGGCAATGACTAATGCTAGCGACAGTGTAACTGATTGCTCCGCAGCAACTTCGTAGCTGATCCCGCCAGGGCCCGCCACGGTTCAGCCCGGTTAACTGGACAATGTAACTGATCACTCTGCGGTCAGCCTGTCAAGAACTTTGCTATCGCGTCGAGTGGTTGACCGCTCGTGGGGCAGTGGTAATGTGTACCGCTGTGAAAAAAACCTGTCGGGGAGCGTGCCAATATAACAGATCGCTCCGCGGAATCGATTGATGTTGCGTCAGGTGTGACAGGTCAGAGGTGCTGCAAGCCGCAAAGCAAAAAAAACCTGTGGCGGAGCGACGAGGATACAAATGCGACTGTCGCGGAGCGACGAGGTTACTATGAAGGCCTGTCAACGGAGCGACGAGGTTACAATAAACGGGTCGTAGACATTTGCCGCAGTAGAACTTAGGATTACTAACACTCTCACAGCCTTCCAAGTTGGATCGCAGTAAAGTTCGGCGACAGGATGACGACTAGTGAACTCTCTTCAAATTGCTATCGCTGCTGTTCCATTAGCTATCTATTTCGTGTTGATGGGCAGTATTCGGCTGCGACGTAGACCTTTAGTCACTAGCGGCTGGCGAGATCTGTTAACTTTGGGAATAGCCTGTAGCGGTCTGGTGGCGATTGGGCCGATGCAGTTGTTTTATCCAACCCATGCCGCCGCACGTTGGCCCGGATGGATTTGGCTGCCGATGTTCGGCCTCTACTTCCTAACAGTTTTAATCGTTACGATGTGGAGTCGTCCGAGGTTGCTGGCATATGGAATGTCGAAGTTTCAATTTCAGGAGGTTCTTCTGAAAGCCGCTAGAAGCGTTGACCAAGATGCAGCTTGGACAGGAGAAGTGCTGACGCTTCCTAATTCAGGGTTACAGCTATCGGCTGAATCAAGCCTTGGAAGCTATGTCAGCATTGTTGGCGTTGTAGGCTCACTTCAAAATTTGCCCGACTGGTTGAAGTTAGAACGTGAGTTCGTTCGCCTTGGAATGCAATCCAGTTGTTCGTCCAGCAAATATGGTTGGCTGATGCTGGTAACTGGATTGGCGCTACTGTTACTGGCGATCACGCCAGTCGTCAACGATCCGAACTTGGCATTGGCCGAGCTTCGTAAGTTGATGTTTCGCTAAACATCGGTTGTAGATCGAATGTTACTGATCGCTCCGTCGATCAGCCGTCGATAATCCGATACGTCGAATCTCTTAGAAAACAGTCTTAGAATCGAGAACTTTGAGTAGCCCACAACAGATCAAGCAATGCTGCTCGAGCATCACCCGAATGTTGCTGCAAAAGTTCTTTCGCAGCAAATTGAATGTCATCACCCAAATTCATGCCCTGGTTCAAGCCGACCACATGTTGAACTCTCTCTGGCCAAGTTAACTTCGAAGACTTCAGCAACTGATCGATGTAAGACTCTTCAGCCACCGTGTGCCTTAGACCATGAACGGCAAAACTGGTGCTGAAGGTCGGCTTTTGGGCCTTCAAATTATTTATGCCGATACTTTTGGCTGTCAGATCAGGAGATGGTTGCGAGAGTACTGGTTGTGGCTTGCCATCTGTTCGCCACTTCGCCACATACTTCAAATTCTCTTGCAAACGACGTCGGGCCGGCAACTGTTGAGGCTGAATGCCCGTGGCAAAAGTCCAATCAGCTAACTGCCATTGATCAATTTGATTCTGTGCCATCGACTGCCATTGATCTCGAGTCAAGTTGTCGGGCTTAACCGCAAATGCTCGACTGCTAACGATCCAGCTAACCAACTGGCCCATGTCGTGATCTGCCAGATCAAATTGCTGAGCCAAGAAATCTAACATCTGAGCGCGATGTTCCAAAGCAACCGCATCAACGCCCACATTTCGTGGCATCAAGGGGCGGCCGAAAACCAATTGCCACACAGTGTTAACGGTTGCCTTGTCTAGTTGTCTTGAGTTCTTGATCCAGTCGCCCAATGCTCTACGTGGAGAACTCTGAGATGTTTCTTTCCAGTCTTTACCGTCAGGCAATTTGGCATAGGCTTGCTTAAGTGCTCCAGTTGGTAATTCAAAGTACACGCTCGGCTCAGATTTCTTTTGATCCTTGGACGCGAAAAGGTCGACTTGGTGATCGATGACCGGTTGACCTGCTCCCCGGCCCTCAATGCCCTTCAACATGGCAATCAGTGACCAGTAAGCAACCTGTTGGTTTTGAATCGTATTTTCACCATCAGTTTTTCGATGGCATCTCAGGCAGGTGATCTGTTCATTCAGAAATTCTCTACCAACACATTCAACCAGTCGATGATTTTCGCCGCCTGCAAACAGACTCAGAAACTGATTCGACATGGAATCTGCATTTTCGAGATCTCCGCCAATCAGTTCGCTAACGATCAGATTCCATCGAGGTTCGTGCTTCAATCGATCAGCCAAGGACTGCACGAGCGCCTTATCAGCGGGGGAAGCTGCGCGTCCTGTCCATTGCTGAACGATTCGTGTGCTGAGCAATTGAAGAAATGCAGACGACTTAGTGGTTCGAACTAACAGAGCTGAGGTGTCCAACTTCAGTCGGCTTTCGTCCATTAGCTCCGCCAATTCCGTTGGACTCAACTCTTGACCGGTGAGGGTCCTGGAAATCTGCTGCGCTAACTCCTCAGCGGAAAGTGACGAACCGGGAGCTACATCCATGCTTAGCCACATTGCAGCAAGTTGTTGATTCAACTGCTGAACAATCTGTTCAGGCGGTAGCTTTGTGGCAGTCGGCGTAGCTTGCGTATCAGACTTGGCACTGTTGTCGGCTAGATTTGAGTCGAGTTCGAACGGCAAAGACTCAATCGTTTCTTTCGACCTTTTTTCAGTGTCGGAAGGACGAGTCTTGTTTTGCTCAGGTTGCTTCGAACTGTCGTCACCGGAGGCTATCTTCGAATCAGGTGAGTCCATTTTCGGAGCGAGGCTAGGCTGGCTGCTTACCAAATTGTTATTGCCGAGTACTGCAGCGTTTTCCTCACGCGATAGCCATTGCCAAGCTGCTACACCAATCATTGCAGAGGCTGCAACAGCAATCAGCCACCCGACAACGCGCGTACCGACTTTTGAACGACCAACTTCCGAGCCGGAACGATTAGCAGCACCCTTCGTTGAAGTTGCCGCCACATTTAACGTCGACAACTGAACTTTTCCGGAGCTGTTCGTTTGAGATTTGCCAGTTTCGGACGAGATCGCAGCCAGGATGCGCGCGGAAAGATCCGGTGGATGTTGGCCAGTCAACATCTCCTGGATTAGTGATTCGAAAACTTGTTCCTCGGTCAGTTCTTTTTGATCCATGATCCTAGCTCGAGCTCGTCGACTCGAATTGAGCCAACTTCTGCTCTACACAATCCTTCAGTGCGCCTTTGGCGCGTTGCATTAAATTTTTCGCCCCATGCTCGCCAACACCGAGAGCGTCGGCGATGGCTTGGCGGCTTGCGTCTTGAACAAATCGCAATCGTAAAGCCAATTTCGCTCTTTCGGTTAGCTTGGAAAAACAATCGGCCAACGCCTCCAGGGCACGCTCGCCTCCGTCAAAACCCACGCCCGCCTCCAAGCTGTTTCCAAGTGTTCGGCATGTTCTGTCACAACCATGCGTCCCTCGCGGCGTCGGCGGGAGATAAACAAGTTGTGCGCAACTCGTCTCAAATAACTTCCAGTCGCTGCATCTGAAATCTGCTCAAGAGGCTTTCGGATAATCTCCAGAAAGGTCTCTTGGGTCAGGTCATCCGCCAATTCCAATTCCGCACCCAACGAACGCAAGTATCTCCACACCATGGCTTGATGCATTGAAATCAGCGTTGCGATGTCGCGAACCTGAGCGTCACTGGGGCTTGAATTCGAATCTGCTTTGGCTTCCTGACCTGGCTGTGCCACACATCACCCGGGGTTAAGCGGTTTCGCCAAACAACTCGCGAATGACCTTGCCGCTATTGGCAATTTTCATTGGCCGACCACTCTTGCTTTGGTAGGTTGTTTCCAATGAAATTCCTAACGACTTGCAAACACTGGCCATTAAGTCTTCCGCCGAGTACGGCTCGGTAACCACTGCACGGCCTTCGTCATCGGTCGCACCAACGGCGATACCACCTTTCATTCCCGCACCGCCAACCACAACGCTCCAGGCCCGAGCGTAGTGATCGCGGCCAGTGTTACCGTTGATTGTCGGTGTTCTACCAAACTCACCCATCCAAATAATGGCTGTATCTTTCAGCAGTTCTCGCTGCTCCAAATCCTCAACCAGCGCACTCATCGCTTGATCCATTTGCGGCAGGCGCTGAGTCTCAAGGATATTGAAGATTCCCTGGTGATTGTCCCAACCGCCAAGATCAACTTCAATAAATGGCACACCAACTTCGACCAGTCGTCGAGCCATTAAACAGCCGCGACCGAAGGCAGAGTTTCCGTATCGCTCGCGTACCTTCTCGGGCTCGGAAGCCACTTTGAAGGCTTCCATCTGCTTGCTGGTCATCAGTTGATAGGTCTTCTCAAGAACTTTCATGTGGTCCATTGCGGCCGAACCACGATTTTGAGCCACAAAGTTCTTTTCGATCAGATCCAGGGTCTTCATGCGCTGAACCATTCGCGAGTCATTCATGCCAGCCATCTCCAGATTTCGGATTTGGCCATCGCTGCTGACATTGAACGGTGCGTAACTCATTCCCAGGAATCCCGGTCCTTCGCTTGGACCTCCTACAGAAACGAACGGAGGAATCTCAAGGTTGGCACTGTGACTAGCAAGCTCATGAGCAACCACAGCCCCATAACTAGGGTGCTCGATACTTGGATTGGGAACGAAGCCAGTGTGCATGTAGTAACGACCACGATCGTGATCTGCTTCGCGAGTGCTCATCGATCGAACGATCGAAAGATTGTGAAACTGCTTGGCCAACAAGGGCAAGTGCTCGCAAATTTGAACATTGCCACTTGTGCTAATCGGCTTGAATTGACCGCCAGTAACCGCGCCTGGCTTGAGGTCCCACAAATCGATTGTAGATGGTCCGCCACTCATCCACAACAGAATCGCTGACTTGTGGTTCTTCTTCAATTCGTTGGCGTGAACTTGCAAAGAGTGCCCCAGTGCCATCGACGAAGCTGCCAAGGCTGATGCGCCTGCAGTATGCTTCAAGAAATGGCGGCGAGTCATTCCACTAGGAGTGTGGTGTTGTAGCCAACGCATTGGAGGTCTCCGAATATCTGATGAGAAATTAACCGCTAGTTTTTATGGAACGAAGAACAAATCTGTGGAAACTTACTGGACCAAAATGAATTCGTTTGAATTCAGTATGGCCCACCAAAGATCCTGAAGTGCATCACCCTGTTTATTTTGACGAGCCTGCAAAAGGGCACCCGCAATTTTTAGCTCTTCAGGTTTGGCACGTCGAGCCAAACCCAACAAAAACAGGTTATTCACCTTCTCTGGAAATTTTCCATTGGCATTAGCCAAGCTGCCCAATTGTGTACCTGGGCCATCATCGGTGGCTCGTTTTACCAACTCGCCATTGAACATCATCAATGCTTGCGGAATTGAGCCATTGAATGTAGTTGCTTCGTCGCCTTCGTCGGTGCCAAACGCGACCACAAATTGACCGAGCCATCGATCACGCTGAGCCTGTTGCTGTTCAAGAGAACCCTTGGCTTCACCTCCGACCGTAACAAGCGATTGATATAGTTGTTCTGCGCTCATCTGGCGAAGATAGAAGTGACTGAACTGAGGCATCTCACCCATGCTCGGATCATCGGATTCATTGTCGTCAGTGATGATGCTGGAGAGTTGGTAAGGCTTGCTCAACACGATCCATCGCATCAATTCGCGAATGTTGTAGCTCGACTTTTTGAACTCTTCTGCCAGACCATCCAATAGATCGGGATGTGAAACGGAATTGTGTGGTCCCAGGTCATCGATCGGTTTGGTGAAGCCATAGCCCAGGAATTGTGACCATGTTCGATTTACCATCATCTTGGCTAAGAACTCGCTTTGCAGAACCATCTTGCCAAGCTGCTGACGACGATTTACTTCCGATACATAACCGCTCTTGTCGATTGCAGTACCATCGATAAACACTGGATAGGCGACCTTGGTTAGGCCGTTTCGCTCTTCGTAGAAAATTTCAGCTTCTTGCGGCCGTCCACCTTCGCCTGCAAAGTCCTGATCGATCAAATCGATATGATCAACGTCGTTGGTGCCTTTGACAAATCGACGCAACGCTCGGCTCTGACGGAAGAACGCATTGAACTCCCAGAATTTTTGCTGCTTCCATTGATTGAATGGGTGGTTATGACATTGAGTACACTGAACCTGCATCCCCAAAAAGATTTTGGAAGTAGACGAAGTTGCCAGCGTGCCATTTTCCATGTTCACTTTGTCAGCTAGATAGTTCACCGCACCATTGAAGTTTTCGGTACCAGGCTTGCTGCTTCCGCTGGCTGTAATCAACTCATATACCATTCGGTCATAAGGCTTGTTGCTCGCGAAACTGTCTCGCAAGTACTTGGCCATGCCTTCACGGTTGGTAAAGGAATTACGCTGAGTTCCACCGGACCGTCCTATCAGCACGTTGCTCCAAATCGTAGCCCAGTGCGAAGCGAACTCCTCGGTATACTTGCCGTCGTTCAGCAACAAGTCGACCAGCTTCTCTCGCTTGTCGGCATTCTTGTCTCGCGAGAAGTCGGCAGCCTCTTGGTAGGTCGGAATTCGACCAATAAGGTCCAGATAGACACGACGAATCCACTTCAGATCATCTTCGACTGGCGAAGGTTTGATCGAGTAATCCTGCCACTGCTGCGTAATCGCAGCATCGATCATCTTTACTTGAGGGATAGTCGATTCGGGCAACTTCTTGTCGTCAACAGCCAAGCTAATATTGGCCGCAACAGCCACAATTGATCCAGCTATGAAAAGCTTAACGAATCGAAATAGTGATTTTTGTAACATCCGAGCACCTGGAAAGGCTTCCTGAGTAACTTACCGGTGAAAAAAGAGCGACCCAAGGATGTTATTGTACTCGGCAATCCTTTTTAGCTGGATGTCGGTTTAGGCTGGATGCTGGGGGCTTCGAAAAATCCAGGCTGCGGGATTTACGGTACCTGGAGACTACAGTAAGGCTTGCGGAACGACGCCAGGCAGAATATAAATCAGCGAAAGTCGCGTTTTTCAGAACAACATTCGGAGTTTTTAGATTGGACGAAATTGATATTCGGATTTTGGAGCTGATTCAAACCAACGGAAGAGTGGCGAACGCGGACCTCGCGAGAGAGCTTCAGATGGCTCCCTCGGCCGTTTTGGAGCGAGTGCGAAAGCTGGAACAGCGAAAGATAATCAGCGGATTTTCCGCCAAGCTCGATCCAAAATCGCTTGGACTTGGACTAACAGCCTTCTTGTTTGTACAAACGGAGTCAACGAAAGGACCGACCGAATCAATCTCAAGTTGCGCAGCCGTAGCTTCTGGATTAGCCGCTCTGCCAGAAGTTTTGGAAGTTCACAATGTGGCTGGCGAAGATTGCTTCTTGATCAAAGTCTGCGTGCAAGATACTTCACACCTTGCAAGCCTATTACGCGACAAGATTCGAGTCTTACCAGCCATTCGTAGCACTCGCACGACCATCGTTCTGGAGACAACAAAAGAAACGACTCAATTGCCGCTCGATCACCTCAAGACAGAATCGAAAAAGCATCGTGAGTGATGAACAACCACTAAAAACCTTCGACGTCTTTTGGATGATACTGTTGGGAGCGATTTGGGGAGGTTCGTTTCTCTTCATGCGCATTTCGGTAAAAGAGTTTGGACCAATTCCTCTGATTCAAGTGCGCGTAGCCGTCGGTGCTGCATTCTTGTTGATCGTTGTATTCTGGCAGAGAAAGCAGTCGTTGCTACTCACTTCACCTTGGAAGATGTTGTTCGTTGGCCTTACCAACTCGGCTGTTCCCTACACTCTGTTTGCATTAGGAACCAAGTTATTGTCCAGTGGATTCGCGGCGATTCTGAATGCGACCTCGCCGTTCTTCGGAGCTTTAATCGCTTTGATTGTCTTTCACGAACGATTGCCCATCATCAAGTGGATTGGATTGATGATTGGCTTCGTAGGAGTTGTTGTGTTGGTTGTGGGCAACGTCCAGTTAGAGGGCAGTTCGCTGGGAGTACTTGTATGCCTGTTGGCCGCGATGTCGTATGCCGTTGCAGCACATTTCACCAAGCGTCAACTAGGCGGAGTTGATCCAATGATTACAGCCACGGGTTGTCAATTAACCGCGGCCTTAGCGATGATACCAGCCGCGATTTACACATGGCCCGAACAGTCGCCAAGCGCCAACAGCTGGTTAGCCGTAATAGCATTGGGAGTGCTGTGTACAGGAGCAGCTCTGGCCATTTACTTCCACTTGATTCAGGCTATTGGAGCTACAAGGTCCATTTCCAGTAGCCTACCTCATCCCGCTTTTGGAGTTCTTTGGGGCTGCTTGTTTCTGGACGAGCAGTTGAGCTTGGCGATATTGGCAGGAGGATCATTGATTCTCGGCGGACTGTTTTTTGTGTCCCGGACGAAATAGTGACCTGAGCCTGGGAGGCGGGCGGCCCTCGCTCTGCCCGGCTCGGCCAGTGGCACTCAGGTGCTGTACCCGCAAGCTACGACATTGCTAGCTCTACTCGGACTTGATCGGCGACTGCAATTCTGCTAATTCAGCTCAGCAAGAGATGTTCTAAATCCTGTGCCGAGTGCACCCTAAACAGCGAAATGCTCGTCAAGCGGATGATGCTTCCCGGTAACGCTTGCACAGGCTCTCTCATGCATTGAATTGTGAAATCAAAGGTTGGAAAAATGAACGCGCGAATTGTAATTGCATCGTTAGTGCTCTCCACCATTTCGACTTTGGCTGTCGCTCAAGAGACCTACAAGTTCGAGTACAAGCTGAAGCCTGGCGAGCAGATCGTATCCAAGATCTATCACGAAGCACAAACGCAAACCAATATCTCGGGTGTTCAAGAGGATAGCAGCTCGCAGACCACAAGCATCAAGGTTTGGGACGTTCAGTCAGCCACCAAGAACGATATTACCTTTGTCTATTCGATCGACTCAGTTGACATGCGGCAGAGCATCGGCGGTGGCGAAGAGGTTAAGTACAACAGCCAAACTGACCAGGAAGCTCCAAGGGTATTTGAACGAGTGGCTGAAACAGTGCAAAAGCCTTTGGCCACAATCACCATCAATCGAGTCGGTGAAGTCCTAAAGCGTGACAATGAACTAAAAAGTCCCCTGATGGGAATTGGCGATCTAACCGTGCCTTTGCCAGCCGAACCGGTTGCGGTGGGTGCACAGTGGCACGTTCCCCGCGATCTCCGCGTTCGATTGGAGAACGGATCGTTCAAGATCATTAAGATTCGCGAGATGTATAAGCTCGAAAAGGTTTCGACGGGAGTATACAATTCGCATGGAATCTCAGCCACTAACGCCCGTTACCGATCCGGCCGTCGAAGCTCAGTTGATACAGCAGCTCAGCAAGGTTCGATCAAGTTCGACCTGGACAATGGACGGTTTTTGAGCAAGAAACTTGACTGGGTGAGAATGTAGTTGGATTCAGAGGAGCAGAGAGCTCGATGCGCTTATGATGCAACTTGGTCGGAAGAATTGCTTCCTGCTTCAGCGAGACAAGCTCCAGCGAAAACCGCCTCTGCACCCCGGCAACAACGCCAAAGTAACGGCCTATAATTTTTGCTATTGAACGAAGCTGTCAGACTACTGGCCGCTGAATGTTTGACCACGAAGGCCATCGTCCAGCGATGTGTCTGTAACGCCCGTTAAACTATTCGACAGTAGCAGTTCATCCAGCAAAGCCTGAGCTTGAGCCAAATCGGTACGGCCCGCAATATAAGTTAACTGCGAGTTGTAAAACGTCTGGCGAATGGACAAGACCTGTAAAAAGTCTGCCTCCCCAGCTCGATAGGCTTGTTCAGAGAGTTTGAGCAGTCGCTCTGCTCGTGGCAACACCTCGGTACGGTGACCTTCGACGGTAGCTGCTGCAGATTGATAAGCCGTTGCAGCTTGCCCTAGTCGACTTCGAATCGAAAGCTCGGTGGTTTCCAGTTCTTTGGCCGCGCGTTGATACTCTGCTCCGGCAGCAGTTCGATTGCCCTGATTGCGATTGTTAAGCGGCATCGGCAGTCCGACTTGGGTATTCACCAATTGAGATCTTAGTAGCCTCGTCATAACCAGCAGCCAGGAACATTGAGACGTTGGGAATTGCTTGAACTTGTTGGCGATCCATGCCGGCAATTGCTCTGCAAACTCCGAGCCTGAGCAGCGTGAATTTCAGGACTTTCGCCGAGAATTCTAGCCAATTCCTCATCCCAATTTCTCTGAACTGCGACCGTTGGTAGTTCGCCTTTGACTGAGTGATAAGCTTCATCTCGTAAGCCAGCAGCAGCGATCAGTTGTTCGCCAAGCACCACCCAGCACAGCGGTCGTTTGGTTCTTATTGATTACGAGCTGTTGAAGCTGAATCTCCAGATTGCATCCACATCAAGTTCTGTACCTTCACCGCGATCGTTCGCTTCTTGGTTAGATCAACAGCCTGCTCCGCCATCTGACAGAAGGTTTTTGCCCAGTTCAAGCTGAGTTTGTGAGCCAAGAACTTTGTAGAAGCTCTGTTTCACATCGGAAGTAACGCTTCTTCGTTGTTGTTCAACTTGCCATCGCAGGTTTTCGATTTCGTGGTCCAGTACGTGACCGTTGCGAGCCAATTTATTTCCGCGTGCGAAATCGGTGACATGAACATGGTGTGTTGGTCGGTTTGCCGGTCGAACAACTGCGAACCGTTGTAGCCCAGCATAGGATTTGGCTTTAGGATGACTTGGTCTCTAAACCCAATGGCTTTGCAGACTGCTGCTTCAGCTTGACGTATGGCTGGGTTATTAGCCATTGCAGTTGCGATGAACGACTCTAAATCGCTCGCCGACAGTTCTGAATCACTATCGGAAATTGACGAATTCGAATGGGTCGTAGGTTCAGCCGCTCGGACTGCCGAGCTGCCCTCGACAATCCTCGAATCCGATGGTGAAGTTTGAAAATCTATTTGATTGTTCTTAACTGAAGGCTGCTGAGTGAAGGCAACGGTTTGTACGTCTTGAGTAGCTTCACTGAGCCTCTCCTGCTCGTTGTTGCGATTGGCATTGGGGATCGGAGTTTTATGCGCGATCAGATCTTTGGAGCTTTTGCCGGTTGCACAGCCGCTCATCATCAACGCGGTTGCAAGTCCCACGCTACAGCAAGCTCGAACTAGTTTTTGGAATCTTGGCATGGCTGATTTCGTAAAGGATGCTGTTGTTAGCAAACCTAGGGTTGGCGCGGGTTAGCACTCTAATGCATGCGATTCGCAATAGACGGGTTATGCTCAAGAGATCGGTATTACGTCGTATCGGGCTAAACTGATCTCTCCAGCGCGCAACAGCAGGTACAGCCGTCAAAGTTTCACATGGGAAGATTCACTGATTTAAAGCCTTGGTTATCGAGCGGACGCAGTCAAACTTTGACCGACCGGAAGCATTAGAGGGTTTAATACAGTGTTAAGCCAAAGGTGACCGACTTTGAAACTTGGCTTTTCAATCAATTCCTTTGCACTGTGAAAAACCCCTTGAAAATGCCGCTTTTATTGCATTTTCAGAGAAAATTTCTTTTTGCTGCTTACCCCCCGATAAACGACATAGTTCTACTTCAAAATCACTAGTAGCCTAGTAAGATTCCTGTCGAGGCGGTAATCCGCTGTACCATCCCACCTGGCCGTCTAACTGCTCACCTGACGGGAAAATAATGACAACCTTGCTTTCGTTCGAGTCCAGTCTCTACACGGTTCAGTTCTTTTCATTATGTGAAACGTCGCTTAGCGCGACTGAAATCCTCAAGCACGAATACGCCCTTGATTGAAGTTGCTCAAAGTTCAATCGAATCCGGTTTGAGTTCGCTTGTTCATACGAAATCGAACAATTGTAACCCCCAGTTGTTCACACCCTAGCAGTTCATATTTTTCTTTGCCCAGAGTACTTTACTATGTCTCGGTTGCGTAATCTTTGGTCTCGTATTCAGCAGGAAATCAATCGACGTCACGAGGAGCAGGTAACGCGTCAAGAGCGATCGCGTCGCCGAAGATCTTTGTTGAAAGTTGAATCGCTCGAGCAGCGTGTGGTTCTTGCTGTGGTCACATGGGATGGTGGCGGCGGTAATCTGGAGTGGGCCAACGATCTGAACTGGAGCACTGATTCTCAGCCTACAGCGTCTGATGACGTTATCATTGGCGACTTGAGCGGAACGCCAACAATCACAGTTGGGACCAATGTACAGGTGCAGAGCGTCACCAGTGATGAACGCGTGCAGATCAATCGAGGTGGTTTCCAGATCTACTTTGGAACTGGGCTATTCAATAACGGCCTAGATCTTGATCCTAGCTTCTTAATTCCTGGGCAACCATCACCGTCTTTGGGGCTCAGCAACTTGACACTACATGGAACCAGTACTTGGTACGATCCAGGGACTATCGATGCGCAGATAACCAACTTCGGCACGATCGATTTGAGCTTACCATCGAATGGTTTACCAGGCATCTCAAACTTAAGTAATTTTGGGACATTCAATATTGATGGCAATGTAATCACATCTTTGGTTACCTTTAGCAATATGACCAACCAAGTTGGCGCTACCGTTCGAGTGAACGCAAACGTCAACGGATTCAATAATCTAGGCACTGTTGTGACAACAACGACAGGCAATATCGGAAGCATAAACAATCAAGGGACGGTTCGCGTCGAATCGGGCGGAATCCTCAGTCTTCCCTTTCAAGGTTCAGGCTCAACTTTGAACGCCGGGAACCTGGAGGTAAAGGGAACACTGGATATGTTCGGGTTACCAGTAGGCGGGATCGGTGTGATCGGCTCTGGAACCAACTTGCGGATCGAAGATTCTGGCAGTTTCCCAGCTATTCTGTCAGCCACGCAGAACAGTGGAAGTCTCTACCTTGCGAACACAACTTTCGCAACCAACATTAGCGCGTTCACCAACTTAGGAACGCTTACGATTGACGGCGGTTCCTATTCTCAAACCGGTGGCGATAGCTATACACAAGCTTCCGGATCAACCATTTTGAAAAATGGAGCAACGCTGAACGGGGATGTAACCTTAAGCGGCGGAACTCTCAGTGGACGAGGAACGGTTTCGGGCAGTACGTTTACGAACTCTGGCGGTACGCTTTCGCCCGGTTCTTCACCTGGTTTGATAAACATTACGGGAGATTATGTTCAAACTGCCGGTGGCGTGCTAGACATCGAAGTAGGCGGAACGTCTTCTGTGACTCCAGACTTTGATCGGCTAGTGGTCAGCGGTAGCGCTTCACTCGCTGGAACTCTAAACGTTTCTCTGATCAATGGCTTTGTGCCGGATGTCAGCGAGTCATTTGTGTACCTGACAGCCGCTTCTCGAACAGGTTCCTTCAGCACAACCAATCTTCCCAACCATGCGGCTATCGATTTACTCTCCAGTCAATACACGTCAACTTCTGCGTCTTTGCTTGGCACAGCAATCATAACAACGAACACTAACGATTCGGGTTCTCGATCACTCCGAGACTCAATTGATCGAGCGAATCTAGGTGAATCTCAGTACATCTTCTTCAATATTCCAGGCAATAACGCTCATGTTATCTCGCCGCTAACCGAACTGCCGTTCATTCAGCAATCAGGGGTCTATTTGGATGGAACCTCACAAGCAGGTTACGCTGGCTCTCCAGTCATTGAAATCGATGGCAGTAACGTAGCTACTTCAGCCGACGGACTATATGTCAATGCAAGTGACACAGTGATTAGAGGGCTCTCGATTACGGATTGGCCCTTTGCTGGAATCATCTTTAACGGCGATGACAATATCCTGCAAAGTAGTTATATCGGTGTTCATGCTGACGGAACTAGTGGAGGCAACGCAAGTGGTGGAGTTTGGTTGTACGTCGGTAGCCAGAATATAATCGGAACCGACAGTGATCAATCCAACGATGCGAACGAAGGTAACCTCATCAGCGGCAACACTACCGCCGGGATCTACATTCAAGATGCTTCAGAGCGAAACGTCATAGCAGGTAATATCATCGGACTTAATCCAGCAGGTACTGCCGCACTAGGAAGCCAACTCTACGGAGTTTGGTTATTCAATGATGCGGCTGATGATACTCTTATTGGTACCGACGGAAATGGATTCAGCGATCAAGAAGAACGTAACGTCATCTCAGGCAATACAGCTCTTGGAATCCGTGTCGACGGAGCAGATAACACGATCATCGCAGGCAACTTGATCGGCACGAACAGGGCCGGAACTTCGATGATCTCATCGTCTCAGTCCGGCATCAGCCTTGGCGCTGGTACCGATCACACTCGCATCGGCACGAACGCTGACGGCACGTCGGATACGTTGGAACGTAACGTGATTGTCGGTGGCACAGGCAACCTAAGTGGTAACAATTTTGGTATCGCACTGTCTGGTGCTGGAACGACTCTCAACACCGTTGCGGGTAATTATATTGGCGTTGGCCCGGACGGTTCGACTGCCATGCCAAATCAAACGGGGATACATGTTGAACTTGGAGCAAGCATCAATTTGATCGGCAATGGCGCAGTATCAGAGGGCCGAAATATCATCAGCGGAAACGTTGACTTTGGAATTCTGATCGATGGAGTTGGGACGGATTCTACCATCATCGATGGCAATTTCATTGGAACAAACGCTGCTGGAACTGCGGCTTTAGCCAACGGGGAGGGGATCAAAATCCTCGGCTCAGCAAGCAATACGTCGATCGGAACCGGAACGTATGATTCCCGAAATGTTATCAGTGGTAATACGAATGCAGGTATCCACTTAACGAATTCCGGAACAAACACATACGTTGGGGGAAATTACATTGGCGTCGATATTTTGGGATCTAACTCGTTAGCAAACCTCGATGGAATCGTTATTGAGAATGGAGTTACAGGAGCAGTCATCGGCGGAAACGATCCAAGTGAACGCAACGTGATTAGCGGTAACACCAACAACGGCATTTTGGTATCCGGCGCGGGTACGACAGGCAATTCTATTTTAGGCAACTACATCGGAGTGAACGGGGCTGCAGTTAAGAGTACTGTCAGCGGCTTGGTAAGTTGGTACACCGGTGATAATACTGCAAACGATGCAGTAGGATCGAACCATGGAACGTTGCAAAATGGCGCCAACTACAACAGCGGCGGTTATCAACGTAACGGATTCGCCCTAGATGGCGTAGACGACTACATCAGTGTTCCAGACTCCCCGAGTTTAAGTCTGACTCAATTGACTTTGGAAGCGTGGGTCAAGCTCGACTCCATGCCTGCGCTGGGCGAAGGGGCGGTGATTATAACAAAAGGCATTACGACAACATCGGAGAATTATGGCCTTTACATCGTCAATGTCAGCGGCGCACTTGAATTGGTATTTGAAGGATACAACGGATCCTGGAGACAGTATTCAACTACTGGAACGTCTCTTACGATAGGTGAGTTTCATCACGTTGCCGCTACGGCAGATGGTACAACGATATCGCTATATGTCGACGGACGATTGGCAAAGACCCTGGTTCAGACCGTCCCATTACAGCCCAATAGTGGTCAACTCCAGATCGGTAGCGCTCAGCCAAGCTACACAAATCGTTTTAGTGGTGTCATTGATGAGGTTGGGATTTTCAATCGAGCGCTGACTGCGAAAGAAGTCCAGCAGATTTCTATCGGTGGTACTGATCCAGTTCCAAACTCGGACGGCATCCAAATAAGCGGTGGATCCACCAACAACACGATTGGCGGAACTGCTGCCGGTGCAGGTAATGTCATCTCGGGGAATTCGACCAACGGAATCGAAATCGGCGGCGCTGCAACATCGAGCAACTTGGTGTTAGGAAATTTCATCGGCACCAACTCCACTGGCAGTTCCGCTATTGGCAATCAAACAGGAGTCGTTATTAATAGCGGCGCGCATGACAATACAATTGGTGGAACAACAGCCGGCGCTAGAAATGTTGTCAGTGGAAACGCAGGCGATGGCATCGTGGTTGGAGGAAGTGGAACAGACAACAACACAATTCTTGGTAATTATGTGGGTGCAGATGCGACGGGATCGGGTGCGTTAGGAAACTATACGGGCATTATCATCTACGCTGGAGCAAGCCATAATACGATCGGTGGAACTGCGGCGGGCGCACGGAATATCATTAGCGCAAATCTGACAGTTGGGGGCATCGATATTTCGGGTACGGGCACTCGGTTCAATTCTGTCATTGGAAACTATGTCGGTCTAACCTCATCTGGAAATCAGCTCGGCAATGTGCAGAATGGTATCCAAATTGCTGCTGGAGCTCAAAACAACATTGTTGGTGGACTTACGATCGCCGAACGAAATGTAATTAGTGGCAGCAACACAGGCGTCAGAATTACTGGGCTCAACACTTCGAACAACTCTCTGGCTGGTAATTTCATCGGACTAAATCCAGCGGGCGACGATCGAGTCAACCCAGCCGCCGGCATCGCGGCCGTCCTAATTGAACTTGGTGCGAGTGGAAATGTGATTGGTGGCCTAGATGCAAATGCTGGCAGCGGGTCTCGAAACTATATCGCGCCCTACGGTCGAGGCGTTTGGATCAATGGAGCATCCAACAACTTCATAGCCTCTAACTACGTTGGTCAAGATCCAGCGGGTAACGCAGGTTATGGCGGGCTCGCTATTCAAATCGATGGAGGCTCGACCGGCAACATTATCGGAACTGATGGAGACAGTAACGGTGACGCCAACGAACGAAACGTGTTGGCCAGCGGCGTCATCCCCAGGCAATAGCATCGTTTTAATTTCGGGTAGCGGAACGGACAACAATTCTGTCGCTGGCAATATTATTGGCCTGTCTGCTTCCGAACTCAGTTACGCAGGACCGGCGAGCACTGGTTACGGCGTCGAGATTTCAAATGGCGCCAAGAGTAACCGCATTGGATCTGCCGCCGGAGGAGTCTACGATGTCAATCAGCGCAATATTTTTGGCACGCTTGATGTTCAAGTCAGTATCGATGGCGTTGGAACGAGTGGTAACTTTGTTTCGGGCAATTTGCTCGGCGTCGATTCCAGTGGAAATGGAGTTAACACAGGACTGACGGCAGTTCAAATCAAAGGTGGAGCAACCGGTAACACGATCGGTGGCACAACAGCGGCTCAGCGCAATGTCATCAGCGGTCTGAACAATGGCGACACCGGAATTCGTATCATCGGCTCGGGAACTAGTAGCAACTTTGTCTACGGCAACTCGATTGGAGTCAACCTCGCAGGCACCGCCAAGATTGGTGACGTTGGCACTGGTGTGTACATATACAACGGAGCTTCAGGTAACTACATCGGAACCAACGGCGATGGCAACAATGATTCCAGCGAAGGCAATGTGATTTCGGGCACTCATGACGTGGGAGTCCAAATCGAGGCCTCAAACAACATCATTGCCGGTAACATGATTGGTACAAACCTGAGCGGTACAGCGGCTATCGCCAATGGAACTGGGATCATGCTGCTTAATGGTGCAACAGGAAATACGATCGGAGGTTCTACCGTCGTTGCAAGAAACTTAGTCTCAGGCAATACCAGCTCTGGAATTGTAATCACCGGTTCCTCGACAAGTGGCAATCGTGTACAGGGTAACTACGTTGGCCTGAGTGCAAGTGGCAACTCGGCGATTGCAAACGGAGGAAATGCTGGAACCGCTGGAGGAGTATACATCGTAGCTGGCGCGCATGGCAATACGATCGGAGTGGATGGAGACGGCGTGAACGATGCCAGCGAAGGCAACCTTATATCAGGGAATACGCCAGCCGGAATCCTAATCTCCGGCACTGGATCAAATTTAAACGTAGTCGCAGGAAACCTAATTGGAGTTAACGCATCTGGTACCTCTGCTATAGCGAACAATCGTGGCGGTGTGCGAATCCGCGCGGGTGCTCAGTCCAATCAAATTGGTACAAATGCTGATGGAGTTTCCGACTCGCTCGAACGCAATGTAGTATCGGGGAATATTCAGTTTGACGGTGTCTCGATCAGTGGCGCCGGAACGAACTTTAACGTTATTGCAGGAAACTACTTAGGTACCGACATCACTGGAACAGTGGCAATTGCCAACCATGATTCAGGAGCCTCTATCCTCGGCGGTGCTCAGTTCAATCGCATTGGCACAGATGGCTTGAAAGGCGTATTGAATGCTGCCGAGCGAAATGTGATTGCGGGTAATTTTCTGGATGGTATTTATCTTGAAGACATAAGTAACAACACAATCGCTGGCAATTACATTGGAGTGGACAAGACTGGCGTGACGGTGTTGGCAAACGGTGCGACGGGAATCATCCTGACGACCTCAGCTAGCAGCTCGCAGTCGAACGTGATCGGCACCAACTCAGATGGTTTTGGAGATAGCGACGAAACCAACGTAATCTCTGGCAACGCAACTGATGGTATTCTTTTGCAGAATTCGTCAACCAGTAACAATAAGATTGCTGGTAACTACATTGGTACCGAATACACAGGAACACTTGGCCGAGGCAACCAAGGCAATGGAATCAAGGTCGAACTTGGTTCGCACGACAACACGATCGGAGGAAGTTTAGCTTCTGCTCGCAATATCGTCAGCGGAAATAACTTCAACGGGATCATTATTCGCGACAATGGTACAACCGGTAATTTAGTTTTAGGCAATTACGTAGGAACCAATGTTGCTGGAACGTCGGCTATTGGTAACCAGCAATTCGGGGTTACGATCCAAGCAGGTGCTCACGACAATACGATTGGCGGAAATTCCTCACGAAATGCGTTAACACAAAAAATCACCGGCGCTGGAAATCTTGTTTCGGGTAATGTTTATTCAGGAATTGCGCTATTCAACACTTCCAACAATCAGGTTCAAGGCAACTATGTTGGAACAAATGTCACGGGTGTCTCTGCAATCAGCAATGCAACTACATCGGCGATTTCATTTGGTGCCGTTCCAAGTTGGACCTTTGATGGAATCGATCTGTTCGATGGAGCTGTCGACAACACTATCGGCGGTTCTTCTTCAATTGATGTCAACGGAAACTTGTCAGGATTTGGCAACTTGGTTTCGGGCAATCATGGCAATAACAACGCTGGCATATTCCTGGGAGGCATTCTTGGAACCGGTGCGGCACCATCAGGAACAATCATTCAAGGAAATTACATCGGCACAGACGTTACAGGTACCAATTCACTAGAAAATGACGGAGCAGGCATAGTCGTTTACGACGGATCGTCCAACACGCGAGTCGGCGGTGTAAGTACCAGGGATGGTAATGGAAATTTCTCAGGCTTAGGAAATCTTGTTTCAAGCAACGGAACATTTGCGGACATTCACCTCGCTGATGTTTGGGTAACTGGTCGTCCGCCGGTTACAGGCACCATTATCGAAGGCAATTACGTTGGGACAGACGTTACAGGAATGCATCAATTAGGAAGCACAACGTATGGCATTGGAATGGCAGGCGGAGTGGGTACAACCACTATCGGTGGCACAGTAACTGGTACAGGGAACTTAGTGTCCGGGCATTCTGTAGCTGGAATAATTCTTGAAGATGATTTCGGTCTTGGGACAGTTTCCGGGGTAAGCATTTTAGGAAACATTATTGGCTTGAACGCAACCGGCAATGCAGCGATTGCGAACGGTGATGGAATAAGACTTGATTCGGGGCCAAGCGGTACAATTTCCAACACAACCATTGGTGGTCTAGCTACTGGTGCTGGCAATGTGATCAGTGGAAATACAGCCAATGGTATCAGCATTGGCGGAATCGGGACGACAAGCACGGTTGTTCAAGGAAACTACATAGGCACGAACGCCACTGGTACGGTAGAACCAGAAATCTACGAATCGTTCGATTACACGCTTGGCACGGATGTGACGGGCAAGACGGGTGGCCAGTCGTTCAGCGGAGCGTGGGGAGATTACAGCGCGGGCGACAACGGCTTTACGGTGCAATCCGGATTGAGTTATCCGGGACTGGCCGTTTCAGGCAACGCAGCGGGCGATTTACCTTCGCTGACGAATGACGGCAACTCGCGACTGTACGATTCGACAACCTATGCCAGCCTCGTCAGCCGTGGCGAGTTCTGGTTCTCGTTCCTGTACAACGTGAACAGCGGCTACTTTTCGGTGAATCCGTTCGTTGCCTTCACCGGGATCAACAATGTTGGTCGTATGGAACTGTCTGATGGCGGCGGCATCTTCTTGACAGGCGGTGCTTGGAGCGGCGACACATCGCAGGGTGCTAGCGTTACGCTCGGCCAGAACGTCTGGATCGTTGGTAAGCTGACCGTTACCGGAGCCAACGACGACGGTGCCAACGATCGACTGGAAATGTGGGTCAATCCAACTCCTGGCATTGTCCCAGGTGCTGGCACGCGCGCGATCGACGCTACCTTTGCGTTCTCGGCCCCAGTGAACTCAGGAGTAATTGTTCAGACGAACAACGCTCCCAATGTAGTGATCGACGAGTACCGCGTGTCGGCGTTTTATCCTGGTGCCGGCATGGGGAACGCAACGGGCATCTCGATCAGAGGGAACGCGACCAACAACACAATTGGCGGCACGACAGCCGGAGCGAGAAACCTGATCAGTGGAAATAGGGGTCCAGGCGTGGAGAGTTCTGGAGCGGGAACCGGAACTTTGATTCAGGGCAATTACTTCGGAGTCAACGCTGCTGGAACATCGCCGCTACCGAACTACTCAAGCGGAAATAATGCCATCGACATTTATGGCAAGCAATCGGTGGATTGACGACCACGCCGGGTACGAACGCTGCAATTTGTTCGGCGGCATGGTGAGGCTTAATGCTGCCAGTACGGTCGAGGGCAACACGTTCGGACTGCAGTCTGATGGAAATACGGCTTGCTGTCTCGGTTGGTTTTTCTCAGGCATCGAGCGGAATTCGAACAGACTCCAATGGACATATGGAGGGACAGCAACTGGTTCTCGAAACGTATTTGTTGGATCTGGAGTTGCCAACTTCAATGGCAACAGTTTCATTGACTTGTTCAGCGACAACAACACGGTTCAGGGGAATTACTCTGGAACAGATCTGACGGGATTGCTTGATCGCAGCACGGCAGAACGAGGGCTGAGTGCATTTGGTTCCGGTAATCTGATTGAGGACGACTGCGGCTGCTCGAAACGTGGTTGTCGGAAGTTACCGCGGCATCGAATTCAATGGTCTGGAAATACGGCACAGGGCAATTGGCGTCGGGCTCGCCGCGGATGGCAGCACGTTAATCGGAAACGACACCTGGGGAATTTTCGTTCGCAATCCGAACAGCACCGTCGGAGGAAGCGTTGCCGGGGCGGGCAATGTTGTGGCCGGCAGTCAGTTGGGTATTCGACTCGAGGATACTGCAACAGGGACGATCGTTGCCGGAAACTTTGTCGTCCGGACTCAACAGGAACTCTGCTCGTCCCAACCAGGTCGGCGTCAGCGTTGGAACATCAAACAAATTAACGATCGGTGGTCCAACAGTTGCAGATCGCAATGTGATCAGCGGCAACTCCAATTACGGGCTGCGATTTGAGTTCGGGTCAACGAACAACACCGTTCAGGTAATTTGGTTGGCGTACAGAGCGATGGCACCACAAGTCTACTCAATACAAACGGAGCCGTTTTCGTTTGGTAACGCTACGCTCAAGGGTACAGGTTCATTCACCGGCAACGTTTTGAATCAGGGCACGATCGCACCAGGAAACTCGCCAGGCATTATCACTATCAATGGCAATTACACTCAGTCAGCCGGCGCATCGCTTGATATTGAAATTGTGGGTACAAATCCAAACGTGCCAGATTTCGATCAATTGATCGTCAATGGCTCGGTCAGTTTGAACGGAGTTCTGAATGTTATCTACTTGAGTGGCTTTGTGGCCTCCAGTGGTAGCTCGTTCAGGATCATCGACAATGACGGTACGACGATGGCTCCTGGAACATTCACCGGCTTAGCAGAAGGTGCGCAGTTTTCCGTTGGCGACACTCTGTTTACGATAAGCTACCAAGGCGGGACAGGCAATGATGTAGTACTTACTGCTTCGTATACTACCTACATGGTAACGACAACCAGTGATTCTGGTGCTGGTTCATTGCGCCAAGCAATTTTGGATGCAAACGCTCATACTGGATCGGATCGAATCGCGTTCAACATTGCTGGCACTGGTGTGCATACGATCACGCCACTTAGCTCTTTACCAACAATTACAGATTCAGTAATCGTTGATGGAACTACCGAATCGGATTTCGCCGGTCTGCCTTTAATCGAACTGCGAGGTGACTCGGCTGGCGCAGGAGTGGATGGATTGACGATCACCAGTGCAAATAGCACCGTCAAAGGACTTGTGATCAATCGATTCGCGGGCAACGGTATCCTTATCACAGGAGCCTCTGCAACCGGAAACACCATTTCTGGTAACTACGTAGGCCTGAGTGCCTCGGGCACCACAAGACTTGCCAATTCGGTCAATGGAATCCTGATCCAGAACGGCGCTGCCTACAACGTGATAGGAACCAATGGCGATGGTGTCAACGATAGTTCAGAACGCAACGTAATCTCTGGCAATGCGAGCGGTGGAACTGCGAATATTAACATTATCGGTAACGGTACCGATCACAACCGAGTCGCAGGCAATTATATCGGCTTAACGGCTGACGGTACTGCGACCATTAGCAATCCGGGTCGAGGCATCCGAGTTGCTGCGAATGCATCGTTCAACATCATCGGTACCGATGGAAGCAATGATGCGTTCAATGCAAGTGAGTTGAACGTCATTTCTGGTATGACATCTGCAGCCATCTTTGTCGTAGTAGGTACGGGAAATGTCGTTGCTGGTAACTGGGTCGGCTTGAACGCTGCCGGTACAGTTAACTTGGGCAACACAACCGAAGGTATTTCGCTATCTGGTGGAACGAACGCTCGGGTCGGTACCAACGGCGACGGTATTGCCGATTCCGCTGAAAGAAATGTTGTAGTTGGAGCAAACACATTTGGAGTGCAAATTGCTGATAACATCACTAATTCGGTAGTTGCGGGCAATTATGTTGGAGTGGATCCAACTGGTGCGGTAGCAATGCCAAACAGCACCGTAGGCGGTGCTGGTTTTAATGCTGGGATGCTGGTCACAACTGGTGCGAGCAACATAACCGTTGGTGGCACACTGCCAGCGCAGCGCAATGTGATATCGGGTAATGTCGGTAGTGGCATCCTGATCACCAAGTACTCAACGTTCGCAGCACCACACGACATCAAGGAAGTCATTGGTAATTTCATTGGTACAAACGCTGCCAGTACCTCTGCATTTCCAAATTCGTCGGATGGCATTCGAATCGATAGTTCACCTGGCAACATCGTAGGTGGGGGCAGTTCCGGTTCTGGCAACGTCATTAGCGGCAATTCGGGTAACGGCATATTTCTAACAGGCTCGACGACTCTCGGTAGCACAATTCAAGGCAATTTCATCGGAACCAATGCTGTAGGTCTGCTTCCAATTCCAAATCAAGGCGCGGGAATCTACTCCAACCAAGCGGGACTGACCCTGATTGGAACGAACGGCGATGGAACCAACGATGCGGGCGAGCGAAACGTGATTGCTGGTAACCTCGGGGTCGGTGCCTGCTCAACAACAACGTCGCTGGCAATTCGACAGTTGCCGGAAACTACATTGGAACGAACGCCTTAGGTTCTGCCGCGATTCCAAACTCATACGGCATCGTTATCGTGACCTCGCCTGGCAACACGATTGGTGGCACCGCAGCCAATACTGGTAACCTCATTTCAGGAAACGGTTACTACGGCATTCAGATTGCTGGAACGGGAGCATCCGGCAATACTCAGGTCGAGAACAACGTCATCCAAGGCAACAAGATTGGTACGAACGCGTCTGGAACTGCCTCGCTACCAAACGGTACTACAGGAGTTGCTGCAGGGATTCGTATCGAGAGCGCTGAGCATGTCACCGTTGGCGGATCGGTGGCTGGCGCTGGCAATCTGATTTCAGGGAATATCGGCAGTGGAATCAATCTAGCAGTTGCCTGCCTCAACACAATTCAAGGTAACTACATTGGAACCAACGCATCAGGCACCGCTCCACTGTCCGGACAGACGAACGGTATTGAAGTCCTAAGTTCTTCCAGCGGAAAACACGATCGGCGGTACAACGGTAACTGAGCGAAACGTCATTAGCGGTAACAGCAACTTAGGCATAGATATCTCAGGAGTTGGCACAGAGAATAATGTCGTTCAAGGCAATTACATTGGCACGAACGCCACTGGCTCCGTAGAACCAGAAATCTACGAATCGTTTGACTACACCTTCGGTACAGATTTGACGGGCAAAACGGGCGGTCAATCATTCAGTGGAACGTGGGGAGATTACAGCGCGGGCGACAACGGCTTTACGGTGCAATCCGGATTGAGTTATCCGGGACTGGCCGTTTCAGGCAACGCAGCGGGCGATCTGCCGTCACTTGTCAACGATGGTAACTCCCGACTCTACGACTCGACGACCTATGCGAGCCTGGTGAATCGCGGCGAGTTTTGGTTCTCGTTTTTGTACAACGTGAATAGCGGCTACTTTTCGGTGAATCCGTTCGTTGCCTTCACCGGGATCAACAATGCTGGTCGTATGGAACTGTCTGATGGCGGCGGCATCTTCTTGACAGGCGGTGCTTGGAGCGGCGACACATCGCAGGGTGCTAGCGTTACGCTCGGCCAGAACGTCTGGATCGTTGGTAAGCTGACCGTTACCGGAGCCAACGACGACGGTGCCAACGATCGACTGGAATGTGGGTCAATCCAACTCCTGGCATTGTCCCAGGTGCTGGCACGGCAAGGATCGACGCCACCTTTGCGTTCTCGGCTCCAGTGAACTCAGGAGTAATTGTTCAGACGAACAACGCTCCCAATGTAGTGATCGACGAGTACCGCGTGTCGGCGTTTTTATCCTGGTGCCGGCATGGGGAACGCAACGGGCATCTCGATCAGAGGGAACGCGACCAACAACACAATTGGCGGCACGACAGCCGGAGCGAGAAACCTGATCAGTGGAAATAGGGTCCAGGCGTGGAGAGTTCTGGAGCGGAACCGGAACTTTGATTCAGGGCAATTACTTCGGAGTCAACGCCGCTGGAACATCGCCGCTACCGAACTACTCAAGCGGAAATAATGCCATCGACATTTATGGCAAGGGCACGATCGGCGGGTTGATGGCAACTCCGGGAACGGCTACGGCAACCTCTTCGGCGGCACAGTGACGCTGACGAGTGCGAGCACCGTGTTGGGCACACGTTTGGTCTGCAGGCAGACGGCCTTTACGGTACCTAGTGTCGCGGTCGCGGCGACCTGCGGCCGGAGCGCATCGCAGCGAGCTGTCGGCTCGACGATAAAGCGGACGGCGAGCGGATCTCGAAATGTATTTGGCGGCTACGGTTTGCCAACTTCAACGGCAATAGCTACCTGGACATCATGTTCGGCGGGACGAACACGGTGCAAGGCAATCATTTCGGCACCGACATCTCAGGGTTGTTCAATAGAAACACTGGGGATGTCAGAGGTATTCAAACAGCCTTTGAAGCGCGACCAACAACATCGTCGGCGGTCCAACAGCCGCAGCTCGCAACGTAATCGTCGGCGGAACTCGTGGATTCGAGACCTATGAACCTGGCAACACGTTTGAAGGCAACTATGTGGATTGTTGCGGACGGTGTCGACAGCCTACGGGATGTCTCAGGTCGGCGTCTTCATTCGCGACAACAACAACACAATTCGTGGCAACGTAATCTCTGGCAGCTCAACGGTCGCAGCGTGCCTGGAAGACACTACCACTGGCACGATCGTCGTCGGTAACTTGATCGGTACGGATGCCACCGGTACCCTTGCTCGACCAAACCTGATTGGCGTCAGCGTCGGCACGTCTGGAAATACCATCGGCGGTCCAACAGTAGCTGATCGGAATGTGATCAGCGGCAACGCGGATTATGGGCTGCGATTTGAGTTCGGTTCTACGAATAACACGGTTCAGGGAAATCTGGTTGGTGTGCAGAGCGATGGCACCACAAGTCTACCCAATACAAACGGAGCCATTTTCGTTTCAAGTAACGCTACGCTCAAGGGTACAGGCTCTTTCACTGGCAACGTTCTGAATCAAGGTACTGTCGCACCAGGTAACTCACCTGGTATTGTGACTATCAACGGAAACTACACTCAGTCCTCCGGAGCCTCCCTACAGATTGAGCTTCAGGGTACCAATCCGACGGTTCCCGATTTTGATCAGCTCTTCGTCAACGGAGCGGTGAGCCTAGCGGGAACGCTAGATGTAAGTTTGTTGGGTGGATTCAATCCGTCGGTTGGCAACAGCTTCAAGATCATCGACAACGATGGTAGCGATGCGATTACTGGTACCTTCACTGGATTGCCAGAAGGGGCAACAGTCAGTGGCGGCGGAGCTACTTTCCAGATCAGTTACGTCGGTGGTACAGGCAATGACGTTGTGCTGACCACTACTAGCGCTGTGCCATTTGTTGTGACCAACAACAATGACTCTGGTGCAGGTTCACTGCGTCAAGCTGTCCTCAACGCCAATAATCACCCCGGTGCAGATACGATTACTTTTGATAACTCGTTCTTATCAGCCCAGACGATTGCGCTCAATTCGCTGCTTACGGTCAACGATGCAACAGGTTCAACCACCATTACGGGTCCTGGAGCAAATTTGCTCACCATCAATGCCGCTGCATCAGCCACAGGATTCGATATCTTCACGGCGTCAAGCATCTCGGGCATCAAGTTCGCTAATGCTTCTCAGTTCGCTGTTTTTGTTCACTCGGGCAATTCAACAATCAGCACCAGCACCTTTGCTAACAACGTTACTGGCTTAGTTGTCTTCGGCGTGGTGTCGAGCGACACCAATGTGTTCCAAGGAAATGCAACTGGCCTCAACAACCATGCGTCCGTTACAGTGACATCCAATACTTTTACGTCAAACGTACTCGGAATGTACACCGAGGGTACAGCAACAATTACCGGCAGCACATTCACAGGCAATACAGCCACTGCTCTGTCGACTCCCGGGAATACCACAATCACCGGTAGTTCGTTCACCAACAACAGCGGCAGTCAAGCTGGCGCGATTCTGTCTGCTAAACCGACCTTCTCAACTTCAACTCTCACCATTTCGTCCTCGACATTCACGGGGAACAGTTCGACCACTTACGGTGGAGCGATCTACAACGATCGCAACATTCTGGTTTTGAACAATACCACGATCACGGGTAATACTGCTACGTTGGGCGGTGCTGGAGTTGCCAACACTGGAACAGCGACGCTTAGCAGCACGACGATTGATAACAATACTCTGGCTGATCTAACGACGCCGAGCGATTTTTATGGACGTCCAGCCGAATCGGGCAGTTCAAACAACACGATTGGTTTGGGTGGTACGGCTGGCTTGACCAATGGAGTCAACGGTAACGTAGTTGCGTATTCGGCTAATCCATTGCTCGTGACAAACAACAACGACAGCGGCCCAGGCTCGCTACGCAATGCGATCGACTATGCCAATAGCAATCCAGGTGCGGATACGATCACGTTTGATTCCTCATTCAGCAGCTCGAAGACGATCACTTTAGGTCCTTCGCCGTTGTACATGAAGGATGCCTCCGGATTGACTACGATCTCTGGTCCCGGTGCTACGCTGCTCACGATTAATGCAGCCAACGCGACTCGAGCTATTGAGATCATGGCCGGCGATACATCGATCTCCGGAATCACCGTTGCCAACACGCCCTCAAGCGGTTTCGGAATTCTTGTAACCGCAGGCTTTGCGACGATTAGCGACAGCAAGTTTACCAACAACGGTAATGCCTCAGTGAGGTTCCTAAGCAATGGATCATCCATCAATAACCAGTTTGTCGGCAACGGCATTGGGATTGATAGCCACGCGAATATCACAGTCACGGGTAATACGTTTTCGAATAATGCATTCAGTTTGTACAGTGAAGGCAATCTGACAGTTGCGGACAGTACTTTTACCGGCAGTTCCATCATTGCGATTCAAAACTTCGGATCCGCAGTGATTTCTGGCAGTACGTTCTATGGGAACAACGTAACGGCAAGCGGTGTAATCTATACGGCAAATTCCGGCGGGCTGAAGATCATCAATAGCACGATGTTCGATAATTCATCGTCCGGTTCAGGTGGAGCCATCTACGTTCAGTCTGGTCCCGTTACGATCACTAACAGCACGATAGTAGGCAACCGAGCTGCCTCAGGTGGCGGTATCTACAACGAAAACGGAACCGTTACGCTGAACAACTCGATTGTCGGTGGCAACACTCTGCTGAATCTAACTACGCCCAATGATATTGCTGGATCAAACGTCAGTGGGGTTTATGTCTCGCCGAGCAGCTCACATAACTTGTTGGGCACTGGTGGCAGCGGCGGCTTGACTAACGGCGTTAATGGAAACATCGTTGTGGCATCGAACTCGGCCTTGGGCGTTGCTGCTTCGCTAGCCAACAATGGTGGTCCAACGCTGACATTAGCTCTACTCGCAACCAGCCCAGCCATCGACGCAGGCTTGAATGCTCTGGCGCTGGATGCAGCGGGCGCAGCACTAGCCTTTGATCAACGCAGTGCAAGCCGCATTCAATTCGCTTCGGTCGACATCGGTGCTTATGAAGGCGTCAATCTGCTGTATGTGACCAACACTAATGATTCGGGCGTTGGCTCGCTTCGTGACGCGATCACTTTTGCCAACAACAAAGCCGGCTCAGACACGATCCGCTTCCAGATTCCGGGCTCTGGCGTTCAAACCATCGCCCCGACATCTGCGCTTCCAACAATTACCGATTCGGTGGTTATTGATGGAACTTCTCAGTCCGGTTACAGCGGATCTCCAATTATTGAGCTGAATGGTACTAGTGCTGGAGCTGGCGTGAATGGATTGACCATTACTGGCGCTAATAGCACCGTCAAAGGACTTGTGATTAATCGATTCGCGGGCAACGGTATCCTGATCACGGGAGCCTCTGCAACGGGGAACACTATCTCTGGTAACTACATTGGCCTGAGCGCATCGGGTACTACACGACTCGCTAATTCACTCAACGGAATCCTGATTCAGAGTGGCGCAAACCATAATCTGATCGGAACTAACGGCGACGGTGTCAACGATAGCTCCGAACGCAACGTGATTTCCGGGAACGCCAGTGGAATCAACGCAAATATCAACATCATTGATAGCGGCACGGAATACAACCGAGTAGCTGGAAACTATGTTGGTTTGACCGCTGATGGTACTTCAACTGTTGCTAATCCTGGTCGAGGTATCCGAATAGCCGTTAACGCTGCCAACAATATCGTCGGAACCGATGGTAGCAATGACGCCTTCAACGCGAGCGAGCGAAATGTCGTTTCTGGTATTTCGGGGATAACGATTTTTGTTGTTCAAGGTAGTGGCAATGTTGTAGCCGGTAATTGGGTTGGGTTGAACTCTGCTGGCACAGTGGCTTTGGGCAATAGCCTCGAAGGTATTTCACTATCTGGTGGAACTAACGCTCGTGTTGGAACCAATGGTGATGGAATCGCAGATGCCGACGAGCGAAATGTGGTTGTAGGCTCAGCAACATTTGGTGTGATTGTTGCGGATAACAATACTAATTCGGTTGTCGCGGGCAACTACATTGGCGTGGATCCATCGGGGACAATAGCCATGCCGAACAGTTCCGTTGGTGGTGCCGGTTTTCATACCGGGATGGTAATTACGATTGGTGCGAACAACTTAACGGTCGGCGGTACTTTGCCGGCTCAGCGCAATGTAATTTCCGGCAACACAGGAAGCGGTATCATCATCGCTAAGTACTCAACGTTTGCGGCGCCACAAAACATCACAGTTCTTGGGAACTATATTGGCACTGATGCTTCAGGAGTTGTCGCGTTGCCCAACACTAGTGATGGCATTCGCATCGAGAATTCTCCGAACAATACGATTGGTGGTACGATCGCTGGATCACGGAATACCATCAGTGGCAATAGCAGTGCTGGAGTCACGATCACCGGTAGTTTGTCGACTGGCAACGTGTTGTTAGGTAACTACATCGGAACAACTGCAGATGGTACCGCCGCGTTGGGTAATCGGTACAGCGGAGTTAGCGTCGCAGGAGGAGCAATTAACACGACCATCGGCGGCGAAACAATTTCAGCCCGAAACGTGATCAGCGGAAGCTACGACACGGGGGCCGGATACAACGGCTTTGGCGTTGATATCGGTGTGGCAAACAACACGATGGTACGAGGAAATTACATCGGTACGGACGCTGGCGGTGGAACGGTTCTGTCAAACGTTCATGGCGGTATTATCGTATTTGGTGCAGCAACGAATACCGATATCGGTGGCACGACGCAAGGCCGTCGAAACATTATCGTTGGCTCAACACAAGCTTTTGGAACTGACGGCATTGCCTTGTATGGTGATAACAGTGGCACGCGAGTTCGAGGAAATTTTATTGGCACAAACTCGACTGGTACCGCTAAGTTGGGCTCTCTAACCACAGGCGTTGCGGTCTACCGTACGTTTAGCGGTATAAGCGATTTTCCAACTGATGTTGAGATCGGCGGAACCAGCGATTGGTCCGGAGGTATTCTAACCGGTGCGGGAAATTTGATTGCTGGAAGTAGTCAAGTTGCTGTGGGTGTTGATTCGGGTATCAGCAGTGTTGCAATTCGCGGTAACTTTTTGGGGACTAACGTTACTGGAACTGCTGCGCTGGGCAATGACATCGGCATCCGAAACAATGGCACGGGCACAATCATTGGCGGAAGTGGGCCTGGCCAAGGAAATGTGATTTCCGGTAACAGGCAAGGTGTCTTCCTTGACCAATTCTCATCTGCAACCGTCCTACAGGGAAATCGAATTGGTACCAACGCCCAAGGAACATCAGCCTTGGCTACTCAGGATACAGGAGTTCTAGTGTTTGGCTCAAACCATACGCTCGGCGCGGGTGCGGGCAATTTAATCTCTGGAAACTCGAGCTATGGAATTGTAATTAGCGGTAGTGGAGTTTCTGGCGTGACGGTGACTGGCAATTTTATTGGTACGAACCAAAGCGGCACTTCAGCGATTCCAAATGGTACTGGTATACAGATAATGGCTGGGGCTCATGATAATACGATCGGCGGAGTAACGACAGGGTCCCGCAATTTAGTTTCAGGGAATAGTGGTGCTGGAGTAAGGCTTGACGGCAGTATTGGCGGAGGGGTCTCCGGCAATCTAATCAAGGGCAACTACATCGGCACCAATGCAAGCGGAACTGCGGCGATTCCAAACAATATTGGCATCGATGAATTTGTTTCAACCAATACTATCATCGGTGGTACAGGAGCCAGTGAAGGCAACGTGATCTCTGGCAATACCACGTACGGAGTTCGTTTGAACTCGACTCAAGGAACGCTGCGGCTCTATGGCAACTTGATCGGTACCGATGCATCAGGCATGAATGACTTAGGTAACGGTAGCGATGGAGTCTACCTTGCGTTTAATGTTGCGGATCAAACGATCGGTGGTGATCAGCCCGGCATGGGTAATGTGATCAGCGGCAACGATGGCTATGGTATTGGAATGGGGGTTTTTGGTGGAAGTGAGAATCGAATTGAAGGTAATTTGATTGGTACGAATAAGTCGGGAAATGCTTCAGTTGGGAATCTTTCTGGTGGAGTACTATTCGTTGATCAAGGAGGAAGCAGCAAGAATTACCTCGGAGGGCATACGGCGATACTGGGACGAGGAAAAGGCAACGTTATTAGCGGGAACTATCAATTTGGCGTAAATGCAGGAACGAATTCCGTTATTCAGGGAAATATCATCGGCCTCGATATCGCGGGAAATTTCGCAATTGGAAACGCTGCCGGTGGAATAACGACCTATGGAAATGGGAAAGATGTACAAATTGGTGGTACTACAGATAGTGTTCGAAACATTATTTCTGGAAATCGCCAAACAGAAGTAAGGATGTACGGTGCAGGTCATTGGACCATTCAAGGGAATTTTATCGGAACAGATATTACTGGGACGCGCGCACTTGCTCAAGCCAACACAGACGGCCTGTATTTGGACAACGGTTTCTCATCAGCTACTGGTTCTAATTTAATTGGTGGCAGCGTCCAAGGTGCAGCTAATGTCATCTCTGGCTACGTCAATGGCACCGCAATTTACATTGGCCAGGGACAGAGCAATAACGTCATCGCTGGAAACAAAATTGGCACGGACGTTACTGGTACGCTTCCCTTGGGAAATAACACGGCCATTTGGCTCAACGGGTATGCAGGCAGTTCGCGTGATGTTAGTAACACGCGAATAGGTACTGATGGAGATGGTATTAATGATTATCTGGAACGTAATATCATCTCTGGCAACTTAATGGGCGTCTTCATACTCGGCGCTGCCACTGATCAACGAGTCAAAGACACAACTATCGCAGGAAACTACTTCGGTGTTGCAGCAGATGGTCTTACTCCTCTGCCAAATCAAAGCTATGGAGTGTACGTTCGAGAATTATCCGAAAACACAATTGTTGGTGGTTCGACACCCGCCAAGGCCAACGTGATCGGCAATAGCGCTTATGGCATTTATCTTGGAGACGCTTCTAACTCAACGACTGTGGCTGGTAACTACATCGGAGTTGGTAAAGATGGCGTAACTCACGCACCGAACTCGATAGGAGTCTACGTTAGTCCAACCGCACACGGCAACGTGATTGGTGGGGCGGGCCCGGCAGACGGAAATATTTTCGCCAACAATGTCACTGCGGGACTTCGGCTTGATGGAACTTCAGGGAAAAATGGTACGTACCTAAATAACACATTTTTCGATAACATCGGTCTAGCCATCGATGCCGGAACACTCGGACCGACACCCAATGGAACCGACTCAAACGTGCTCGATGCGCCAGTACTTACCAGTGCCACAATCAACGGTAATAGTTTGGAGATCGAAGGAATCGTTGACGCGGGCCGGACAGTCGCGATCTACGCTTCTTCCCCAACACTCAGTGGTTTTGGGACAGGAAAGCAACTGCTTGGAACATTTACCGAAGGCAGTGGCGATGATTCACTCTCTGGTACGCAAAGCTATGGGCCAACCCTCCGTGGAGTAAACATTGGTTCTGGCACTGCAAACAAGTTCCGCTTCACTCTGCCACTGCCAAGTGGAGTTCAATTTGGGTCATTACTAACCGCCGTTGCGGCGGGGTCTACTTCCGAATTCAGTTCGTTTATCACAGTTGGTGATGTAGTTAGCAATTTGGCTCCACAGATAACTGTCAGTAGCTCCGGTATTTTCGCAAACGCAGGAAGCGAAGTTGCGCTGTCCGGCAGCTTTTATGATCCGGATTCGACGCAGTGGGTTGCGAGCGTGGATTATGGTGATGGTAGCGGTGTTCAGCCGCTGGCGCTGGGTTCTGATCGCACGTTCCAATTGAACCACACCTACAACTCGCCGGGTTCGTTCCAGATTACAGTGCGTGTGACGGACAATTCGTCGACCTCCAGCATTAAAACGATTAACGTGGCGGTGCAGAATGAAGCACCGACAGCAACGTTTAATCTATTCTCAATCACCAGTCCGGCGGATGAAGGACAACTGGTTCAGCTCAAAGGTCAGTTCGAGGACACGAGCGGTAGTTATTCTGCAACCATCGATTGGGGAGATGGTACAACTTCCACCGTGAATCAGGTGTTTTCACCAACGGGTCAGATTGTTAGCCTGGGCAACAACAAATACGAGATACGATCTACGCACGTTTATCGCGATGATGCGAACGCCGCGGTGACTGCAACGGCAAGCGATGTCTATCGTGTGCAAATCACTGTCTCGGACGGTGCGGGTATCGATGTGACTCCGTCAGGCTTATTCCTGGAAGAGGTCCGCAATGTGCTGCCTTCGAATCTGCTGGTAGACCTCAGCAGTTCAAGTGTCAACGAAGGTCAACTCGTGTCGCTTAGCGGTAGCTTTATCGATCCCGGCTTGGATGATATTCATCGCGTCGTGATCGATTGGGCTGATGGTACTCAGTCGACGATCAACTTGGCTGCGATTAATTCGCCGGTACGAACGTTTGTTGGCATACCAAGTCTTCAACACGTCTATGCTAACGATCCAGCCGAAGGGCCAGATCAGTATGTCATTACGGTTTCGGTTACAGACGATGATCAACCTGAGTCGCCAACTGTGGTGACTCGAACTCTGACAGTGAACAACGTCGTGCCCTTCGGTCTGTTGCTCAGCTCAAGCAGTGCAACTATCTTCGAGAACGACATGATCACGCTCTCGGGCAGCTTCATCGACCCAGGCCTACTGGATTCCCACGACGTTTCAATCGATTGGGGCGATGGCTCCAGTAGAACTCAACTGTCGTTGGATCAAGGCATAGGCAACTTCAGTGGCTTGCAGCACCGTTATGAAGACAACTCGGTCAGCGGGGCTTACATCATTACAGTGCGAGTATCCGATAAGGACTCGCCAGGCGAAGTGATCGCAACCCTGCCAATTACAGTTCAAAATGCCATTCCACAACTAGCCTCGGTTTCATCCAGCGCGACAGCGTCAATGACTGAAGGGCAAGAACTGACTGTAACAGGTAGTTATAGCGACGCCTCGCGATCCGACTCACACAATGTTATTGTATCCTGGGGAGATGGTTCCACATCTTCAGCAACCGTTGATCAAGTCAGTCGTACCTTTACAGCTACTCACCGCTATCTGGACAATGGAACGATTGCGGTACTTCCGATTGGACCTGGGCCTCATCAAACCGGTCAGTTCATAGCCGAAATCCTAGTCACAATCAGTGACGATGACGGGGCATCCAGTTCTAGTTCAACCCTTCAACGAGTCGACAACGTCGCGCCAGAGCTATTGATCGGACCGAGTGTCAACAACAACGATCCGAACTTGATTCAACTGGTAGCCCAGACAAGCGATGCAGGCCAGAACGATACGATCAACGTCTCGTGGCAAGCCTATCCAGCGGGCTTCCCCAGCGAATTGCAAACGGGTGTTGGCCCGAACTTCACGGTCGATCGCAGTTCACGTCCGACCTTAGTCTGGCTAGTTCGCGCGGTGGCAACCGACGATGATGGCGGCTTTACTGTATTCGAGACAGCTCTACTGGTCGGCTCCAATGCTTCAGACAACATCGTTATAGACAACGCTACCTTTAGCACAGCCGGCGTCGACAAGTTGCTGGTCCTGGGTCTAGGTGGTGACGATACGATCGATGGCACCCACGTAACTACAGCCGGCAATCAACTGATCCTCGACGGTGGTGACGGCGTAGACAATCTATTTGGTGGAGCTGGCGACGATATCTACTATCTATGGCGAGGCAACGACAATGCCAACGTCCAGCAGTACGATGTCAACAATCTGCCCGTTGGACCTACGCCAATTGAACTGGGCAACGATAACTACAAGCTCAAGCCCAACAGCGTCCTAACCGTAGTGGACCGCAGCGGCGACAACACGCTCGACTTTAGTTTAGCTAATTACGGCGACAACAGCGGTATCTCCTTTGATCTGTCGGTCGCTAACTCGGCCACGCTTGTTCAGCAGGATGTCAGCATCACACAGCCAGCGGCTCACTTCGTCAACACGCTGGGTTCGTTCAGCGGACTGGTAGGAAGCTCCTTTGGCGATCGTCTAACAGCCGCATCAAATTCAACAGTCGATGGTGGCGCAGGTAGCGACTCGCTAACAGTCAAGTCAGGTACCGTTGGAGCAACCCTTTCCGGTGGAGCCGACGATGATACGCTGACCGTAACAGGCACGGGCATCGCCAATCTGAACTTTGGAGGCGACGACGGTATTGATTCGCTGATCAACTCGGGCAGTATTGCTGGCCTAACCTTCCGCGGTGGTTCTGACGACGACATCGTTACCAACTCAGGTGCAATCGTTGGCCTGCTGAACTTTGGTGGCGACGACGGCATCGACACGTTGCTCAACACTGGCACGATCGCCGATCTTAAGTTCAGCGGTGGAGCCGATGACGACGTGTTGCAGAACCGTGGAACGATCTCCGGAGCCCTGAACTTTGGCGGAGACGATGGCATTGATGCGTTCCTGAACGCAGGTAGCATTGCCAATCTCACTTTCCGGGGTGGCGCGGATGATGATGTGTTCATCAATAACGGTGCCACCCCAACAACAATTTCGTTCATTGGCGATGATGATATTCTTCTGAGCGGTGTTGGCACGATCGATGCTCTGAACTTTGGTGGCGATGATGGAATGGATACCTTTGTCAACCTGAGTACGATCACGACCATGACTTTCCACGGTGGATCCGACGACGATCTATTTATCAACAATGGATCGACACCGACAACGCTTAACTTTGGCGGCGACAACGATGATCTGGTCGGAGTGGGCTCGATCGGCACGTTGAATTTCTTCGGCGATACAGGTTCGGACGAGCCGCGTAACTTGGGCTTGATAGCCGACCTGTCCTTCCGTGGTGGAGCCGATGATGACCTGCTGACCAACACAGGCACAGTTACAGCCGGATTGAACTTTGGAGGCGATGACGGTATCGACGGACTGTTCAATACCGGCAACGTGGGCTCGCTGACATTTAACGGTGGAGCCGACGATGATATTTTGATCAACAACGGTCCCGTAGCCACCACTCTAACCTTTGGCGGCGACGATGACCTACTGGTTGGAACTGGCGTGATCGGTGAGATCAACTTCTCGGGCGACGATGGAGCCGACTTGCTGGTGAACTTGGGCGCAGCCACGACGATCAACTTCGGTGGTGGAGCTGATGATGACCGACTGGTCAACGCTGGTTCGGTCAGCACGACGCTCAGCTTTGGCGGCGACGATGAGATCCTGGTCGCTGGAGCCGCAGTGGTAACATCGCTGAATTTTGGCGGTGACGACGGCGCCGATTCAATGTTGAACACTGGAACAATCAGCAATCTGACTTTCGGTGGTGGAGCCGATGATGACGTGATCGTCAATCGCGGTTCAATCACTGGCACGCTGGACTTTGGTGGCGATGACGACATCGTGATTGGTACTAGCGGAGTCAGCCTGATTCACTTTGGTGGTGATGAAGGTGCCGATACACTGATCAACTTGGCTAGCCTGAACAACGTCAACTTCACAGGTGGTGCGGACGACGATGTGGTTCGAAACGAAGGCCAGATCCTGGGCTCGCTGAACTTTGGCGGCGATGACGGCATCGACTCGATCATCAACACCGGCTCGCTGACCTCGGTCATCTTCGATGGTGGAGCCGACGATGATCTTATTGTGAACACTGGTTCAATCACCGCAGGCCTGAACTTTGGCGGTGACGACGGGGCCGATGTCGTTCAGAACACAGGCACGATTTCGTCGCTGACCTTTGGCGGTGGAGCCGATGATGATGTGATCGTCAATAAAGGCACGATTATTGGGGAACTCAACTTTGGAGGCGACGACGATATCCTGGTAGGCACCAGCGGAGTCAGTCTGATTCATTTTGGTGGCGACGAAGGTTCCGACAGATTGATCAACGTCAGTTCGATTGGTGCAGTGGTGTTCACTGGTGGAGCCGATGATGATCGACTGGAGAACACCGGCACGATCATGGGCTCGCTGAACTTCTTGGGCGATGATGGACTGGATACGCTGGTCAACCGCGGCCCAGTGGGCAGCATCAACTTTACTGGTGGAGCCGATGATGACCTGCTATTTAACTCGGCCACAGTTGCTTCGATCGTCTTCACTGGTGGAGGCGACGATGATGTGCTGGCCAACAGTGGTAGCGGTATCGCCGTGCTGAACTTCACAGGCGATGACGGTGCCGACGTGATGATCAACTCGGGTAGCCAGATCGCTTCGCTGAGCTTCACTGGTGGCGGCGACGACGACGTGCTGGTCAGCAGCGGCAAGGGATTGGGCTCGATCAGCTTTACCGGTGACAACGGTGTGCCGGTAGTTGGTCACACCAGCCGTGATACGCTGATCGTGCGCGGCAGCGGCGATGGTTCGACGGCCTCCAGTATTTTGTTCCAAGGCGGCTACGATGATGACGCCTTCGAGAACAACGCCACAGGCTTTACGACGATTACCTTCGTTGGTGGAGCCGACGACGATGCGATGCTCAACAACGCCTCTGGTCTGAGCACACTGAACTTCAGTGGTGATGATGGCAAAGATGTGATTGTCAACCACGGAGCGGCTATCGGCAACTTGACCTTCACAGGTGGAGCCGACGATGACATTCTGGACAATGACGGCGATCTGCTGGTCAATCTGACATTCAATGGTGGAGCCGATGATGACCTGATGATCAACAGCGGTCATCAGATTGCTTCGCTGTCGTTCAACGGTGGTTCCGATGATGATATCCTGTCGAACTCGGGCAATTCGATCGTTAATCTATCGTTCCAAGGTGGCGGCGATGATGACCTACTGGTGAACGATGGAGCCTTTATCAGTGTGCTGTCGTTCGGAGGGATTCTGGCTTGCAAGTTGGTCAAACGGCCGGCAACGATCGACTGTGGAATCGCAAGACGGCCGTTGGTATTGGATCGTTTGTGTTTACAGGTGACGATGGCGCTGATGTGCTGGTCAACGATGCAGCCGAAATTGGCCAGATCAACTTTGGCGGTGACGATGGCTCGGATGCACTGCAAAACAATGGCTCGGTGTCGGCTATGGTTTTTGGCGGTGGAGCCGATGATGACTTCTTGATCAACACTGGTACGATCGGCACAGTTCAGTTTGCCGGCGGAAGTGATGATGATTCGCTGGTCAACCGTGGACTATCGATCGACTCGATCAACTTCTCCGGCGACGACGGAGCCGACTCGCTGATTAACGTGGGAGCCGTAGGACTGATCAGCTTTATTGGCGGTGGTGATGATGATTCACTGCAGAACTCGGCCGCAGTCACTACGCTCAATTTTGGCGGCGACGATGGCGACGACATCCTGGTCAACAACGGACCGGTTACATCGCTAGTCTTCACTGGGGGCGCTGACGACGATCTGCTGCAGAACAATGCGACGGTCAGTTCGTTGACCTTCGTCGGTGGCGGCGATGATGACAGCTTGGTCAACAACGGGCCTGGCATCGCTGTGATCAACTTCTCGGGTGATGATGGAGCTGACACGCTGATTAATAACGGCAGCAATATCGGCTCTATCGATTTCACCGGTGGAGCTGACAATGATACGCTGCGAGTTCATGGTAGTGGCATCGGCAGTGTCAGTTTCACAGGCGGCTTTGGCTCTGACTCGTTCACCTTCAATGGAACGGGAACAACCAGTTCAACGGTCAGTTTCTACGGCAACGATGGCGATGACTTCTTGGCCATGCGAGGCATTGCAGCTAGTGTCCTATTCCGAGGCGGCGCCGGCGACGATCGAGCGATGGTCGTGGGCAGTGGAGCGATGGATCTGAATGGTCAGGCTGGCGACGATCTATACAGCTTTATCGGCAATCCTTTGGCCGACGTCACCATCAGTGAAGTCTACTCGGGCTTGGCCGATGCCAGCTCTGATACGATCGACATGAGTAGCTTTACAGGCGGACCAGCCAGCTGGATCTGCGACTAGTCAACGTTTGGCAAGCTCAAGGTACCGCCGGACAACTGCGTATCATGCTGACCGATGGCATGAGCATGGAGAATGTGATCGGCACGAACTTTGCCGACACGATTTTTGGTAATCCTCGCAGCAATTACATCGGTGGAGCTGACTTTGCTGAGCAGTTCACGGGTACTGTGGCCGCACCTCGCGGAGTAACCCAGTGGGTCTTGCTGGACTTCGACAGCTATACCAATCAGTTGACCGTTGATGCGAACACTGGACAGATCGACAGTGGCGAGCATGTCTACACTGCTGCCGAACGCGAGGCGATTCGGGCCCAGGTAGAGCTAAGTTATCGCGGTCCGAACGTGGGTGCTCCTTGGTTCGATGTTCGCGTAGCCAACGACGTTAATGATATTCCGGCTGCCTATCGCACGAGTGGTCAATACGCGACTGTCTACTTCAATCGCACACCAACATCGGGACGTCCCGGCGGTCTGGCGAGCGAGATCGATCCAGGCAACGCGAACCTGGGCGGGTATGCCTATGCGCAGATCAGCGGCTTGCTGGGCGGCGTGATCACTGGTATTGAATCGCTCGACGAAGTTGAATCCGATGCCGATCCAATGAAGGGCGATGTGGCTCCACCGGTCAGCGAAGTGGAAGTTGGTGCCAGCAAGCCATCGGCCACTAGCTATAACTTCATCAAACTATCGGCTAAGATCGCTACCCACGAACTTGGTCACCTGCTGGGACTAAGACACCAAGACAGCTTCGGACCGATCGGCTTGGGAATCCATGATCCACCGGGGGCCGGTGCATACAAGCCCCAGTACACCGGCCCCGCTGGTGGATTTGAAACGTTCGACCACCTGATCGGCTCGCCAGCCTCGATTGGTTCGACACGCTTCAACGATCTCAACGATCTATACTTCGGTGAACGTGAAGCGGTGAAGCTGGCCTTTGCGGGCAGCGATCCAGTCGCAACCACTCGAGCTGAATCAAGCGTACTGCACAGTTCGCTGGCTACTGCCGACGCACTCAATCCGGTCATCCTGGCTGTACCCAACACCCTAGGCAACGCCACCAACAAGACTAAAGACTTCTTCGTTCAGCTTACTTCGATCACCGGTCAGATCGATATCGACAGTTCAACCGGACGCAGCCAAAGCGACTGGTACTCGTTCAGCGGTAAGACTGGCGATCTGATCAATATCGACCTGCTGAGCAACTCGTTGGAACGCAACGGCACAGGACCTGGTGGTAAGCTTACCAGCCATGACTTCATCGATTCCATCGTGCGAGTCTGGCATATCGTCGCGGGTCAGCCTCAGCTCGTTCCATATTACGGTGGCGTGGCCGAAAATGATGACATCTTCGAGCCGACCGATTCGGGCTTGATCGATCTTCTGCTGCCAGCCGATGGTACCTACTATATCGAAGTCGATTCATTCAATCGTTACGGCGATTCATTGGGCAATCCCCAGAATCCGCTCAGCCCACTGAACCCACTTAATCCTAACAACATCCTGAGCGATGCCGAACGAGTGGCTCGATTCACAGACAGTGTGAACGATACTGATACAGGCAAGTATCAGTTGATTATGTACAAGTTCCGCAAGGCCAGTTCGACCGATGGTGTCGACAACTTGAAGGGCTTTGGTGGAACGGACGTGGTCGTCGGTGGTGTCGGCGAGAATTATACGCTCAGCTACTCACTTGGCGGTAACGGATCAACTAGTGAAGGCACAGCCTTTACGCGATCGGTCAGCATCTACGACCCAGCCGCATCGGATTGGAGCCTAAGTACTGTCAACTATGGCGACGGCTCAGGCTCGCAGCCTCTACTAGTCAACAGCGCAGGCGAATTTCAGCTCAACCATGTTTACGATGACAACGGTTCCTACACCGTTACGGTAACCATCGTTGATGACATCGGTCAGAGCCTGACTCAGACGATCGTCGTGGACGTTAGCAACGTTGCACCGACCGCCACAATCACTGGCATCTCGCCAATTATCTACGGTGATTCAGCAACGGTAACGCTAGTTGGCCTGGATATTTCAGCAACTGATAACTCGGCCGGATTGCACTACGCATTTTCGGTCGATGTCGACTCGCTAAGCCCCGTTACGTACGCCTCCGGCAGCACGACCGCAAGCAGCTTAAGTGCCGCGGGCCTATCAGCCGGAACGCATACGGTGTATGCGAGAGTCATCGATAAAGATGGTGGCTTCAGTCAATATTCGACTGTCATCACCGTGCTACCTCGACTGCTGACAGTAACAGCCGATTCCAAGACCAAGATCTACGGCGACGCAGATCCAGCGCTGACCTATACGTTCGGTGCGCTCTACAACGGCGATACCAATGCAGTGTTTACAGGCTCGCTAACACGAGCTGCTGGACAGAACGTTGGTTCGTATGCAATCAGCCAAGGAACGCTGTCGGCGGGTTCGAACTACAGCATCGTTTACGCTGGAGCCGACCTGACGATTACACCTCGCAGCTTGAATGTTACAGCAGATGCCAAGACGAAGATCTACGGTGATGCAGATCCAGCGCTGACCTTTACGTTCGGTACGCTCTACAACGGCGATACCAGTGCAGTGTTTACAGGTTCGCTGACTCGACCCACTGGTGAGAACGTTGGTTCGTATGCGATCAGTCAAGGCACACTGTCGGCGGGTTCGAACTACAGCATCGTTTACGCTGGAGCCGACCTGACGATTACACCTCGCAGCTTGAGCGTCACCGCCGACGCAAAGACCAAGATCTATGGCGACGCTGATCCAGCCCTGACCTACAGCTTCGGTACACTCTACAACGGTGATACCAGTGCAGTCTTCACAGGCTCGCTCACCCGAGCCACTAGTGAGAACGTTGGTTCGTACGCAATTAGCCAAGGTACGCTGTCGGCCGGATCGAACTACACCATCGTTTACGCTGGTGCGAACTTGACGATTACGCCTCGCAGCTTGAATGTTACAGCAGATGCCAAGACCAAGATCTACGGCGACGCAGATCCAACGCTGACCTATACCTTCGGCACGTTGTACAACGGTGATACAAGTTCAGTGTTTACAGGCTCGCTAACACGAGCTGCTGGTGAAAACGTTGGGGCCTATGCAATCAGCCAAGGCACACTCTCGGCTGGATCGAACTACACCATCGTTTACGCTGGTGCGAACCTGACCATTACTCCTCGCAGCTTGAGCGTCACCGCTGATGCTAAGACCAAGATTTATGGTGACGCAGATCCAGTCCTGACCTACACCTTCGGTACGCTTTACAATGGCGATACCAGCACAGTGTTCACAGGCTCGCTCACACGAGCTGCCGGACAGAACGTTGGTTCCTACGCGATCAGCCAAGGCACACTGTCGGCGGGTTCGAACTACACCATAGTGTACGCTGGTGCGAACTTGACGATTACGCCTCGTGGACTGACGGTAACAGCCAACGCTCGAACCAAGATTTACGGCGATGCTGATCCAACGCTCAGCTATATCTACTCGACCTTGTATAACGGAGATACGGCCAGCGTCTTTACCGGTTCGCTCACTCGAACTGCAGGCGAGAATGTTGGCAACTATGCCATTACTCAAGGCTCGCTGTCTGCAGGCAGCAACTATGCCATTTCCTATGTTGGCGCGAATCTGACAATCACGGCAGCTCCTCTGACCGTGACTGCGGATACGAAGACTAAGGTTGCTGGACAAACCGATCCAGCCATGACCTATCAAGTCAGCGGGCTGAAGTTCAGCGATACATCATCAGTAGTGCTCAGCGGAGCACTCACGCGTCAACCCGGTGAAACGGCTGGTGTCTACAACATCCTACAAGGTACTTTGGCCGCCAATACAAATTACTCGCTGATCTATGTTGGTAGTACTCTGACCATTACTGGTGGTGTGACCAACAATCCGCCGAGCGTTTCGATAAGTACACCCGCTGATGGCTTCATGAACATCGCCTCGACCTTTACCTTCACCGCCACCGATCCGGATGCTGTGGATCAGTCGGGCGTGTTTACCTATGTGATCAACTGGGGCAATGGTACAACCAGCACAGTAACTGGTCCGAGCACCAAGAGCGTTAGCTATTCCTATCCGAAGGTTGCCTCCGATGGCAGCTTCGTCATCAGCGTTACAGTGACTGATCCGCGCGGAGCAGTCAGTGTGGCAGCGACCAAGAGCTTCATTGTGGGCGGCTGGACACTGATGGCCGATCCGGTCAACGCAGGCAAGGCGATTCTGGTAGTGGTCGGCTCACAAGGCAGTGACAGTATCAAAGTCAAGTTAAAGGACGACAACTACTACAAGGTCAAGATTGTTGACCGCGATGACGACGTTCAGCGCAAGGGTACCGTCTATGGCGACGTCGACCGAATCCTAGTCTTTGCCTACGCTGGCAACGACCAAGTGACCATCGAGGACGACATTGAGGAACCAACGGAACTGTGGGGCGGTGCCGGCAATGACGATATTAAGGGCGGTAGCGGGCCAGACATCATTCTGGGTGAAGCTGGCGACGACAACCTGTGGGGAGGTGATGGTCGCGACATAATTATCGGGGGGTTAGGTGCAGATCGCATCCACGGAGATGCCAACGATGATATTCTAATAGCTGGATTCACAATGTATGAGAACAGCTTTGCAACCAGCGCACCATCAGCGTTTGGAACTGCAACCAACCTATCGTTCCAGCAGCAAAGGGCCGCCTTGGAAGCGATACTAGCCGAATGGACCAGTAGCAGAAGCTATACAACTCGCAAGCAGAACATCCTAGGCACCGGAACGGGACCGCGAAACAACGGCACGAACTACTTCAAGATCAGCAACACGAGCATGACACAAAACACTGTCTTTGACGACGGTGTAGTGGACAGACTTTGGGGCGACGACGGCACCGACTGGTTCTTTGCGAACGTCCTCGGAGACCTCGGTAACGTTTTAGACGACATCCGCGATCGAACTGGTTCCGAAACTACTGAAGACATCGATAAGTGGTGGTAAAAAATGGCTGAAAAAACAATGCCTGAAGACAACTTCGATCCCAACGCTACTCAGATGCTTGATGCAGGTGGAGATGCAGACCGCGGCTCGCGCCCACCATCTGTAGATGCGGGGTCGCAATCCGACTCGATTGAGCGACGTAGCGATCGGGAGACCGTGATTCATCGCCCCGCGTCCACGCAGATGGATACGATGGCGTTTTCCAAAGATGAAGAGTCGGATGAGATCAGCGTTTCAAAGTTGACCAATTTGCCTAGTATGCAAGAAACGGGTGAGTTTAGTGTTGATGAGTCGCGTGACATGGGTACCCGCGGCGCAGGAACGGTTGCAGCTAACGATGTTACTGGTGAGTTCAGCGTATCCGGCGCGACGATGAACCCTCGGTTGACTGAGCGGAAGACCGAACGCAACACGCTTCGATCAGGCGGTGGAGGTGATAACTTCGAGGACATGGTGCCTGAGAGGATCGGCAACTATCAAATCAAGAGCGTGCTTGGACGCGGTGGGATGGGCGTGGTCTACTTGGCTAGTCAGGTAGGATTAAATCGCGATGTAGCATTGAAGATGGTGCTCGCAGGTGCTCATGCTTCAAAGAATCAGCTTGCTCGCTTTGAAGCTGAGGCAAAGGCTGTTGCCAAACTTCAGCATCCGAACATTGTTCAAGTTTTCGAAGTTGGCAAACAGGATGGGCTGCCTTACTTTTCATTAGAGTTCGTTGACGGCATGCCGCTCGATCAAAAGCTTGGCGGTAAGCCACTCCCGCCTCGCGAAGCAGCGCAGGTTTTGGAGAAGATTTGTCGAGCCATGCAGTATGCGCATGAACGTGGAATTCTTCACCGCGACTTAAAACCAGCCAATATTTTGCTCACCATAGACGGCCAACCCAAAGTTACTGACTTTGGCTTGGCAAAGCAGTTGGAAGACGAGGACTCGGGGGCAACGAAAGCTGGAACGATCATGGGCACTCCCAGCTATATGTCTCCAGAACAAGCTCAAGGCTTAGTGGACGAACTGACTCCGGCCAGTGATCAATACTCACTGGGCGCGATGCTTTATGAATTGCTCACAGGCCGACCACCGTTCTTGGGGACCAAGGCTTTCGACACGATTTCGCAAGTGGTCCATAAAGAGCCGGTTCCGCCTTGTCAATTGCAAGAATCGATGCCTGTCGATATCGACACGATTTGCCTAAAGGCTCTGCAAAAGACCGCTGACAAACGGTACAAGAGCTGCGCCGAAATGGCGGAAGACCTAACAAGATTCCTCAAGGGCGAACCAATTCTGGCTCGTCCCGTCAGCCTGCTTGAACGCGGCTGGCGTTGGTGCAAGCGTAATCCGTTAATCGCTATTCCATCTGCCTTAGCAGTTTGCTTGCTGATTGCAACGGCTGTCATTTCTTCTTGGTCCTACATGCAGATTTCTGCTCAAGCGCTAATCATAACGGACGAACGCGACGAGGCGAAAAGGCAGCGCGACGAAGCCAACAAGCAGCGTACAGAAGCTGAGAAGCAGAAGCTGATTGCAACTCAGAATGAAGAGAAGGCTACCAAAGAGAAAGAAGAGGCGGAGCGGCAGCGCATTTTAGCCAATGAAGCTAAGCTGTTAGCTGAAAAGAATCAACAACTGGCCGAGCAACAGGCGATGCTGGCTTTGCAAAACATTCAGTTCTTCATTACCGAAATCGACGAGAAACTCGCCAAGCAACCAGGTATGAATGAACTTCGTATCGGTATGTTGGAAGTACTGGATAAGAAATGGGAAGAGTTGGACAAATCATTAACGGGCGGAATTCAAGGTCAGGCGATTCCGACTCAGATGGCCGTTCGATACAAAATTGCAGAAGCCTGGACAAGCCTAGATAAGCTAGAGCAAGCGAACAAACAGTTCGAGGCCATTGAGAAAATCGCCCGTGAACGACTGATCGTAAAGAACCGTAACGATGCTACCAGAGTAAATCTAGCGAGATTGCTAGTTCGATGGGCTCCCATTCAAAAACGACTTACCAGCGATCCAGCGGTTGAAGAAAAGTTACAAACCGAAGCCCATGAACTACTCCGCGAGGTTTTAAAGGATCCTAGGCCTGAACCTGGCAGCCCTTTGCCGTTCGAAGTATCGGACATTTTGCAACAATCGTTGATCCGAAATGCTTCTCTGAAGATTAAGGCAGGCAAGGTAGAGGTTGCGGGCACGCTTTACAAAGAAGTTCAAGAGCTTAGCCAAAAGGTTCTGGACGATTTGAAAGTAGCCGCACCTTGGACAAAGGAAGTTTCAGATGAACGTAAGACACTCATCAAGAGCTACTTCCTGCAAAACTTAGACATTGCCAAGACCGGGCAAGCCAACGTGCTTTGTCGGCTGGGCAAGGTGGAACAAGCGATACCGGTCTACGAACAAGCCATTGAATCTCGGCGTGCGGGATTGGCAGCCAACCCATCAGATAGGAATGAACGCGACCAACTTGCGATGCAGTATCGCAATTATGGTCAGTACATGCTAAGAAGTGATCGTATCGAAGACGCTGTCCGGCTAATTGGCAATTCTCACGACCTAGCGGAAAAGAACTACAGCGAAGATTCGAAGAATGCAAACTACAAGCGAGCCTATGGTCATAGTTTGTATTATTGGGCAGTTGCTAGGTCCGAAGCTGGTCAAGGGCCCGATTCGTTGGCCTTGTTCGAGCGTTCTCGAGCCCTAAGGCAAGGGATGTTTGATGTGAGTCCAGACCAAAGTAACAAGGTAAACTTGATGCTTTCTGAGGCTCGATTGGGTAATCAGGAAGCGGCGGAGAAGTGGATTGGTGAACTTTCCAAGTCGACCAGTAAAGACCCTGATCTAAGAATTGATTTGGCGAGAGCATTAGCACAACTGTCAGCTCAACAGCCTGAAGCAGACAAGCGAGTCGAATTGAAGAATAAAGCAATTGCTGCTTTGGAGCAAGCTGTTGCGGATGGCTTGCTTGATCCGTTCGCAGTTACAAGCGAAGTGGATCTGAAGCCAATTCGGGGCGAGAGTGGATTTGCCAAAGTGGTTGAAACCATTAAAGCCGCAGCACATTGAAAATGTGGCCAAGTTCAACCCATCAATGACAAAAGACCGAGCTGAAAGTGCTCGGTCTTCATTTTTTTGTTCAAAACCAGCATTGATATTAAGCTGGATGTCTCATCAGCTTACCGCTTGGTTCGCTTACTCTTGGCACCGCCTTGGCGGACCTTGTAGCGAGGATTGCTCTTGCAGATAACGTAAATTCGGCCTCGGCGGCGCACAACTTGGCAATCTGGGTGACGAAACTTCAGCGCGCCAATTGATGAAACAACTTTCATGGTTCTACCCTAGCAAAACAAATGGTCGTGTATCTATCGGTTCCCGGCAGCTAAAAGGCTAGTCCAGACCGCAAATCTTTCCTCGAATTCCACCAGCTAGACGCAAACAGCCAGTTTTGGAAAGTGGGAATTGTAGAGTTCCCCACCGATTTCGCAACTGCAAATTGTCGAGACGGAAGGTACCGAAAACCTTTATTTTTGCGAATGAAACAGCAAGGCTTGCCGATCTGAGGCCCAACGGGGTACCATGCGGACATGTCAGACGGTCTAAATCCAGAACAGCGAGAAGCTGTACAAACGCTCAGTGGTCCTTTGCTAGTTTTGGCTGGCGCAGGTTCTGGGAAAACCCGCGTCGTTACCTTCCGAATTGCCAATTTGATCAAGCACGGGACGGTTCCAGACCGCATTTTGGCGGTAACCTTTACGAACAAGGCCGCCAAAGAAATGCGGGAGCGAATTGCCCAGATGTCTGGCAAAAAGGCCAAGCACAGGCCAGGAGCGAATGATGGTGGCCCGGTGGTTGGTACGTTTCACTCCAACTGTGTTCAGATTCTTCGTCGACATGCCAAGCGATTGGGCTATCCAGACAAGTTTGCCATTTACGACCGTAGCGACCAAGAATCTGTGGCTCGGGACGTTTTAAGGCAGTTGAGAGTACACTCTGGGATGATGAAACCGGGTGACTTTCTGTCTCATATCAGCCGCTGGAAGAACGCCGGTATTCGTTGGCAACAGGCTTCGGAAGTTGCCAAGTCGGATGTCGAACATGTTGCAGCCAGTGGTTATCGCCGTTACCAAAAGGCGATCAAGCTAGTCGGTGCGATGGACTTTGACGACCTGCTACTGTTGACCGAGGAGCTATTTCGCGAGCACGAGGATGTTCGACTAGATGAGTCCGGCCGCTATGACCATATCTTGGTCGACGAATATCAGGACACCAACCAGTCGCAATACTCGATTATTGAGCAACTCGCTCGAGGTCATCGCAACCTGTGCGTCGTTGGTGATGATGACCAGTCGATCTATGGTTGGCGAGGCGCTGAAGTACAGCATATTCTGAACTTCAAGAATGATTGGCCCGAAGCCAAAGTCGTTCGCTTAGAGGCGAACTATCGCAGTAGTGGAGCGATACTCGACTTTGCCAATCGCTTGATCGCCTTCAACAAAGTCAGGCACGATAAGGTCCTGCGAGCCGCTCGTGGGGCCGGAAAGCCTCCACGCATTCTGCAATTTAAAACTGAATTGGATGAGGCCAAAGGCATCGTCGATGAAATAGCTCGCATCTTAGAATCACGGATTCGTCAGCCTGGTGAGTTCGCCATTCTATTTCGCACGAATGAGCAACCTCGCGTATTCGAGATGGAGCTTCGAAGAGCCAGAATTCCATACTCTCTTGTTGGCAGTCAATCGTTCTTCGATCGCAAAGAGGTACGCGACTTGCTATCCTATTTTCGCGTCGTCGATAACACCAAGGACGAAGTATCACTGCTGCGGATTATCAATACACCTCAACGCGGTATCGGCGAGAAAACGGTGGAGACTCTGCTGGCTGCGGCTGTAAACCGTGGGATTCCCATGTGGGAGGCGATGCAAGACAAAGCCTTGACGGGCAGCTTTCCTGAACCTGCCAGACAAGGCATCGCTAGAATTCAATCTCTTGTTGAGCGTTTGACCGAAATGCTGAACGACTCTAAGTCAACTTTGGCCGATGTCACTCGTCAGTTGGTCAGCAGCATCGACTACACGGGCTACATCGATCGGACCTACAACACTCCGGAAGAAGCTGACGCACGTAAGGACTCCGTCGAGGAGGTGGTCAATGCAATCGCCGAGTATGAATCTGAAAGTAAATCACCGAGTTTAAGCGGTTTTTTGGAAGAGGTGTCGCTTGCAGGTAAGGAGTTTGGTAGTCCCAAAGAGAAGCAACAGCAGCAAAATGCAGTCGCGCTAATGACCTACCATTCCGCCAAAGGACTCGAATTCCCGATTGTTTACATGGTCGGTATGGAAGAAGGGATACTACCGCACCGTCGGTCCATTGCTGAGATGGTCGACGATGTGGAAGAGGAAAGGCGGCTGTGCTACGTTGGAGTCACGCGCGCTCAAGATGAATTGACTCTCTCGCTTCCTCTATCACGAAAGAAATGGGGCAAACAGCGTGAGACCTTTGCCAGCCGATTTTTGTATGAGCTAACGGGTCAGGCCGACAATCCAAATCGAATGCGTTCAATTCAAGCAGCAAGGAAAGAGATCATGCATGGCGAATCGACGGCCAAAAAAGGTCCAACCAAACCCGCAGGCAAATCAACCACAAAACGATCCAGCGGCTCCAAATAAGCGCTAATCGATATAGATTGCTTCATTGCTGTTGAGGATGGATCGACAAAGGCTCGTCCACAGGTCGATAGTTCTCAGTTCGGGCTGCTTAGCCATTCGACTGTCAATGAATTTCTTCACTGCCTGAACCTCTGGTTCGGACGCGGCACGCTGATACACGATCTGCCACAGTTTTCGAACTCGCTCGTTGTCGCTGGTTGTGCTGGCAAGAATGATGCTTGCCAGTTCTGAGGAGTGTTTTTGCATGAAACCATCATTGAGCATCATCAGAGCTTGCGGTGCAACGGTCGTAACTGGCCGCTGGCCGACCGGCGAATGGCTGTTAGCGAAATCGAACGACTCAAGAATTGGATCTTTTAGAGATCGCTTCACGATCAAGAATACACTCCTACAGTTCTGATCTTCTTGCGAACTGCTCCCCCAAGTAGCCAACGAAACGGGATTAGCCGTGTCCCGAATCTCCTGAGACAAACTCGAATACACGCTTGGCCCATCGGACTTGTTGTTGAGTACTCCTGCGAAGCGGAGGACGGAATCCCGTATTGCTTCAGCATCCAAACGCCGCAGGTTCTGACGCCAAAAGAGTCGGTTGTCTGGATCCACTTCCATAGCTGTAGGCCGATTCTCAGAATCATCGTTAGTGGTTTCAGCCGCCCCAAGCGCCAGTTGCCTTGCATTGTTGTTCGATGCGGCCTGATAGGACTCGCTGAGCATAATCTCGCGGTGAAGTGCCTTTACGGACCACTTGTTGGAAATCAATCTGTGTGCCAAATGATCCAACAGGGCTGAGTTGCTGGGCGGCAGTCCAGTGAAGCCAAAATCGTCTGTTGTCGGCGCAATTCCGGCTCCAAAGTGCTTCTGCCAAAGCCGGTTGGCTAGAACTCGTGCAGTCAATGGATGGGACTTATCCGTAATCCAATTGGCAAGATCCAGTCGATTGTGAATCTCAGGCGTTTGTTCAAAAGCGGACTGTGGGCCGTTGGTAGCTGCATCAGTGAGTGTCTTTGTTTGATTCAGAATCTGAAAAAGTTGTGGGACCGCTGGCGAGACTTTGGCACCCGGCGACTGATAATCTCCTCGAGCCAAAACATACGTCGGCTTAGGACCAGTTGGCGGGGGTTCTATGGCGAGTGCCTTTTCGAATGGCGGGGAGGTCTCGCGAAGTTTCTTGATCTCCTGCTTGATTGACTCCTTACGATCATCGGCCGCAGACTGGAGTTGCTGTTCAATCTGCTGAATTTTGCTCTGTTGCTCACTGCGCCAAGAATCTAACTTAGCCTGATCAGCTAAGAAACGCTCAATGCGACCAGTACCTCGCCCGCCGCCGCCTTTCTTTGAAAGTCCATATGGATCAATATCTCGAAGTACGTCCAGCAAAGAGTAGTAGTCTGCCTGGCTCAGCGGATCGAACTTGTGGTCATGGCAGCGCGCGCAGCCCAGAGTAAGACCTAGCATCGATGCGCCGGTTGTAACGACGATATCATCTAAGTCATCTAGTTCGGCAGCTTCAGTGCTATCCGGCTCGTCATCCCAAACGTGAAGACGGAAGAATCCTGTAGCGATGATGCACTCTCGCCAAGCTGCTTCGCTGGTCTGTGGGTTAAGTTGTTCACGATCGATCAGCAGGTCTCCAGCTAACTGTTCTGTCAAAAACCGATCATAGGGTTTGTCTGCATTCCATGAGGCGATTACGTAGTCTCGATATCTCCAGGCATTCGGCTTCAGACCGTCTCGTTCATAGCCATTAGTCTCCGCATATCGAACCCAATCCAACCAGTAACGCCCCCAGCGCTGGCCGTAATAGGGTGAACTTAGAAGTCGATCGACCAGAGTTGACCAAGCTGCAGGACTGTGATCATGCTCAAATTGCTCAACGACCTCCGGTTCTGGTGGAAGTCCCCACAGATCGAAATAGGCTCGCCGAACTAATTCTCGCGGAGTAGCTTTGGGGTTTCGAATGATCTTTGCGGCTCGAAGCTGTTGGTCGATGATTTGATCAATCGATTTGCCGCGATCAATTTTGAGTGGCTGATAAGCCCAGTGTTTTAAGTCTGCTTCGTTGATTTGAAAAGACTTGGAACGTCGCTTAGGCCCAGTAGATGCGCCATTGGCGCTTCTAGGATCGAAGGCTCCATCGGCAATCCACTTTTCAAAGAGCTTTAATTCTGCCTCCGTCAGTTTTTCATAGCCGCTGTCGGGCGGCGGCATTTGGAGTTCTTCCGTCTCGTAGCGTACAGCGCGCATCAGCAAACTTGAGCTTGGAGATCCCGCTTTAATAACCTCTCGATCCGCCCAACCATTCCTGCTTTCTAACGATAGGCCGGCATCTGGCCTGTCACCGCCATGACATGGAATACATCGATCAACAAGCAGCGGCCTAACCTTGGCTTCAAAGAATTGCTCGTTGTTGTCTGAAGCAATGGCAGGACAGCAAAGGCAAGGAAACGCAGCAAGCAATACAGTTGTGAAGCAAATGCAGTTTCGAATTTGCATCGTACGGTTACGCACAAGGGGAAAAGGGGAATCAACTCGCAGCTACATCTTACAATTGTGTCAGTGACATGGGATGATTTTCTACCCAAAGCTGCGCGGCCAAACATTCCGCACAACCCTAACAATCGTATTCAGACGATAGATATTACCACAATTGTAATCGCAATTTGACTGTTCAATCTGCGAAACGTTAACACGCGGGTAGAGTTTGGCGGTTCCGCTGTGTCTTCTATTCAGGAAGACTTTCTGATCATAACGGTGGACTGATTGAGCAAATCTTCTCAGTCATGACAAATGGGGCATCAAAAGATACGGGCGTGTAATGAGTGCAGATGATACCGAACTGCTAAAAGAGTTTGCCGTTGAGTCCCAAGAGCATTTGGCAGACATCGAAAACCAACTTCTGACACTGGAATCTCAGGGCGACGAAATGGATGTTGCCCTGGTTAACACCGTGTTTCGCGCGATACATTCGATCAAGGGTGCGGCCGGTTTCATGGGGCTAGACACCCTAGGCGGACTAGCACATCGAGCTGAGGAAGTTTTAGGGAAATTACGCAGCAACGAATTGCGTCCAACTTCAGTTGTGATCAACACATTGCTTCGTGCAACTGATCGTTTGAAAGAGCTGATCGACGAAGTTGAGAATTCCAATGGACAGGATGTGAATCAACATATCATCGCGTTGGAAGATATTCTCGAGGGCCGAGTTGACATCAACGGCACTTTTACGCCGCCTGAAGAGAAAGTTCAGGCAGAGTCCACGGAGCAAGTGGCATGCTCCAGCGAAACTAGCCGATCGTCGACTAAAGCACAAGCGGCTGACGATCACGAAATAGGCGACACTACCAGTGACTCGTCGCAAGCGATCTCAAGCAAGTCTGCGTCAGAAGCTCTAAGAGAATTCTTAGTTGAGTGTTTTGACAACTTGGAGCAAGTTGAACGAGACTTGCTTGTTCTAGAGCGTGACCCCGCCGCCGAAGTCGTGTTGAATAACGTGTTCCGCAATATGCACACGATCAAAGGCTCGTCAGGATTCTTGGGCTTTGGAAAGATCGAAAAGATCGCACACGCGGCGGAGAACCTGTTGGCTGGTGTCCGAGCGTCGCAATTCGCCTTTGATGCGCAGATAAGCGAAGCGCTGTTAGGTTCGATTGACACCATGCGCAAACTGCTGTTCTCAATTGAAAATGGTGGAACTGAAGGCAGTGAAGATCACCAATTCACATGCGATTTCTTGGGTGCAGTACTATCCGTAAAGCTTCCGACGCCAAACGCGAAAGTTGCCACTTCATCGCCAGGCGCCAAATCAGCTAGCAAGAAAACAGTTGAAAACAAAACAAACTCGGCAACGAAAACTCCAACAACGAGCACTCCGAAAGCCAGTCCATCCGCCCCGACCGCAACTATAGACACTCCAAAGTCGGAATCTGGCAAGGTGGACGCAGGTAAGTCTGAGAAGTCCGCTGAGAGCAAGCCCGCTTCGGCCACTGAGATGTCAGCGGCGGATAGTACGATTCGGGTCGACGTGGCCCTGCTAGACAAGTTGATGACGCGCGTTGGTGAGTTGGTTTTGGCACGTAATCAGATTTTGCAATTCGCTAGCACAATCAATGATGCCGCACTGCAGAATGCTGTTCAACGCCTGAACTTGATCACCAGCGAGTTGCAAGAAGGCGTGATGAAGACACGCATGCAACCTATCGGAAACGTGTGGACAAAATTCCCGCGTTTGGTACGAGACTTGGCCGCAATGTGCGAGAAGCAAGTCCGAATCGAGATGGAAGGAAAGGAAACGGAACTCGATAAGACAATTATCGAAGCGATTAAGGATCCGCTGACTCACCTTGTTCGCAATACCGTCGACCATGGTATCGAGAAGCCCGAAGTTCGACGTCAAGTCGGCAAGCCGATCGAAGGTTGCCTAACGTTGAAAGCCTATCACGAAGGTGGCCAGGTCAACATCGAAATCGTTGACGATGGTGGCGGGCTGAACATCGAAAAGATCAAGAGTAAGGCAGTCGAAAAAGGACTGATTAGGCGGACGAAGCCGCTAAGATGCTCGATCGCGAAGTTGGTAACTTGATCTTCCTGCCGGGCTTCTCCACCGCCGACAAGGTTTCGAGCGTTTCGGGCCGAGGTGTCGGCATGGATGTCGTAAAGACCAACATCGAAAAGATCGGTGGAACGGTCGACCTGCAAAGCCAGCAGGGCAAGGGAACCACGATCAAGATCAAGATTCCGTTGACCCTGGCCATTATTCCAGCCTTAATCGTGTCAGCCGATGGGGATCGATACGCAATTCCACAAGTCAACCTTTTGGAACTGGTACGACTTGAAAATCAGATTGAAAAACCATCGATCGAATGGATACAAGGTGCACCAGTTTACCGACTGCGGGGTCAGTTGCTACCGCTGGTTGCGCTGCGCGACGAATTGAGTTTGAGTGACGGCGAGCAACCGATGCGAAGCGACTGTTTAAACATCGTGGTGTTGCGTGCCGATGACCGTCAGTTCGGGTTGGTTGTCGACAAGATTAATGATTCAGAAGAAATCGTGGTCAAGCCGCTCAGTAAGCAGCTCAAGAACGTTCCGATCTATGCTGGAACTACGATCATGGGCGACGGACGAGTAGCTTTGATTTTGGATGTGATGGGGTTAGCTCATTCGGCTCACGTCATTTCCGGAACTAAAGATCGTTCGTCAGCAGACGCTTCGGAACACTCGAGTGCCGCTCGATCAAGAATTCAAACTTTGCTTGTAATGCAGGTCGGCACAGAGCGTCGTTTTGCTCTGCCACTGAATCAAGTGACCCGTTTAGAAAAGATACAGATCGACAGTATCGAATGTGCCGGCGATCAAGAGGTAGTTCAATATCGAGGTGAAATTTTGCCATTGATCCGCTTAGCTAATTCAATGGGTGTTTCATCTGTGCTAACCGATTTGAACCTGCTCGATGTCGTTGTTTACACCAAAGGATCGAGGAGCATCGGCCTGGTTGTGGATCAAATAACCGACATTGTCGAAACTGAAGTCGTCAGCCAGCGTGCAACACACCGACCAGGTCTTACCTATTCAGCCGTCGTACAAGGACACGTCACCGACGTCTTAGATCTGCCGACCATTATTCAGTTGGCCGATCCGTCGTTTTTTGATCAAGAAGAAGAAGTTTCAGTTGGAGTCTAGTCGGCAATTAAAGCTGAACGCTACCGACAGATTAGGAAAACATGATGCCAGAAACAAAACAACTTTGCACATTTAGACTTGGGGATCAGGCATTCGGAGTTGATGCGTTGACAGTTCAAGAACTGATACGACATCAGACAATGACCCGAGTACCTCAGGCGCCAACAAGCATTCGCGGTCTAATCAATTTGCGAGGTCAAATTGTGACGGCCATCGATTTGCGATCTAGACTACGAATGCCTCCGCTTGACAACGGACGTAACCCAATGAACGTTGTGATTCGAAGCGACGACGGTCCAGTTAGTTTGCTAGTAGATCAAATCGGTGATGTCATCGAAGTAGATGAAGCCTGCTTCGAGGCTCCACCCGACACGCTAGAAGGTGAGGCTCGGGAGTTTATCCGGGGTGCTTACAAATTAGCAGATCGCCTGCTTTTGCTGCTGGATTGTGAGCTTGCAATTCACGTTAACGGCGAAAATTCAAAGAACAATTAGAAACAACCCTTTTCAATATACGCTCAGCGACTGCCCTTTAGTTGAGTGCCAAAACTAAACAATCAATCCATTTTTCGAGCAAAGTCGGAGCCACCAAATGCAGTCTTTAGTTAACAAATTTCGATCTCTTCGTCTCAAAAACCAAGTCTCATGGCTGCTAGTCGCATTTCTACTAGGATTCGCCATATTTGGTTTCTCTTCCTACCGTACTATCGACAAGATTCGCGTTGGTGGTACGCAATACAATGAAATTGTTACCGATAAGGACCTGCTGGCGGACTGCTTGCCACCGCTGCTTTACGTTGTTGAAAACTATCTAAGTAGTCAACTGCTGTATAGCCCAGACGAAAAAGTGCGCAATGTGGCTGTTCAAAGATTCGGCAAGTTCAAAACCGAATTTGAAAATAGCATTGCAACGTGGGAAAAGCGACTGCCCGATGGGGAACTCAAGACATGTCTGCGAGGCGAAGTGAAGAGTACGGCTCAAGAGATCATTCAATCGATTGAAAGTGAGTTGATTCCCGCCTTCAAAAACAAGGACCGCGAAGCGGCATCGGTCGCTACCAACAAAATCAACGCATTGTTCAAGGATCATCAAACCGCTGTTGAGGATTTGGTTGCAAAGGTAACTGCCAAGATGAATGACGACCAAGCCAAGGGCGAGCAAATGGCTGCTTCTGGTTCGTGGTTGTTGTTGATTATCGGGTTTGTCTCTGTGGGTGTAGTGAGCATCGCAGGTTTAAGCTTGCGAGCGCTAACTGGCTCAAAAGAATCTCAACTGGTTGAAACCTGCAACAAGTTACACGCTCTGGATCTTTCTCAAGCCCTAGCTGAATTCTCGGAGCAAGGCAAGATTCTGTCCGCCAACTCGAACTTTGTGGCCTTGTTTGGCTACTCTTTGGACGAATTGCTTCAGAAAGATTTCGCTGCACTAGCTCATCCCAAATTCCGCAATAAAGAAGAGTATGCCGGCCTGTGGCGATCTCTGCAATCAGGTGTATTCCAGAGCGGTGATTATCAGTGCGTTGGAAAAGACGGCAAGACGATTTGGTTGCAAGGTACCTTCAACCCACTGCAAGATCAGTCCAAAGGACTCTCCAAAGTCTTCTTCTCCGGCGTAGATGCTACAGAACGAAACGCTCTTCTTGAAGAAGTTGAAGAGTTGCGAGTTCGTGTCGACATCATGAACATGACCTCAATTGTTTCTGAGGCGAATCTACGTGGTGATATCATCGCTTGCAACGACAAATACTGCGAAGTTTCACAGTACAGCCGCGAAGAAGCCGTTGGACAACCTCACAGCTTGACTCGTCACCCTGACATGCCGAAGGAAGTGTTCAAGGAAATGTGGGCGACCATTGGCAAGGGTAAGATGTTCCGTGGCGTGATAAAGAACCGCAAGAAGGATGGTACTCCCTACTATGTTGACGCCGTCGTTGCTCCCATTCTCGGACCTGATGGCAAGCCTCGAAAGTACTTGGGCGTTCGCTACGACATCACTGACGCTGAGATTGAGCGACAAAATGCTCGAGGGGTACTTGCTGCGATTGACAGTGCTTACGCGTTCATCGAGTTTGATACCAACGGCAATATTCAAAACGCCAACGATAACTTCCTCAACACACTCGGCTACCGCAAAGACGAAATAGCTGGCAAACACCATCGAATATTCTGCGAAGCTACATTAGCAACATCACCTGAGTACGTACAATTCTGGAACGACCTTCGTGATGGACGTGCGCAACAAGGTGTATTCAAGCGAATCGCGAAGAACGGATCGACCGTCTACATTCAAGCAGTCTATGCACCAGTTCGCGATGAAGTTGGACGCGTATTCAAAGTGGTAAAAATCGCTACAGATATTACCGCCACCGAGAATGCAAACATCGATTTGCGTCGAAAAGTTGACAGCATTCTGAATGTCGTTTCCGCCGCTGCCGGCGGCGATTTGACTCAGCAAATTACTGTTTCCGGAACGGATCCTGTAGGACAATTGGGAACTTCACTGTCATCGTTCTTCTGCAATCTGTCCAACAGCATTGCATCCATCGGTGAAAATGCTACAGCCCTGGCCGGTGCTTCCGAAGAACTATCTGCAGTTAGCGCACAAATGAGCGCTAATGCGACTGAAACAGCAACTCAAGCGACAATCGTATCTGCCGCAACCGAAGAGGTGAACGTCAACGTTCGCGTGGTGACAACAGGTGTCGACGAGTTGAATAGCGCGATTCGTGAAATCGCCAAGAATGCATCCGATGCTGCAAACGTTTCCCGTCAAGCAGTATCGATCGCAAGCGAAACCAACAAAACAATTTCCAAGCTAGGTGACAGCTCCATGGAAATTGGCAAAGTGGTTAAGGTGATTACCTCAATTGCAGAGCAGACTAATCTTCTGGCTTTGAACGCAACTATCGAGGCGGCCCGAGCCGGCGAAGCTGGCAAGGGATTCGCTGTGGTTGCAAACGAAGTGAAGGAGCTTGCGAAAGAAACAGCTCGGGCAACCGAAGACATCAGCCATAAGATCGAAGCGATCCAAGCCGATACGAACGGCGCAATCACAGCGATCCAAGAGATCAGTGAGGTCATCAACCGAATCAACGACATCTCCAACCCGATCGCCAGTGCGGTTGAAGAACAGACTGCAACAGCTAATGAAATGGGCCGTAACGTTGCAGAAGCTGCGAAGGGGTCCGCGGAGATTGCTCAAAATATTACTTCAGTTGCCGACGCAACACAAAGCACTACTGAGGGAGCGAATAACTCGATGCAAGCTGCCAGCGAATTGAGCCGAATGGCGGGCGACCTACAGCGACTGGTTGGCCAGTTCAAGTATCATCAGAACAACATGAATAGTAATTCGAGGTCCCTTGGTGCTCCAGTTACTAGTGGAAGCTCGTTTGCTTCGCATGCATCAACACATGCGTAGTAGCAAGCTACACTTCTGGGATTGAAACTAACGCTTAACCATCAACATCCATTTACAAAGACTGTTGTGAGACAAATGCCTAAACTTCGTGAACTGAGTATGAATGCAAAGGTACTGCTGCTGGCAGGTATCTGTTCCATCGGACTGCTACTGTTTGGAACGGTTTCGTACTACGTTGTCGAAACATCAAAAATTGGAAGCAAGCACTACGAAGACATCATTCAAAGTGAGCATCTTGCTGCCGATGTTCTGCCGCCTCCAGGCTACATCCTGGAGACCTATTTGAACATTCATTTGATGATCGATTCCACGGAGGCGGGATCCGAAGCTTTGACTAACAGCATCCAAAAGCACTTCAAACTGAAGAAAGATCATGAAGAGTGCATGAGTAAGTGGAGGGAGATTCTTCCAGATGGCGAGTTGAAGCAAAAACTACTCAAGGACGCATGCGAACCTGCAAATGCGTTCTACGAGATGGTTGAAAATGAGATCATTCCTGCAATTCGCAATAACGAACCGGAAAAAGCCGAAGAGTTTATCGATAGCAGGTTGCCGATTTTTTTCAATCAACATAGCAATGCTATGAACCAGGTAATTCAACTGGTCTCAGGTTTTGAAGATCAAAAAATTGCTGATGCAAAGAGCGTAGTAAGTGCTGGCTCATGGCTGTTGTGGACAATCGGTGCCGTCGTGCTGGCAGTCATCGGTAGCATTACCTATTGGCTTCGAAGCAGCATCGCCAAGCAAGAGAAGGTGATGAATGACTATGCAGGGCAGGTAGCGGCTATTGGCAAAAGTCAGGCAGTCATCGAGTTCAGCACATCAGGAACTATTACTTGGGCAAACGATGCGTTCTTAAACGCTGTTGGCTATCAATTGAATGAAATCGTTGGTAAACATCACAGCATTTTCATCGCTGACGATTTCCGAAAATCTGCAAAGTATGCCGATTTCTGGCCGTCGTTGGCTCGTGGCGAATATTATTCGGGAGAGTTTTTTCGCATCGGCAAGAATGGCAAAGAGATTTGGATTCAAGCTACCTACAATCCAATTTTTGACTCCAAGGGAAAAGTCTACAAGGTTGTTAAGTTTGCAACCGATATCACTGCCCGTAAAATTCAGGATGCTGACTACCTCGGCAAAGTGAACGCGATTAGTGCTTCGCAGGCCGTAATTGAGTTTACTCCAGATGGCACTGTATTAACTGCGAATGAGAACTTCTGCTCTGCGTTAGGCTATTCGCTGGACGAGATCAAAGGCAAGCACCACAGTCTGTTTGTTGATACATCATTCCGACAGTCGCCCGCCTACTCAGCTTTCTGGCAAAAGTTGCGAAGTGGTCAGTTTGACGGTGGTGAGTACAAGCGTATCACCAAGAGCGGTAAAGAGATTTGGATCCAAGCAACCTATAACCCCGTTCGCGATTTGAATGGCAAGGTCGTCAAAGTCGTTAAGTTTGCAACGGACATTACTGAGCGAAAACTAAAGGATGCAGACTACGAAGGTCAGATCAAGGCAATCTCCACGGCTCAAGCTGTGATTGAGTTTCAACTCGACGGTACAATCTTGACTGCTAATGAAAACTTCCTGAACACAGTTGGCTACTCCTTGGATGAGCTCAAGGGTAAGCACCACCGCATGTTCGTTGAGCCTGCATTCCGTCAAACAGCCGAGTATGCTGAGCTTTGGCGAAAATTGGGTAGCGGTCAGTTCGTTTCTGGTGAATTCAAGCGAATCGGAAAGGCAGGCAACGAAATCTACATTCAAGCCAGCTACAATCCGATTTTCGATATGAATGGTAAGCCCTACAAGGTTGTTAAGTATGCATCGGACACTACTCCAATCGTTCGAGAGCGTGAAGCCCTGAAGCGAAAAGTCGACCAAATACTTACAGTTGTTAGCGCTGCTGCCAAGGGCGACCTTACTCAGCAAATTACAGTTAGCGGAAACGATCCAATCGGGCAACTGGGCGGTTCACTCTCATCGTTCTTCGACATGCTCAACAACAGCATTTCAAGCATTGGTGAAAATGCAACTTCATTGGCTGGGGCAAGTGAGGAGTTGTCGGCAGTAAGTACTCAGATGAGTGCGAACGCAACTCAAACAGCTTCTCAAGCGCAGATCGTTTCTGCTGCAACTGAGGAAGTCAACACTAGTGTTTCCACTGTTGCAACCGGTGTTGATGAGCTCAACAGCGCGATTCGCGAAATTGCCAAGAACGCTTCTGATGCAGCTCGCGTGTCGCAACAAGCCGTAACCATCGCTAGCGACACCAACAAGACAATCTCCAAGCTGGGCGATAGCTCAATGGAGATCGGCAAGGTTGTGAAGGTAATTACATCAATCGCTGAACAGACTAACCTGTTGGCGTTGAACGCGACTATCGAAGCGGCACGAGCTGGTGAGGCAGGCAAGGGATTCGCAGTAGTTGCCAACGAAGTTAAGGAATTGGCCAAGGAAACGGCTCGAGCTACTGAAGACATCAGTCATAAGATCGAAACGATTCAAGCTGATACCAACGGTGCGATTTCTGCGATTCAAGAGATCTGCGAAGTGATCAATCGCATCAACGATATCTCCAATACGATTGCTAGTGCAGTCGAGGAGCAAACCGCTACTGCTAACGAAATGGGCCGAAACGTCTCTGAAGCAGCTCGAGGTTCAGCTGAGATTGCTCAGAACATCACATCAGTCGCAGATGCTACTCAGAGTACAACCGAGGGTGCCAATAACTCCATGCAGGCCGCAAGTGAATTAAGCCGCATGGCCAGTGATCTACAACGGCTGGTTGGTCAGTTCAAGTACCATCGAGATTCGCTGAATAGTCACCGAGGCTCGACTACTCCTCAGGTCCAAATGACGTCATTCGGATACGCAAATCAAACCGTGTAAATACAGTATCTGAACACGCCTCAAATAGAAAAGGCTGCAGGTTAGTCCCTGCAGCCTTTTTTTATCTTTGCACAAGTGAGCCAATAATTTGAAACCGTCTTCCGCTGTTGGCGGTAGCGTAAAGTCGATTCGTCGAACTGTCGCTCGTAGTTGTCGGAGTGACAGTGAGATTGTCGACTCTTTCGACCGTTAGGGTTGTGATGCCGGGATTATCATTAAGTAACCGGTACCTCTGAGACGATGCTAATGCAAAATTATGACCCCGTACAGCGACTTGGTGATGAGCATATGAAACTGAACCGAGTTTCACTGAAAAAGGCTGGTATTAAGCTAGCATTTGCCTGTTTTGCATTCTTTGGGTTAAGTGCACAGGTAGCGGCTTTTCAAGCACCGATCTACAAGCCCGAACAATTGTTTCCACCTTCTACCGGTGTGCCTCAGATTGTGGAGCAAAAGCAGTCGGACAATGATCTTGCTCTTCCCGATCATCCCGGTCGCAAGCCAATTGATCCAGAGAAGACGAAGCCCAAGCAATCGCAACCTGACAGAGATAAGAGAAAGACCTCGGAAGCGAAGCCTGTTCGAAAGGGAGATACTCGAGTACCCGGCCATCCGAGCCGAAATCTGAATGCACCTTCTTCCATCAAAGAAGCTCAAGAAGACCAAAAAGACTCCATGGACGAAGAGTCTGACGAGGGCGAAGAGGAGTCTGAGGAGAGCGAACTGCCTAAATACATGTTGGGTGTGATTCCACGTGAGATACTCGGCGGGGGGATTACCTTCGAAGCTATCTACACCGGCGAGACGTTTACTAAAGCAAAAGGCGGTATGGTTCCTAGTCGACGAACCAATTATCGAAGCAATTTGGACCTCGTTGGAATCGTCGATACAGGTAAACTTGGCTGGTGGGACAAAGGTCGTTTCTTCGTTTATGGTGAAAACCTGACCGGAGGCATAATATCTGCTGACTACATTGGCGAAACACAGTTGTTTAGTAACCTTGACTCAACAGTGGCACCAGGACTTCGTCCATACTACAGCACTATTGCTGAATATTGGTATGAACAGTATTGGTTTGATGACATGGTCAGTTTCCGTATCGGAAAACAGGATACCAATGCGATTTTTGCGCTTACCGATCTGGGCGGCGAGTTTGTGAATTCATCGTTTGGACCGCCCCCACCTATCCCGATGCCTACATTCCCAAGCAATTCGCTTGGCATTTCAACATTCTTCAAGTTGACAGATACGGCTACTATCGGACTGGGATTCTTCGACGGCACTCCTGCAAATGGTCCACAGGGTGTTCGATGGGGATTCGACACGCTGGGGCGCAACGGCACGTTTTCGATCTATCAAGCCGAACTGAAGCCTCAATTGGGGTCACAAGCAGAACTGCCTACAACGATTCGCCTTGGAATGTGGCACCATTCCAATCATGATATATGGACAGAATTTACACCAAGCCCCAATCCAAGGACCTTCAGTCAAAACTACGGTCTCTTTTTGACAGCAGACCAGATGATATGGAAGGAGAATGGCGCAGCGGATGAGCAGGGATTTGGGATTTTTGGACAATACCATGAAGTGCCTGCGGATCGAAACTCGATTAGTCGCTATTTTGGATCAGGATTGGTATACAAAGGTTTGCTTCCAAATAGAGATGTTGATGTATTTGGAGTCGCAATGGGACAGATCACTTTTGGCAATCCATACCGATTACAGAATGCTGTGAGTGGAACGATAATCGCTCATGACGAAACGATCGTTGAAACGTTCTACAAGTATTTCTGGAGTCCACGACTTTGCTTGCAGCCAGATGTTCAGTACTTGGCTCGACCTTCAGGTCAATACAAAGACGCTTTAGTGGCAGGGTTACGATTTGAGTTGATATTCTAGGCCAGCTAATACCACAATTTTTGAGTCAGTTTATTTGCCGCTCAGTTTACGACGAAAGTTCTGAGCACTCTCCTGCATCGCAGTCGGAAATTTTGATCGCAAGAAGTTGCTACCTGAAAACCAATCATTGGGTTCGTGCATCACAAACCTAGACTCGATCAGCAGTTGATTCGCGGCTAGACCAGTCTCAGTCACGCACAGATAGCCGCCGCAGCCGACATAGCTGACGGGCTCGGACTCAGTCACTTTACCTAGTTCGTCTCGTCCCACTTTGCGAGATCGGTTGATGTACTTGGCTAGTTCGGGTAACGCCTGATCCGGCTTTGCGACCGTAAAGTGTGGATCAAGCTGCCAAGCGATTAGCACCGATCCATTGCTTTCGATCTTATCGATTCTCGCGGTACCCTCGATAACAACTCGATTCATCAGTGGAATACGCAATGTGCTGTAGCGAGTGTTCGGGCCGACGTCGGTAATGCCCACCAACTTAAGCACTTCAGGCGCAAGTTGCACTGGATCAAATCCCATCTGTTCTTTGTCTTCGTTACTGGAGCCAAACAGCGAACTCATTAGCTGCTCGTCCTTCAGGGATTTGAGCGGGCTATAGGCTATGAATGCACTGTAGATAGCGTGTCCCACTCGTGGTGTATCTTTGCCACCAGCTTGGTTCGATGGAGCGCCGGTCGATTTCTTGCCCCCGTCGAGAACGTAGCTCAGATCTACAAGTATCGGAGAAGAAACCGAGTTTTTTGAAAAGCGATCCCAGCCTTGTCGTTCGCTTAACTTCTGGAGCAACGGCTTAGCTTCGCTCAGTGGCTTGCTATCAAGTAGAGGTCGCGGCAAAACAATGACAGTAGACGCGTTTAACTCGATCCCATTCGTTGTAAATTTCTCGAAAAGACTGTCGTCCTGAGCCCTGACTAAATCACCGATGGAAACACATGCCATGCAGAATGCAAGCAGAAATCTCAATCCTTGACTGATGATAGCTGACATCGCTGTCTCCCCGCGTTTTCTGTTGAGCCCAAAACCGTTCAATTAAGGCCAAACTTCCAGCGGAGCTGCGCAAGCTGCCCGGTAACCGGACGGCTCGCGCCGTGCCGCTGGGATCATTCCTAAGCCCAATCAAGCGGTTTGTGCCAAGCGTTAAACAACTCCTGCCAGCCTTTGTCGATCAGCGTCTCCTGCCTGTGACGAACTGCGCAGTTGGCGCCAGATGAAACTGTGCCAAGTCGAACACAGTCAACGCCGCTAAGTTGATTCTCAAAATCGGACTCGCGACCGGCTGGTACTTCAATCACAAACCGACTGTTGCTCTCTGAGAACAACAACTCGGCGGCACTCAATCCCGCAGCAATCGCCGCTGACGCAATGTCGACATCCAAGCCAAGTTGCCCTGCAAAAGCCATCTCAGCCAAAGCCACGGCCAGTCCACCTTCGCTCAAATCATGACAGGCTCGCACTAACCCTGCTAGGATCGCAGAGTGAACCTTAGTAAAGGTATGCTTGGCTCGCGGTAAGTCAACAGTTGGAACAGCACCACCGGATTGCTTCAGATGCAGCAGCAGATGCGAACCACCAAACTCATTTTGCGTTGCACCAACTAGGTAGAGCAAATTACCGGATTGCTTCAGATCCATGGTAACGCACTTGGACACATCGGCAACTTGTCCCATGGCGCTGATGAGCAGCGTACTTGGTATTACGATCGTCTGCTTTTGGCCCGAGGCATCGACCCAAGAGAATTCGTTATTCAGACTGTCCTTACCACTGATGAACGGAGTCTTCCAGGCAACGGCAACATCGTGACATGCTAACGCTGCGCGAACAAGGCTGCCCAACGTTTCGGGCCGCTCAGTGTTGCCCCCAGCAGAAGTTGTCGAGAATCGCAATGCGCTCTGGATCTGCTCCCACGGCAACCGCGTTTCGCACGGCTTCATCGATCGCGCTAGCTGCCATATGATACGGATCAAAGTCGCCGTAATGAGGATTCATACCACAACTAATTACCACGCCTCGGCGACTACTCAAGCGAGGACGAACGACTGCCGCATCACTAGGCCCATTGCACAGAGGGCCTACCAGCGGCTTTACAACGCTTCCGGCTTGAACTTCGTGATCGTATTGGCGAATGATCCAGTGCTTGCTGGCAACATTCAAGGAACCAAGTATTCCAAGCAGTGCAGATTCGCAGTCGCTTTGCTTCATTTGTGGGACAGCGACAGGCGCAACCGCGGGCGCCTGATAATTTGCTTGTCGGACCACGGGAGGTCGACCACCATGCAGGAACTCCATCGAGAGCAACCCGACTTCGCTGCCTGCATACATCAATCGCAACTGGCCTGAACCCACGAATTTGCCGATCACCGTCGCCTCAACGCCTTCGGATTCGCACAGCTTTTTCATCGCGTCTAGCTTTTCCGGAGGTACTGCAAATATCATTCGCTCTTGAGCCTCGCTAATCCAAATCTCCGTGTAACTTAGTCCGTCATACTTCAGCGGAGCCTGCTCGAGCCAAACTTCAGCACCGATCTCTTCGCCCATCTCACCAACGGCACTACTAAATCCTCCGGCTCCGCAATCAGTTACCGCACTGTACAGATCTTGGTCGCGAGCTTGAAGCAACACGTCCAGTACCATCTTCTCAGTGATGGCATTTCCAATCTGAACTGCGCCGCCAGAAATCGTTTCGCTCTCGCTGGTCAATTCCGCGCTACTGAATGTCGCGCCGTGGATACCATCTCGGCCCGTTCTTCCACCAACTGTCACGATCCAATCGCCAGCCCGAGCGTGTTTGTCCACTTTGTTAACTGGCAGCAAACCAGCGTTACCGCAATAGACAAGCGGGTTTCCGAGATAACGCGAATCGAAATAGACCGCGCCATTGACCGTGGGAATGCCCATTCGGTTGCCGTAGTCTCGAACGCCGGACACGACGCCTTTCATCACTCGTCGAGGATGCAATACACCTGGAGGCAATGTTGTAGGATCGGTATCTGGTGGCGCGAAGCAAAAAATATCAGTGTTGCAGAACGGCTTAGCTCCTAGGCCGGTCCCCATAGGATCGCGAATGACTCCACCGATTCCCGTATTGGCTCCACCATAAGGTTCAATTGCGCTCGGGTGATTGTGAGTTTCGACTTTGAAGACTACGTGATACTCGTCGTCGAACTTAACAATCCCGGCGTTGTCCGAAAAAACTTTAACGCACCAGTCGTCTTTGCCAAGTTCTGCGCGAATCTTCTGAGTAGCCTTAAAGATCGTTTCCTTCAACATATTGTTGAATTGGCGAGTGCCTTTCTCGTCAGTGTAAGCGATGCGACCCGCCAACGTCTTGTGGCTGCAATGCTCGCTCCAAGTTTGAGCCACCGTTTCCAATTCGATATCTGTGGGAGCTCGCCCAAGCTTGGCGAAGTGGGCCTGTATCGTCTGCATTTCGGGCAGCGTCAAATACAACTGCCCTTGCTTGCTCAACTTCATCAAGCCTTCGTCATCCAGCTTGGCGATATCAACGTGATGCAATTGAAGTTGGTAGGTGCTACCAATGTTAAGTCGCTCAATCACCAACGGACCAGCGACGACTCGTTCGATCGAATCGTTTGACAACAGCTTTTGGCTTAGCTTCTGCATCTGCTCATCAGGCAGATTGCTCAGCCAGTATTTGCGGTAAGTGCCAACTTGTTCGACCGGCAAGCTCATGTCTTGCAGGGCCTGCAAGGTTGACAAGGCAACGGGATCCATCACACCCGGCTTAGGGAGAACGTGCAGCAATTTGTGCAAGCCATTGCGAGGCGAAACAAGCTCAGGATCGCCAACTTGTGCGATTGTGGTCGATTCGACAATCGAATCAGCCAGAAGTAGTTCTGCCGCACGTCGAACTTCAGCTTCGGAAAGCTCTCCCTGAAGCAAAAATCCATGCGCTGCCGCGATAGACAGGTTGCCGCCTAAGCCTAAATCGCGAGCTTCGGCTTGTAGCGACTTGCCAGCTACATCATCTTGGCCTGGTCCTGGAAGAATGTCGATCTGCCACAGAGTCACGGTCGAGTCCTTTTCAAAAGCCCTTTTAGGGGCTGAGTACCTGGTGATTTATGTTGAGTTGTGAAAGTAACATTGTGCTGCTGAACCCAGAAAGTTCACAGGAGATTTACAAATCTGAGTTACAACGCGGAGTCCCTCATGCTTTTGCCTTTTTCCAGCAAAGCTGTTATCGCCTCTTGGTTATCACGCTCGATTGCGGTTATCCAACCAGCCAGAGCATCGCTAAAGCCCCGCAGCGCCGACAAGATTGGCTCACGGTTCTCGCTGATAATCTGACGCCACATCTCCACATCACCGGCTGCCACACGAGTCGTATCCTGCCAGCCAGACGCGGTCAGTGGAATCAACTCAGGTGCTGTCGATGCAGCTAAGGCCGACGCGACCAAATGCGGCAAATGGCTCACGCTTGCTACGGCGCGATCGTGTTCCTGCGGCGACATGCGGACGACATCACTACCAAGCGATCGCCAAAGTTGATCCGTTTGCTGGATTGTTTCTGCCAATGTGTTGGACGTCGGTGTAATGATGGTTCGCCGACCCAGGAAGAGATCGTGGCTTGCATAGGCGACACCCGTTTTCTCGCCGCCAGCCATAGGATGTGAGCCACAAAATCTCCCATAGCTCAAATCGCTTAATTGTTGGCAGATGTTCAGTTTGGTACTGCCCACGTCGGTGACCAAGCAGTTTGGCAGCAGTTGAGCTGCGAAGGCTTGCCGTACAAACTCGGCGATCGACTGTACCGGTGTACCAATAACAACCAAGTCAGCCGACTTGCATGCAGTTTCAAGATTAAGCGAGAATTCAGTAATCGCGCCGCGCGCGGCGGCCTGGCGGAGTGTTGCTTCATTGCGACCCACTCCCACAATTGATTCCGCAAGCCCTCGATGGCGCAGCGCGAGTCCGAAAGACCCGCCCAGCAGTCCGACTCCAACAATTACAACTCTCCGGTACTGCAGCATACTTAGCGCCGAGCGTGATCACATTTGAATGGCAGCCAAGCACCATCTTTTTGGCTACTGGCAACGGCTTGTTGAATAAACATCATGCCTTCGACACCGTCGAACACATTTGGATAGATCGTGTCCTTGAGCTCGAATTTCTGACCTTGGCTGGCCAGAACCATAGCGTCATAGGCGGATGCATAGATGTTTGCAAAAGCCTCGAAGAACGCCTCAGGGTGACCACTGGGCAAGCGACAGGCACCCTTACCACTTCCATTCATGAATGATGCATTTGGATCACGAGTGTAAAGCCTGTGAGGCTGTCCGTTGGACCGAACGATCATCACATTGGGCTCCTCTTGTCGCCACTGGAGCGCCCCCTTGGTACCATCCACTTCGATGAAGAGATCGTTTTCGCGCCCGTGACTGATCTGCGAAGCGGTAACAGTTCCTAGGCCGCCATTTTCAAACTTGATCAAGGCTGTCCCGTAGTCGTCTAGCAAACGACCCTTCTCAAAAATTCTTAGGTGAGCCGATATCTCTGTCGGCAACAAACCGGTCATGTAGCGACCAAGGTTATATGCGTGTGTAGCGATGTCACCGAAGCAGCCCGCTGCTCCACTTCGCTTAGGATCTGTTCGCCAAGCCGCCTGCTTTTGATCCGATTCTTCAAGGCGAGTTCGCAACCAACCTTGAATGTAGTTCGATCGAATCGCCTGAATCTCTCCCAACTCGCCCGATTGAATCATTTCACGAGCTTGTCGAACCAGCGGATAACCAGTGTAATTGTGCGTTACTGCGAAGACCTTGCCGGACTTTGCAACCGCCGTTGCCAGATCCTGGGCTTGAGCCAAATCAAATGTCATCGGCTTATCGCAGACAACATGGAAGCCGCCTTCCAGCGCGGCTTTGGCAATCTCGTAGTGCGTATGATTCGGAGTAGTGACGCTGACAAAATCGATGCGCTGATCGGCCGGCAGAGCAGCCTCCTTCTCCATCATTTCTTGGTACGAGCCGTACGCACGTGAACTACACACGTCGTAGTCGCTGGCCGACGCCTTGCTCTTCTCGGCGTTGCTGGAGAAGGCACCTGCGACCAGAACAGCTCGATTGTCTAAGCAGGCAGCAATCGAGTGTACCTTACCGATGAACGATCCCAGTCCACCGCCTACAATTCCCATGCGAAGCTTACGATTGAGCGGCCCGTTGGTCATCGAGGTTTTCTCCTTAAGAAGATTGGTGGTGGGAGTTTTTTACGCCAAAAATGAGGCTGTAAAATCTACCACAAAGCCAAATTTTTCGAAGCACCCCTTCCGAGCCAATATTTCCCAAGCCATACCTGCAATTGACGAATTCGGTGCAGAGATTGCGGCAATTAGGACTCTACTGCTTGACAACCAATTGGCCGCAAGCTGCTGCAACGTCCGAGCCCATCGAATATCGAATCGTGGTATAGATTCCTGCTTGTCGAAGGCGATTAGCGAACTCGCTGCGACGTTCACGAGATGTGGGCTTCCAGTTCTGCACAAACGTGTTGGCGTTGTAAGGAATCAAATTGATCATCACGTACATGCCCTGTAGATACTCCACAAGTGCATCAGCGTCCTCGTCGGAATCGTTAACGCCTTCAATCATGATGTGCTCGATCATCACTGGACCTTGATGTCGATGCGTCTTGGGTTTGGTTGCAACATATCTCAACGCATCCTGAGTCTCCTCCCAACTGTAACGTCGAGACCAAGGCACAAGCCCGCGCGAAGCTCTGGACGAGCGCTATGAAGACTGAACGCCATCTGCAATCCTGGGAACGTGTCGATCAGTCGTCGCATCGCGTCCGGTACACCAACGGTCGATACGCTGATTCTCCGCAGCGGCATGTTGAACGTTTGGTGGTGGTTCAAGAATCGAATCGCCTCGTAGAGATTCTGTTCGTTGTGGAGCGGCTCCCCCATACCCATAAAGACCACGTTACGAAGCGGTCGATCATCGGCTCGAGTAATCTGAGCGGCATTCAGCACTTGCTGGACAATTTCGGGAGCCGTCAAATTGCGGTGCAGACCCATGCGCGCAGTTGCACAGAATGGACAGCCAGCTTGGCAACCAACCTGAGTCGACACGCAAACCGAAGAGCGAGATGGTCCGCTGCGAATTAGGACCGATTCAACTCGGTGTCCATCCACAGTTTCCAACAGCATTTTGATCGAAGGGTCTACAGTCGATTCTAGCGTTTGAACCGTTCCTAACCCTTGCAGATCAAAAAGATCGCGAACCATTTGTTGGTGTCGCTCGCCGCCCCAGACCTCCAACGCGCGATCAAGCGATCGGTGCTGGTTGTACAGAAGGTGTCGAAACTTGCGCACCATAGCTGGATCGATGCGATACTGCTTGCGAAAGCGTTCCACCGCCTCGAAATCATGAAAGCTGGGCTTGGCCAGTTGTATCTGCTGCAGTTCCATCGAATCAACCATCCATCAATGGCTTGAGTTTGTCGAGCCATCGGGGAATTGCTTCGAGTGGTTCTTCGGCCGATTCGTATTCCAGCGCAACCCAGCCGCTGTAGTTCACTCCTCGCAGGATTTGAACGATCCGCGGCAGGTCAGCCTCAGCCTTCTTGCCTTCGACCTGCATTTCAACTTTGATCTGAGCATTCACAGCGTACGGGGCAATCATTTCGAGTTCAGAGTAGGGATCGAGCGTGCTGTGAAAATTGCCCGAATCAAAGTTCACGCCAAACGCGGGAGAATTCACTTGCTTGACAATATCCAGAAGTCCCGTGGCCTTAGCTGTCACGCCGCCGTGATTTTCCAAGGCTAACATGACACCTTTCTCTGCTCCATATTTGCAGGCTAGTTCGCAGTTTTTGGCACAGCGTTCGAGCGTCACGGGCATCTCTTCGTTCTTTTGAGCGTCCCCAGCAAAGATGCGAATAACCGGTACCCCAAGGTGAGCGTAGTAGTCGATCCACTCTCGAGTATGCTGAAGATCTTTTTCTACCTTCTCGCTGTTGTTGCTGCAGAAGTCGTTGCGAATCGCGCCACCGCTGATCGTCATACCAAGTACATGGCAGTGCATCTTGAGCTTTGAAAGATACTCGGTGGTCACCTTTTCCGGAAAATAGTACGACGTAAGCTCGACACCGGTGATGCCCAGTCCATGGCAATACTCAACGAACTCGAACAGGTCCATCTTCTTATCCTTGCCCTTTGCGGCCAAGTATTTTCGCATCGAATATGCCGCCAAGCTCAATCGCAACTTGGCTGGCTTTTTGCGAACGATTGGATCCATCGCACGCAGGTTTATCGGCGATAAAACACTAAGCGAAGCCATTGAAGCGGCAGCCAGAAAATTGCGACGAGTGAACATTGAGTGGTACTCTTGTGAATAGATGGCTACGATGGACCGAAACTTTTTAGCCCAAGTGAATTCGATCTTGAAAACTGCTGTAGGACCGAAAGACATCCAGCCCCACAGTATAACTAATCTTTATTGAACACCAAGGGACCAGTCGTTCACCCGATCAGCAGTCGTCCAGGTACATATGGCATGACACCCGTCGTGCCGGCGGCACCAAAAACGTCTCATCCGACTGCCGAAAAAGCAACACCTCGCAGACGCACCTCAGTTGCCCCTACAACCCGCGGTGAAAAGCTTGACATCGAACTTCAAAGGTTGCTCTCAGCGACAGCGCCTAACTCCAACTCAGCCTATTGAATCTTTTTTAAAACCCAATGTTCGAATCAACTTCATTGGAAGAATTGAAAACTGAAACTCAGATTTGAAATCTAGTTCTGCCTGCGATAGGCTACAACTTCGCGGACATGCAACGGGAATCGGACGAACACCTTAAGGATTTGATGATGCGTCGCTTGGGTGTAGAGGTGGCGGCGAGGAAGCGTCTGATGGAGCCGTGGGAGTTGGCAGTGGTGGTCAGCCAGCAACTATTCTTACGTTCGAGAAGGCTGCGGCAGTTTGCGTTGCTTGATGTTGCTACAAAGAATTCTGTCAGCCCGTACTTCCATTCCTTCGCAGTGGCGGTAAAAATTCCAATTGCGAACCTTCAGAAGTTTTCACGGTGTTTTGGGTCTACATTCGCGGACCAGTATGAAGCTTCCTGTGGGACCAAGATAGAACACAACCACGATTGCTCAGTTGCTCGGACCTCGACGTCACAGTAATGAGAGCGGAGTCACAGGTTCTATCGCTTGTGAGCAGGCCTATCACGATAGTCGCTACTCGTTCAGAATTCAGCATCGGCACCCAATTGCAAACAAACGGGCTGCGTTTCGTTACGATGACAGATCTGTTTTTTCCTCCAAAGTTATCGTTGTGTGAATTATCCTTTATGCTCTACACTACAGCAATGCAAACTGCCGCGCTGCGGCTTACTTGAACAAAGAAATCCACGCGAGTTGCGGATCGCGCGTTTCCTGATGGTGAGATCTCCGTCCGCAACCGCGTGATTTCAGGCGTTCGTTGCCGTGACCGTGCGCACATGAAACCATTCGCTTTTGACAGTATTGCCGAGATACGCCGCTATGGTTACGTGATCGGCGGATTTGCAGATGTGACTGATGGGAGCTCGGACTTCGAGAACCTGAATCGTACGAGCCTATCAATTGAAGTCTTCCCAATTGGCGAGAATTGGCTTCCGATTTCCTGCGATGAATTGTTGATCGGCTTGGCTAGATTGATCGGGTATGACTCGGCATATGATACACTCGTTGTTCGTGAGGCCGTTGCGAAGCAATTCGCGAAGGAATTTGTTGAATTATTTGACAAGGATGCTAGGTTTTACCGGAGCTTCGAAAAAGAGTACGATGCATCTGGTCGTTTTTTGCGTGGCTTCTCCACTCCGTTAACCGATGCAACTTTTAGCTACGCATTCGCTTGTGTTGATTCAGTACGTGCCGGGATAGTTGTCGTATGCGACGAGGACTAGGCGACGAACCAAGTATTGGACCGAAGTGCTCGAACGACTCGCTGTGATATGGATACTTTTTCTGCCAGCACTCAGTCAATGCGGGCGTTCTGCCATGCAATTATGTGCCAATTGAAATCAATGCTGTTGATTGCGATCCTTTGTACAACTGGATGTGGCAAAACGGGCTACTTCAAGTCGGACGGAAGTTGGCACTTTGGATTCTATTCGGGCGACGGATACGAAACCCGAAAAACGCACGCAGACAACGAAAGTTTTCGAATTCTTACAGATCCAGACTACGCTTGCGATAACACGCACTTTTTCAAGCATGGTTACATCATCGATGGCGTTGATGGGGCCACGTTTCAGTTGCTAGAAGGCAATAGATTCGCTCGCGATGCCAATCACGTCTATTTTGATTGCCAGTACATAGTATTGGGCGTAGACCGCAACTCATTCCAACCTCTGCATTACCCATACGCCCGCGACAAGAATGGGATTTACTGCGCTACACTTCGAATGAACGTTGAAAAGCCCGAGGAATTCAAGGTCCTAGAAATAGGTGATCGAGGAATTGAGTGTTTCTACTCGACTGATGACCTAGTTTTAAGACTTGGGAAGGAATTTGCGATGAGTGAAGTATTGTATGATCCGAAATCCAAAGACACGAGATACTGCGCGGTCTCAACCCAAAGTGGCAAGGCAACTGACGGAGTATTCATCTATGAAGGTCCGAAACGAATTCGAAGGGCCCAATAGGCCGAAAATTTTAAGGATAAGAAGATAGGTTCGATTTCGTGAACTTTGGCTTGGCGTGTAAAACAAAAAAACGCGGGAGAGCATCCCGCGTTTTCTTTGATTTGTATTCGCACCAGCAAGAATTAACGCTTGCTGAACTGAGTTCCGCGTCGGGCACCGTGAAGACCGTACTTCTTACGTTCCTTCATTCGGGAATCGCGAGTCAAAAAGTCGTCGTCTCGAAGAGGTTGGAAGTTGGCTTCATTGTAGCTAACCAGGGCTCGAGCCAAAGCCATTCGGATTGCTCCAGCTTGACCTGTTGGTCCACCACCAGAAACTCGAGCGATAACGTCAACGGATCCTGTAGCTTGAACAGCAGCCAAAGTTTGGGTCACGATGATTTGCTGTTGGATGACTGGAAAATACTCTTCCAGCGGACGACCGTTGACAATGATGCTTCCCTTGCCAGCTCGTACTCGAACTCGAGCAACAGAAGTTTTTCGGCGGCCAGTACCAAGACTATCGCCGTTTGTTTTATCTTTCTTGACAGTTACCATGACGTACTTGAGTTTGGTTAAAAATGAATTCGGAAATCAATTACTTTTTCTTAGCTACTTCCAGCGACTTGGGCTGTTGCGCTTGATGGGGATGCTCAGCACCTGCGTAGATCTTCAGCTTGTCCAGCATATGACGAGCTAGCTTATTCTTGGGCAACATTCGTCGAACTGCGTGGTAGATTAGGTCTTCTGGTTTTCGCTCTTGACGCTCTTTGTAGCTTTCCATCTTTTGTCCAGGATAGCCGGTGTACCAGGCGTAATGCCGAACTTCCAGCTTGCGGCCAGTCATCACGACTTTTTCTGCGTTGGTAACTACAACAAAGTCGCCAGTATCAACGTGCGGTGTATAGGTTGGGCGATGTTTGCCCATCAATACCATGGCAATGTCACTCGCCAAACGGCCCAAGACCTTATCGGTAGCGTCTACGTGGAACCATTCCTTGGGTAGTTCACCTGGCTTGGCAACTGTTGTCTTCTGTAAAAGTGTCATATTTTTCCGTAGCGGACTTGAGTCCAAAACAAATCATGGCGAGCAACGTTAGCCCGTTTGCGGGCGTGCTCCAGCCAAAACAAATCCCCAGTCATCGAGGGGGGCTGTCTGCCGAGCCCAGAAGTTTATCGGCACAAACCTTAGACCGCAAGTCGTTTTTAGCACCAAATGATGCACCGTCGAATGCTTGAGGCGACCACCCGCCCCCCTTGCAGCCTTGGATAGCTTGTATACAACCATTTCACGAACTGGACGAGTCAGATTTCCGTATAGTTTGGGTTCGCAGACAAGGTAGAGTGTGCTGAATGTGTCGACCTCCCCGTTCTTCGGGGCCATCGTGTTATGATCAGTGCACAGTCTACTATGCCTCGATTACCAATCACGTTGCCTGAAGCTTGGCCGCGAGACGAATTCCCCGCTAACGTTTCGGATTGTGCTGGTGCTTCGACCGGTTGTGATTGGTCCGCTCATTCAATGTTATTTCAACTCCCCTAAGTCACTCAACGACGGAGTAACCCGGTAAGATGATCGATTCTAGCAAAGCGGCTTTTCGCAAGCCGATGATTGAAGCGGTGGGTCTTTCCAAATTCTACGGGCCATTCGCGGCTGCAAAGATATCTCATTTCAGGTTTACGAGCCGCGAGTTAGTCGCTTTTCTAGGTCCTAACGGTGCTGGCAAAAGCACGACCATGAAAATGTTGACCGGCTATCTTGCCCGAGCGAAGGTGTGAGCCAGAATCGCTGGCCACGACATGTTCAATGACCGGATTAACGGATCTAAGCAATTGGGCTACCTGCCTGAAAACGGTCCGCTGTATCCGGAAATGACTCCCTTCGACATGCTCACCTTTTTTGCTGAAGCTCGAGGCATGGGTCAAAAGCACAAGAAGGATAGGCTTGAGGCTGTCGTTGACCTGTGCGACTTGAGCACGGTGTTTCACAAACCGATCGGCAAGCTGTCCAAAGGCTTCAAGCAGCGTGTGGGAATGGCTCAAGCCTTGCTACACGAACCTGACGTTTTGATTCTTGACGAACCAACGGCGGGCTTGGATCCCAATCAAATTCGTGAAGTACGCAAGACGATGCGTAAGCTTCGCGAGACCAAGACCATTCTGCTATCGACCCACATTCTTCAAGAGGTCGAGGCGATGGCGGACCGAGTTGTAATGATCAACGAAGGTCGCAAAGTTTTTGACGGCAAAGTTGATGAACTGCGCGCGGTGGAAAGCAACCTGGATGGTGCGTTCCACAAACTAACCGGCGCTCATTAAGCTCAGTTGAGCTGAGCTTTCATTTGACATTCCCGAACAACTCTTACCAACACTTAGCAATTACAGCACTCACATGAACATCGCCGTACTGATCTATCCTTTACTGTTGTTGATCGGCATCGATTTGATCTTTTTGCTGTTGGCATTTTTGCTCATCAGCTTTTTGGCAACCAAGAAGCGAGCGGCTTATGCCGTCTTGCGCAGAAACTTTTTGGCCTACTTCTCCAATCCCACAGGCTATGTGTTTTTGTGCCTGTTCGTTTTGTTGACCTCCATGGCTGCCTTTTGGCCTAACGAGTTCTTCAATGCCAACTTGGCCAATCTGGATCAACTGAACTTTTGGTTCCCGATCATTATGCTCTTCTTCATCCCAGCTATCACCATGAGTATTTGGGCTGATGAAAAGCGCCAAGGTACCGATGAGTTGCTGTTGACATTGCCAGCAGACGACTTTGATATCGTTGTCGGAAAATACCTCTCGGTGGTTTCAATCTTCACCTCCTCGTTACTCTTCTCGCAGATTTCAACCTTCTTAGTGTTGGTAAACCTGTCGGAAGGCGATGTCGACACCGGCCTGTTCTGCTCGAACTACTTGGGTTACTGGTTCGTTGGTCTAGCTATGTTGGCGATCGGAATGGTGGCATCATTCTTGACCAGCAATTTAACAGTCGGCTTTATTTTGGGGGCACTCTTCAATGCGCCTCTAGCTTTTGCTGCAAAGTCTGATGTGATTTTTCCAAGTGGTTGGGCTGCAAGACTAGTCGCTTCCTACAGCTTGAGCCAACAGTTTGATAACTTCGGCCGAGGCGTGATTAGCACGGCTCCGATAGCCTTTTTCTCGCTGTTGACCGTGGGTGGGTTGTACTACTGTATGGTTTTGATTGGGCGCAGACACTGGTCTGGAGGTAAGGATGGCAACACAAAGTTCCTGCATTACTTCGTTCGCTGCCTTGCCTGCGTTGTAATTGTTTTCACCGCTAGCTTCTTTTTTCGACAAGTCGATCGGCCTCGATTTGACGTTACAGCCGGAAAGGTCAGTTCGGTAAGCGATACGACGCGTCAGATACTTCGTGACTTGGATCCTGAGCGTCCAATTGTTATCGAAGCTTTTATTTCGAATAACATTCCCGAAAAGTACACCAAGACCCGCTACGACTTGATAAATCTCTTGAAAGAGTTTCAGTCGCTCTCGGGTGGCCGCAAGACTCGTATTCAAGTTCAACTGTTTAGCGACCTGGAAACTTCCAGCGAAGATGCTCAACGCGCTAAGAAGCAGTATGGCATCGAGCCGCAAATTGTTCGCACTCAACAGCGTGGAACATTCCGCGACGAAGAGATTCTGATGGGCGCCGCTGTTCGTAGTGGTTTGTCAAAGGTGGTCATTCCGTTCTTTGAGAGCGGTATTCCCGTTGAGTACGAACTAGTTCGATCGATCAATACTGTAGCTCACGCAAAGCGAGCCAAACTTGGAGTGCTTGCCACTGATGCAAACTTCATGGGTGGCTTTTCAATGGCTGGGGGAAACTTCAGACAACTTGAAAAGCATCCTTTGGTCGAAGAGCTTGAAAAGCAGTATGACGTTCAAGCAGTTGATGCAAACGATCCAATAGCTCCTGGCAAGTTCGACGCAATGTTGGCCGTCCAACCATCCTCGCTCAATCCAATTCAGATGAAGAATTTTGTCGATGCGATCAAGGCGGGTGTTCCAACGGCTATTTTTGAAGATCCGTTTCCAATTCCTTCGATCTTCCCAGGCGTTCCTGGAACGGGCGTTCCCAAGCAACCTCAAGGAGGCATGTTTGGCGGTGGAGCTCCGCCGCAGCCCAAGGGCGACATCAACTCCCTGTGGAAGGCTCTGGGCTTGAACATACCGACCAATATCGGTTTCGATGGTACCATCAATCCGGACGTCGTTTGGCAACAGTTCAATCCCCACGCTGACTTAGTGAATCTCTCTCAGGCCACGGACGAATGGCTGTTCGTTCGCGAGGACCGTGAAGAGGGCATCGACTACCTTTCAGAAGACAATCTTGCGACTGCGGGCTTGCGAGAAATTATGTTTCTCTACGCCGGCACGATCTTACCGGAAAAAGATCGTGGCGATCTTGTCGTTACACCTATCGCTAGAACTCGACCTCAAAGCGGTCTGATTAAGTATGACAGCATCATGGGGCAACTGCGTAGCCAAACCGGCGTCAGTCCAGCTCAGCTAAAAGTTCTACAAGGCAGTGAATTGGGAGAACAAACCATTGCTGCTTACATTGAAGGAAAGGGCAAGGAAGGCGATGCTGCATCTGCCGCTAAGATTCGAGCCTTCTACGTTTCCGACTTAGACTGCTTGGCTTCTTTCTTCGTCGAAAGTCGCAAGAACCCAGACAGCCTTCAGATCAATTTACCAGTTCAAAACGTTACGTTCTTCCTGAACATTGTTGATGTGCTTGCTGGCGAAACCAACTATCCCAAGGTTCGTAGCCACGAGCCTCAACACGTTTCTTTGCGATTGTTCGAGCGTCAGGCTCAGCAGTTTCAAAAAGATGAGAACGAGAACCAAAAGAAATTTCAGGAAGAGTTCAATAATGAAATGCAAAAAGCTGAAGAGGAGAATCAGCGAGCAATCGCCAAATTCCAAGAGCGAATTCAGAAGCTCAAGGACGACGGTGCCACTAACGCTGCAAGCCGAGGTGAATTGATTCGGTTGCTTCAAGAATTGCAAATCAAACAACAATCGCTTGAACGTAAACTTGCGATTCAACGTGAAAAGCTGGAAGGCATTCGTGACGAGAAGATCAAAGAAAGTCGCCTGAAGGCTGACTTAAGGACTCGTAGTGAGCAATCGAAGTACAAGTATCTAGCAATTTTTCTGCCTCCAATTCCGCCACTGTTGGTTGGTATCGGAGTATTCGTTTCACGACGCGTGCGCGAGCGCGAAGGCATTTCCAAGAGCCGACTACGTTAACAGACCAATTGCTATTCACTTTAGCCAAGCTTGAGCTAGGCCAGTTTCACAATACAAATTCGACGAAGTTGATTGAGGAGTTTTACTCGTGAAAAACGAAGCGACAACAACAGCGATTTTCGCAGCTATCGCAACGGTTTCACTCGGGCTTGCATGGTTCGTGCGGCCACAAGCCATTCGTAGTGAATCCGAGATCTCGAAAGATCTAAAGGGACAAGCTCTGTTCAAGGAGTTGGATCCGTCGACTGCCAGCGGGTTTCGAGTGGTAAAGTTCAATGAAGAGATGGCTACGCTTAGTCAATTGGATCTTGCCAAAGACCCAACTACAGAAGCTTGGACATTGCCGTCCTCCGACGGATATCCGGCCGACTCTGCCGAACAAATCAGTCAGGCAATAGCTCCCTTGACCGAACTGACGGTTCTATCAACGGTGAGTACCGATCGTGGGGACCATACTCTTTATGGAGTGGTCGAACCTAAGGATGACATGACGATTTCATCGACCGGTGTTGGAACATTACTTCGCGTTGTAGGCGCTAAAAGCGAAGTTCTTGCCGCTCTGGTAATTGGCAAGGCGGTCGAAGGAACCTCCGATCAACGTTACGTTCGAGTTCCTACAGAGGACGCCGTTTATGTTGTACAGCTAAAGACAGACGCATATACAACTCAGTTTGAAAAGTGGATCAAAGGAGAGATCCTCACGGTTCGCAGCATGGACATTTCGAACATAGCACTTCGAGACTATGCCATTGTGCCCGTCGAGTCGGGCTACGGGTTAGCTAAGAATTTTGACTCGAACCTCGAGTTCAAGGACAACAAGTGGACGATGACTAAGTTCGTCGATCACCAAATTGAAGGTTCTCCGGAAACCACGCAGCTTCCAGAGGGAAAGGTTTTGGCTGAAAGCGCTCTCAACGATCTGAGAAATTCGGTTCAGAACTTGAAGATCGTCAACGTTCGTCGAAAGCCTGCGGGATTGGCCGAGAATTTGAAAGCCGACGAATCGTTGCTAAAGAACAAGGAATCTACAGCCAGCTTGCAAAAGCAAGGCTTTTTCCCCATGCAAACTGGCGAGGTCTTTGCGGCAGGCGGAGAATTGATTGTCGGCACCAAAGACGGCATCAACTATTTGCTCCGTTTCGGCAACTCGACAATTAGCGCGGTGAGCGAAAGTGACTCAAAAGACAAGGACAAGGAAGGCAAGAAAGAAGACGACGCCGCCACTACGGCTCGGCGCTATCTGCTCGTTACCGCGCAGCTCGATGAATCCAAGTTCCCAATGCCCGAGCTGAAGGTAGTTCCTGAAACTGTAGAGCAGATGTTGGAAATGGAAGCGGCTGAAAAAGCCAAGAATCAACCACTTACAGTTCCAGCTCAACCGGTTAGCCCTGCGGCTGGTGCAGGTCCAACGGATGCAGCCAAGCCTGAAGCAGGTAATGCTCCTGGCAATTCTGAGCCAGCGAAGCCCGAGTCAACCACTCCAGCAGAGCCAGCGAAAACACCTGATCCTGCAGCCACAAGTGAGCCACCCAAGGCTGACCCGGCTGGCACTGAGCCCGCTCCCGCGAAAGAACCCGCCGCCCAGGAGCCTAGTGCAGCGGAGCCCGGCACAAAAGAACCTGCTACTCCCGAGCCTCCTGCCAGTGAGCCGCCAAAGGGTGTTAACGCTCGGGTGAACTCTGTACGCTTCGTTTCTACTGGCACTAGTCAAGAAGAAGCCAAGCAAGAGACAAATAAGGTTGAACAAGCCAAGGCGCTAGGTGTACCACTGCCAACTCAAGAAGCAGTACCTGCAACGCAGCCGCCAGCAACTCAACCTCCTGTGGCCGTTCCTGCTGGCCAAAGCGGTCAGCAAACTGAACTCACACCATCTCGCAAGGAAACTCGGGAAGAGTTGGAAGAGCGTTTGCAATTCCTGCAAGAATCGATCCGCAAGGAAAACAAGCGACTACTGGATGCTCGCAACGATGCCATGAAGAATGCAACAAAGAAGGTGAATGAGTTAAATGCTGGATTCGCCGATTGGTATTACATCGTTAGCGAAAGCGTATATGCCAAGCTGCGAGTCAAGCGAGAGCAACTATTCAAGTCGCCTGAAGAAGCCAAGGCTCCAGCTCCAGGTGCCAATGGTCCAGCCTTCCCACCAGGCTTCAGCTTGCCTCCAGGAAACTAAACAGGACTTAGCCTGAGATTAAGCACTCTTGTAAAGTTTGAAATTCGACCCAGCCCGCGATGCAAATAGCAACCATCGTGGGCTGTTTTTATTTTTCGTAGCTGAACTGGCCCTCGGCTCAGAACTTCCCGTGGGATAACAGTCTTAGTCACTTCACCGTTAAGTTTATACCCGATTCTATTGGCAAGGATGTTCCTAGGCAGCAAATCGTCAGCGAACGTGGATTCTGTCACCACTAAACACAACTTTGGGGTAGCTTGTTGAACTGGAGCGAAAGGTCTAGAACGACAGACGGCATCGTTGTCCTAACAATTGAGGCTGCGGCAAACTTAGGCATCAACTGAATTGCGCTCCAAGACTAATTGACACTGTCAACGCAAGCTGACACCATAGTGCGATTCTTGAGGAACAATACGAATATGGCCTTCGAAAACTACGATACCGAGTCGATCAACGACGAACTGTTTCATGCCGATGGACAACCGCGCTTAGGCGCTAAATTGCTCATCGAGCAGCTTAACTCGATGTCGATGGAGGAGATACGCAACCGCCAACAAGCTATGGATCGCTCGTTGCTACATATGGGAATCACCTTTACTGTCTATGGTGATGAAAGTGGTACTGAAAAGATCTTTCCGTTTGATTTGATCCCGCGCATCGTTGAAGCCTTTGAATGGAGCCATATCGAAGCTGGCCTCAAGCAGCGTATCAAAGCTCTCAATCATTTCATCCACGACATCTATCACGAACAAGAGATCGTCAACGATGAAGTTCTTCCTCGCGATCTGTTAGAGAAGGCCAAATCCTTCCGCCATCAATGCGTTGGTCTAAATCCACCCGGCGGCATCTGGTGCCACGTGACCGGTACCGACTTGGTACGGCACAGCGATGGAGCGATCTACGTGCTGGAGGATAACCTGCGCTGCCCCTCGGGCGTTTCGTACGTATTGCAAAACCGGATGATCATGAAGCGAACATTTCCTCAAGTGTTCGCTGCCTCCAATGTTAGGCCGGTCATTGACTACCCGAGCAAACTTTACTCGACCTTATCACAGCTCGCCCTGAGGAGACGCGTGACCCGGTTATCGTCAGTGCTCCTGCCCGGTGTTACAGCTCACGGCTACTACGAACATTCATTCCTGGCGCAGCAGATGGGCGTTGAACTGGTTGAGGGCCGAGACCTGATTGTTCAAGATGGTTACGTTTACATGCGAACCACTGATGGATTCCGTCGAGTCGATGTGATTTATCGCCGCATTGATGATGACTTTATTGATCCCGAGGCCTTTCGACCCGACAGCATGCTTGGCGTACCAGGTTTGTTTCAAGCCTATCGAAATGGTCGAGTTGCTCTAGCGAATGCTCCTGGTACTGGAGTTGCCGACGACAAGGTTATCTATGCGTTTGTGCCCGACATGATTCGCTACTACTTGAATGAAGAACCGATTCTGCCAAACGTGCCAACCTATGTCTGTGCACGAGATGATGATCGAAAGTACGTGCTGAGCAACCTTGATAAACTGGTTGTCAAAGCCGCTAACGAAGCAGGTGGATATGGCATGCTGATCGGACCACACTCGACGTCCGAGCAACAAGCTGAATTCGCTGAGAAGATTCAACAAGATCCGCGAAACTATATTGCTCAGCCAACCTTGATGCTCTCACGCGTCCCTACGCTTATCGATGACCATTTCGAAGGCCGTCACGTCGACTTGCGTCCCTACATTCTGTATGGAAAAGAGGGTATATGGGTGCTTCCCGGCGGTCTGACTCGCGTGGCACTGCGAAAGGGATCATTGGTCGTAAACTCATCTCAGGGAGGCGGTAGCAAGGATACCTGGGTCGTGGCCAGAATGGCTGCCGAGGTGGCCGAAAGCGAACCGGTGCTGTAAGGCGTTGAGGCAACAGAAAGATGACACAAGATTCGCAAGCTGGAAGCAAACGCCACGGATCTGGTTCGCAGGCTGGAAGCCTGCGCCACTTGACAAAATCGCAACTCAAGAAGTAATCATTGTAGAAAGGTAGCGGCAAACTTTAGCCGCCAACAACAAGAAACATGCTTAGTCGCGTTGCTAACTCAATCTACTGGATGGCTCGCTATGTTGAACGAGCCGAGAACCTAGCTCGCTACATCGAAGTCACGTTGAATGTAATTCTCGATCAACCTGATTCTGCTGATCAACAGTGGGAACCGTTAATTCTGGCGACTGGAGATCAAAAAACATTCACTGAGCGTTACGGCAAGCCTGACGCGCATAACGTCATTCACTTCTTAACGTTTGATCCAGAGTATTCCAACTCAATTAAGTCCTGCTTGACCAACGCCCGTGAAAATGCTCGCACGATTCGCGAGACAATTTCTTCAGAGGCTTGGGAGCAGATCAACGAGTTCTACCATTGGTTGCGAAATCACGCGAACCAGACAATGTCGGTTGACCAGTTAGCCGACTTCTATCAAAAGGCTCGACTGCACAGCCATTTGTTCGCAGGTATCTTAGACGCGACCATGCTGCACGGCGAGGGCTGGCACTTCGCCAACTTTGGGCGCTTGATCGAACGCGCCGACAAGACCAGTCGCATTCTGGACGTCAAGTACTTCACGCTTTTGCCAACTTTGAGCGATGTAGGCACGACAATTGACGACTTGCAGTGGTCTGCCGTTTTGCGTTCAGTCAGTGGATTTGAAATCTATCGCAAGCGATTCCGCGGAATCACCGTGCCTCGCGTGGTTGAGTTCCTGATTCTAGAACGCGAGTTTCCTCGAGCGATTCGATTTTGCTTGGATGGCGCCGATCGAAGTTTGCATGCGATCTCTGGTTCGCCCGAAGGTGTCTTCCGCAACACGGCTGAACAGCGACTTGGGCAACTTCGCGCGACATTGGCTTATGCAGATGTCCAACAAGTCATCAATAATGGATTGCATGAGTTTGTCGACGAGCTGCAAGTAAAGCTCAATGACATTGATGAAGCGATTTTTGATACATTCTTCGCTTTACGATCTCCTACACAATCGCAAGCTCAATTCCAGTCCAGCCGCTAAGCCAAGCTATTCCAATGTCTATTCGCGTCGCTCTGAATCACGTCACGCATTACCGCTACGATCGACTGACCTCACTGGGTCCGCAAGTGATTCGACTTAGGCCAGCGCCACATTGTCGAACTCCCATTCTAAGCTACTCGCTCAAGGTTCAACCCGAGGATCATTTTCTCAACTGGCAACAAGATCCACACTCAAACTATTTGGCTCGTTGTGTATTCCCAAAGTCGGCCAAAGGCTTGCGAGTTGAAGTGGACTTGGTTGCGGACATGACTGTAATCAATCCTTTCGATTTTTTCGTCGAGGAGAGTGCAGGGTATCCGTTTCCTTACGAGGGCGAATTGGGGAAAGACCTTCTGCCTTACTTGGAAAAACTGCCGCCAACCCCACTATTCACTAAGTTCATTTCAACACTGGATGTTCATCGCCAGCACATTACGGGCATGTTGGTCAACCTGAACCAGCGGATACAGAACGAGGTAAGCTATCTGATTCGATTGGAACCCGGCGTTCAATCTCCGGAAGAGACGCTGACAAAGCGATCGGGCTCTTGCCGCGATTCAGCTTGGCTGCTCGTGCAAGTACTTCGCAATCTGGGCCTGGCTGCAAGATTTGTTTCAGGCTACCTGATACAGCTTGCTCCCGACATGAAATCCTTGGATGGGCCCAGTGGACCGACCGAAGATTTTACGGACCTTCACGCGTGGGCCGAAGTTTATGTTCCTGGTGCGGGTTGGATCGGCCTAGATCCAACATCGGGATTGCTCGCCGGCGAAGGCCATATCCCCTTGGCTGCAACACCTAATCCAAGCTCAGCGGCTCCGATCACCGGCACGCTTGGCATGTGTGAAGTTGAATTCGACTTCTCCATGGCAATCACTCGCATTCACGAAGATCCTCGGGTCACCAAACCCTACACTAACGATCAATGGAATGCCATCGATGCTTTAGGGCATCAGTTTGATCAAAGGCTGGCTGAAGATGTTGTGCGGCTAACCATCGGCGGTGAACCCACATTTGTATCAATCGACGATATGGAAGGCCCCGAATGGAACTCGGCGGCCGTCGGTCCGCACAAACGTCAATTGTCAGAGGCTCTCATCAAGCGACTCCGGTACAGAATCGCCCCAGGTGGACTTTTGCATTACGGTCAAGGCAAGTGGTATCCCGGCGAATCTCTGCCGCGTTGGGCTTTGGCTTGTTACTGGCGCAAAGACGGGGTACCCATTTGGCAGAATCCAGACCTAATCGCCGATGCCGATCAGCCTTCAAGCTACACACTCGTCGACGCCAAGAAGTTTGCTCGAGCGCTCGCCGAAGAACTTGAGTTGCCCACTCGATGCATCATTCCTGCATATGAGGATGTTGCCTACTATTTGCTGCAAGAACGCAAGCTGCCGGTTGATGTAGATCCTCGGGATCCGAAGTTGAAGGATCCCGAAGAACGAGCCAGAATGGTGCGAGTCTTCGAACGAGGCCTTAATCAAGCTGTCGGATTCGTTATTCCAATTCGATGTCAGCAGTGGCAAGGGCAGGCTGCAAAATGGGTTACAGGTCGCTGGCCAATTCGTGGAGAAAAGTTGTACTTGCTTCCTGGAGATTCTCCTGTTGGCTTGCGATTGCCGCTTGAGACGCTGCCGGCAACAACGGTTGGTGAATCGCCGATGTTTGTGGCCGATCCATCAGCCACGTTAGGTGCATTGCCAACTCCAAGATCTATGCTGCGAGCGAACAAACAACAGGAGTTCATTGCCAAGGCTGCTCAACCAACCTTGGGACTGCCTGTCAATCAACAACAGTTGCAGTTGTCTGGAACTTCCGAAGACGCCGGGGTTGACGCAGACGAGTCCGATGAAGAGTTGCCGCCCAATGTCGTGCGCACTGCCATGTGTATTGAACCTCGTGAAGGTCGACTACATGTTTTCATGCCGCCCGTAGAACGTTTGGAAGACTACCTGGACTTGGCTTCGGCCATCGAAGTAACTGCCGATCGATTGCAAATTCCTGTTTTGATTGAAGGTTATCTGCCCCCCAGCGATCATCGCATTCAGGTCATCAAAGTCACTCCCGACCCGGGTGTCATCGAAGTCAATGTACAGCCATCCTACTCCTGGGACGAATTGGTTCAGAATACGAAGACGCTTTACGAGGAAGCTCGACTCACGCGTCTTGGAACTGAGAAGTTCGACTTAGACGGTAAACATACGGGAACAGGCGGCGGCAATCACGTTGTTCTCGGGTCAAATTCAACATTAGAAAGTCCTTTCCTTCGAAGACCAGATTTGCTGAAGAGTTTGATCGGCTTTTGGGTGAATCATCCATCGTTAAGTTATCTGTTTAGCGGTCGGTTTATCGGCCCCACCAGTCAAGCACCACGAGTGGACGAAGGTCGTCGAGATGCTCTTTATGAGCTTGAGTTGGCCTTCTCGCTGGTACCAACTTTAGCGCAGCAGCAATCGGGAGTTCATCAGCCCCCTTGGCTGGTAGACCGGCTGTTCCGCAACTTGTTGATCGACTTGACTGGCAACACGCACCGAGCCGAAATCTGCATCGACAAACTTTATTCACCTGATAGCAGCTCAGGACGCTTGGGATTGGTGGAACTTCGTGGATTTGAAATGCCACCGCACGCAGAAATGAGCTTAACACAGCAGTTGTTGGTACGAGCTTTAGTCAGCCATTTCTGGCGCAAATCATATGAACACAAGCTGGTTGCATGGGGTACAACGTTGCATGATCGATTTATGTTGCCACACTTCGTTTGGAGTGACCTCACAGACGTGCTGGATGAACTGAAGAGTACCGGCATCCATATCCCCGCCGAGTGGTTTCAAACGCACTTTGAGTTTCGATTCCCAGTGATGGGTACTGTCAGCTACCAAGACATCAAGATAGAACTTCGCAATGCAATTGAACCCTGGTACGTGTTGGGCGAAGAGCCTGGAGGTGGAGGTACGGTTCGCTATGTGGACAGTTCCGTCGAGCGATTGCAGGTGCTGATACAAGGCTTAACCGATTCGCGTTACATCGTGACCTGCAATGGACGACGAGTTCCACTGCATACGACGGGTAAGCAGGGCGAGTATGTGGCCGGAGTGCGTTATCGAGCTTGGTGGCCATCTCAGTGTTTGCATCCAACGGTTCCAATTCATACACCATTGGTCTTCGACATCCTGGACACGTGGACTCAGCGATCCATCGGCGGTTGCATGTACCATGTCGCGCATCCTGCTGGGCGCAATTACGAGACGTTCCCGATCAATGCACTGGAAGCTGAAGCTCGGCGAACGGCTAGATTCTATGCTATGGGGCATTCACCAGGCCCTCGCAGTATTCCAGCGCTGGAAGAGAATCTCGACTTCCCCTTGACGCTCGACTTGCGAAGAGTTTGTTGACACCCTGAGCGATCGCTCTTCTCTTCTATGCCGTTATTCGCCAGAAACCCCGCGCTAGCGCGTTTTGATGTTGCACAGTTTCTGGGATTTCGGGCCGAAGGCCCAGCAATTTACAAAGCCCAGTCCATCGGACTGGGAACGGAGCATGAACATGGTGAGGCCAACGGCCCAGCGGTTTGAGCTCAAACCGTTGGGCCGTTGGCCCTGCTTCTCGGGAATTACTTACCCAGCCCTACAAGGCTGGGCTAAGCAAACGGACGTGGCTTCGCCCCTAAAACCAAAAACTGCAACATCAAAACTAGCGCGTTGGGCTCAGGCGCTTCTGCGGCGTAGCAGTAAATCGCCCAAACGTTGTGAGATCGCGGTTAGCAATCTCAGTAGGCGGCCTTTTACAGGTAGGATCAGCATGGGGCGTCGAGCTGCTGCGTACGCAAGAATCTTTTGCGAAAGCTCGTCAGGATCAAGCTGACTAATTTTCGCGCCTCCTGCCGGTTTTAAAGCTTCGGCAGGCACCGAGGCAGAAGCTTGCTCACGATAGCGCTGACCAGCATCGTTGCGACGAATGGGACCTGGGCAACACAACATGACCTGAATGTTCTTCTCGACCAACTCTAGTCGAGCCTGCTGAGCCAGAGCCGCTAAAGCATGCTTGGCTATCGAGTATCCGCCCAAAAATCGTGGTGCAAACAGGCTGGCCAGCGAGCCGATCAATACAGCCACTCCACCTGTAGCTGCCAGTCTTGGAGAAAACACTTGCAGTGCGTGAAGACTAGTCACGACGTTGGTGTCAAACAACTCATACAATCGCTCCTTGGTCAGATCTTCGATCATTCCGCGATCACTCACGCCGATTGCTTGAATCAGCAGATCCACTTTGGGCGTGATCTCGCTCAACTGTTCGGCGCAATTCAAGGATTGGACCTTGTCGGTCAAATCAGCCGAAATCGTTTCGATTCGAGTGTTCGAGCTTCGTTCACTCAATAGCTCGGACAACTCGTCGCCTGCGGCCGCAAGCTTCGCTCCGTCGCGACCAATCAACACCAATACTCCGCAGCTTTGCCCGACTAGCGCCCGAGCTAAATTAAGCCCTAGACCGCTCGATCCGCCGCAGATTACTGCTACTTTGTTTGTCCAATCAGCCATGAACTTATTCTACTACCTAGTTTGTAGAGCTAGCTTTCCGGTCCACAGCCAAAGATTCTAATCGAGTTCATCACTGGCATCGACTGGCAGCAGCCAACTGAGCATAATTAGTTGGTCGCATCGCAACTTCTTTGATTTGCGTTAGTTCGTGCTCGCGCTGCCTTGAGAACAGAAACGGAGTTTGTTATGTCCCTGCGAATTTGGATCTCATGCCTGAGTCTGTGTTGGATCGCGATATCCTATTCAGAATTTTCACTGGCCGCTGATACACTAGTGGTGCGCCCCAAGGCATGGAGCGATTCACTAAGGGAATGGAAGCAGTATCGAGAAAAGCAAGGCCATCAAATACTCGAACTGGACGCCGAACTCGGGGCTACAGAGTTGAAAAAGCAGATTCGCCAGACTGCTCAACAGAATCAACTTGCCTACATCCTTCTGGCGGGAGATGTTCAATCTGGCGTGCCGACTTTCTATCACCCAAGCACAGCCATGATCCAATTCGGTGGTACGCCCAGTTTGGCTAGTGATCATGACTACGGAGATCTAAACGATGATGGAACTCCCGAGTTGTCGGTCGGCAGAATTCCAGCTCAAAGCATTGAGCAACTAAAGAGCTTTCTGGCTCGCGTGATGACCTACGAAAACAATCCGGACTTTTCTTCGTGGCGACGCGATGTTCACGTCGTCGCTGGCGTTGGCGGATTCGGCGTCGTTACCGACTCTGTAATTGAAATGACGACTCGCAAGTTTCTTTCCGAAACAGTTCCTGCTTGGGTGAACCTGAGCATGACTCAGGCTAGTTTGAGCAGCCTTTATTGCCCGGACCCGCTTACCTTTTGTGATTCGACGCTTGATCGCATGAACGATGGCGGTGCGTTCTGGGTCTACATCGGCCACGGCTGGATTGATCAGTTGGATACGATTCGAGTTGGCAATAAGCATCATCCGATCTTTCTGAAGCAGCATGTGAAAGAGGTGCAGGTGAAACAACCTCCCATTGCAATCTTCCTAGCCTGCTACACAGGTGCAGTTGATGCCAAAGATGATTGTTTGGCCGAGCAATTGATACTTAACCCGACTGGTCCCATCGCAGCCATCGCGGCCACTCGCGTAAGCGGTCCTTATGGATTAGCGATTCTATCGGACGGTTTGCTTCGTGGTTATTTTGAACAGAAGATTGAAACCTTGGGCAGTTTAATGCTCGAAGCGGAAAAGGCATCGCTGGACGATTCTCGTTTCGCAAAACTATCTGATTCCAAAAGTCAGCTCGGGATGATTAATTCGATCGCCACTGCAATGACGCCCAAAGGCTATGATTTGAAAGCGGAACGTCAAGAGCATGTTTGGCAAATGAATTTGTTGGGTGATCCGCTCATGCGATTGGCTCATAGCTCCGATTTGAATCTTCAAATCGCAGATCAAGATTTCAAGCCTGGCGATATGATTCCCGTCCAAATACCCAACGCACAACCTGGCAAACTGACCCTCGAATTTGCGCGTCGGCGCGGAGTTGCCAGCGAAGAGGCCAAAGCTGCTAAGGTGGATTGGAAAACGGAGGAAGGTCGCGCGGCGTTTCAACAACGATACCAATTCGCCAATCAACAGACCATGGCACAGGCAAACGTAGTCGTAGGAAGCTCGCCGAGCGCAGTGAACCTGACAGTGCCCGAAAAGATTCGTTCTGGCAAGTATGTCGTGCGAGCTTTCCTCGAAACAACTCAGGGCTTTCAGGTAGGATCTGCTGAAGTACGCGTCGCCGTTCCGCAAACCTCAGCGCCTTAGAACTATTCGATATTCATCGCTTCCATACGACGTATCTCGTTTGTCTGACTTCTTTTTTGCTTGAAGATCAACAGTCCAGCTCCGGCAAGCGACGCAAGTATTGCGACCAGCAAGCATAAGCCAATCAGTAGACCCCAGGATGGCGAGAATGCGGCAGCAGTAGTTAGCAGATTCCCCGACTGATTTGCCTGGGCGATTTGAGTAGGTAGCGGACGCTCGTACAATGTCACATCACTCATCCAAACAACTCCCTTGTTGGGCAACACTAGGTTGATCTGCAGTTGAGCTGGCATTGGAAATGATTCGTCGTTGACCATGAATGGCAAACTAAACTCTCGCCATCCAGAGCTGCCGGAAATACAGCCCATCAGTCCGCTAACATCCATAGTTCTCGAAAAGTAACTTCCTGCTTTTGGTTCCTCAAAATTGCTCCACATTTCAAGAAACCCAGTCTGATCTACATCCTGATACTTAATCTTGCCGTGGACAAAATATGTTCGCTCGGTCAACTTCGGCTTGTCGATAGTTATCAAGGGAATCTGTTGTTTTGACCCCGTAGTTCTCTCCACTCTGATTACGTCGCCCATTTCGGAATCATTTTCGAGTTTGCAATCGGCCGCCAACTCCTGTGCCCTCGACTTCCAAGTAAAGGAATCGACTTTCTTGGGTTGTTCCGACTGTGCTTTACACTCTTCACAGGTGACCAGCATCAGCAATACGGTTGCAAATAAAAGGCACTTGTTGAGTTGTTCACGAAATCTTGGCGTTTGCATTTTGATTCTCCACTCTGCTTTGAAGATCCACTTTGTAGCTGGACAATAATGATTCAAAGGTGACCAGGTCCAACTTGCCCTCGACATAGCTTGCTCGTAATTGCCGTTCGAACTCGGGCATTTCATCGGCACTGTCTAGAATCTCGACCTTGTTGATTAACCGGTCGAGTCGAATACGTACGGTGGGATAGCTAATCCCATACTGCTCGGCCAACTTCTTGAGGGAACCTGAGGCGAGTAAGAATCGCTTGAGGAACCCTAAGTCGTCGCTGTTGAGCCGGTCTACCCAGCGTGTTCCCATGCTAACCTCACTAAAATTGAGATGGATATCACTTTACAGGCTAACAAAATTGAGTCAATATTCAATTTTGTTAAACTCCGAAAAAAGCAACACTAGCGTTTCATCTTCGGGCGAACGTCGCACGGCCGAAGGTAACATTCGAAGCAAACCTGTCACTGTTGGGCGCAGGATGCAGCGTTTGCAAGCAAAGGATTGGTCTGGACTTGGCCAAAGTCTTCTATCACAATCCGTCGTGGAAAGAGCTTTTTTTGAAGCTTTAAGGTGATTCGCTGGATGCGATGCCAAGCTTTTTATTTAGGCCTCTACCAATTGCCGTCGACCCGCCGAGACGGCCGCTCAGCCGTGACATAGGACATGGCCTCGCGATGAATGGACTCATCCAAAGCAGTTTTCATGAAGAACTTCACAAGATCCTTACACGACGCAAAAAAGTATTGGCGTTCGTTATTTTTCGCTTCCTTTTGCTCGATAGCAGTTGCAGCGCTGTGGGGCGCCAACATCGGCGCGTTCTATCCAATTCTTGAAGTCACCATCCGAGGCAAATCAGTAGATACATGGTTTCAAGAACAGCTAACCACACAGAATCAGCACGTTGAACAACTGCAAAAAGAAATCGGTACTGTCGAGTTAGCGGTTTCAACCGCAACCGAGGACTCAAGTCGCAAGAAACTAGAGCGCAAACTAGCGGAAAGCAGAACTGAATTAAGCGTTGCCAACAAGAAATTGGCTACATATACCGCAGCCTATCCTTGGGTTCAGCGCAT